>NZ_SMCL01000017.1:0-118660 GCF_004343065.1 Neorhizobium sp. S3-V5DH
CCACGGCAGCGAGAAATCAAATCGGCCGAACCAGAATAAGCAAACCCAGGCGCCAGGCCGGGAGAACTACGGGCCTGACGACCTCAACTGCTCCAGCCGCCCGGTGCGGACCCGCATGCCGGGTGGTGTGGGAGGGGCGGAGCCAATAGGCTCCCCCCTATCCCGATTTAGGTCTCGAAGCTCTGATAGACAGCGGTGGCTACTGACCCATCAATTCGCCCATCCGCCCCACGATGTCATCCAGCACGGCAATGCGCTGCCCGCCGGACGGACGAATGGCGAAATAGGAGACTTCGATCCTTGGCTCGAATGGAATGGCGAGGATGGCGGCCCCGGCCGAGCGAAGGCTGGTGCGATCGACGATGCCGACACCCATTCCGGATGCCGCGAAATAACAGCAGTTCAGCATCGAGGTTTCCAAATCGGGCGACATTTTGATCGCCGGTCGCGATGTGACGGATCTCGATCCGTCCAGGCGCGGGATTGCCATGGTCTTCCAGTCCTACGCCCTCTACCCCCACATGAACGTGCGGGAGAACCTGTCCTTCGGCCTCGAAATGGCGAAGACTCCGCGCGACGAGATCGAGCGCCAGGTGCAGGCAGCAGCCCAGATACTCAAGATCGAGCCGCTGCTCGATCGCCGCCCCGGGCAACTGTCCGGTGGGCAGCGTCAGCGCGTGGCGATCGGGCGCGCCATCGTGCGCAAGCCGTTGGCATTCCTGTTCGACGAGCCGCTCAGCAACCTGGATGCGGAACTGCGCGTCAGCATGCGCATCGAGATCGCCCGCCTGCATCGGGAACTCGGTAACACCATGATATACGTCACCCATGATCAGACGGAAGCCATGACGCTGGCGGATCGCATCGTCGTGCTCAAGGACGGCGTGATCGAGCAGGTCGGCACGCCGCGTGACGTCTATGAGGACCCCAACAACCTGTTCGTCGCGGGCTTCATCGGCTCCCCACGCATGAACTTCGTGGATGCGGTTTACCTGGCGGGAAACCGTATCGACCTGGCCGGCACAATCATTCCGTTGCCGCAGCCCCTGACGGGCGTGACGGAGGGGGATTCCGTCAAGCTCGGTATCCGCCCCGAACACCTGATAGTGGGAGACCGCAGGGAGGATGCGCTGCGCGTCGAAATCGATTTCTCCGAATATCTCGGCAGCACCCGATACCTCTACTGCTATCTTCCGGGCGGTGAGATGGTCACGGTGGAACAGCGCGACGGGCGAGATTTTTGACCGGGCGAAGACGCGTGGCTGAGTTGGGAGCCCGAATGCATCAGGTTGTTTGCGGCGGATGGCCGGCGGTTGTGCCCCGAAGCGGGTCTTGAGGGTGCGACGCCATGAATGCAAATGTTAACGGCGCTGCCGAACGCCCGCTGATAGCGCTCGCCATGGGCGATCCTGCCGGGATCAGTCCGGAGCTTGCCGCGAGGCTGATCGTATCACCCAGGCTCGCCGCCGCCGCGCGCCTGGTGGTGATCGGCGACCGCCGAATTCTTGAAGGCGGCGCGAGGGTAGCTGGCCTGTCGCTCGACATCGACACGGTGGGGGAACCTGCGATAGGGCAGGCACTGAGCCCGGTGCTGATCGATCTGCGCAATCTCGATCCGGCAGCCGTCACCATCGGCGAAGCGACGCCGGCAGGCGGACGCTTCGCCATAGAGAATTTTTCGTTTGCGCTGCGGTTGGCAGAGGCCCGCCGGGTGGCGGCGGTCTGTTATACACCGCTGAACAAGAAGGCCATGCGCTTCGCCTATCCGGGCTATGACGACGAAAGCCGCTTCATCCA
This sequence comes from Neorhizobium sp. S3-V5DH, assembly GCF_004343065.1. Classification (NCBI taxonomy): domain Bacteria; kingdom Pseudomonadati; phylum Pseudomonadota; class Alphaproteobacteria; order Hyphomicrobiales; family Rhizobiaceae; genus Neorhizobium; species Neorhizobium sp. S3-V5DH. The sequence goes on from NZ_SMCL01000017.1 coordinate 1,798, forward strand.
GGAGCTGTTGCAGCTGGCCGGAAGGGTCAAGGAGTTCAACGTCCTCGATACCGTGTGGAATGCCCGCGTCACCTCGCATGTTCCGCTGAAGGATGTCGCGGCCAGTCTGTCGCGCGAGGCGATCCTCGCCGAGATCCGGCTGACGGTGGATTGCCTGAAACAGTCGGGCGTCGAAACCCCGCGCCTGCTTGTGGCGGGCCTCAATCCGCATGCGGGCGACGGTGGCAGTTTCGGCATGGAGGAAATCGAAATCATCAGTCCGGCGGTCGATGCGGCCGCGGCCGAGGGCTTCGATGTCTCGGGCCCATACCCGGCCGACACCATCTTCCTGGCGGCGCTTCGCGACGGCTATCATGGGGTGCTAACCATGTATCATGACCAGGGGCAGATCGCGATGAAGCTGATCGGCTTCGATCGCGGCGTGACGATGTTGGGCGGCCTTCCATTTCCCGTTTGCACGCCGGCGCATGGCACGGCCTACGACATTGCCGGCAAGGGCATTGCCAATCCGCTTGCCAGCGAGGAAGCGGTTATGCTGGCGGCCCGCATGGCCACCGCAGCAGCAATGCGAGGTCGCACAGCATGAGCGGCATCGTCATTGAGGATCCGCGCATGCGGACACTGGTCGATCCTGACGCCGCGCTCGAAAAGCTCTGGACCGGCGCTGCGTGGAGCGAGGGGCCGGTCTGGTGGGAGGACGGCGGCGTCACCTGGAGCGACATTCCTAACAACCGGATGCGCTGGCACCCGATCAAGGACGGCACCATTTTTCACCAGCCGTCGAACCACGCCAACAGCCACACGCGGGATCGCGACGGCCGCCTGGTGTCCTGCGAACATTCGGGCCGCCGCATCAGCCGGACCCAACACGATGGAACGGTCGTGACGCTCGTTGATCGCTACAGGGAAAGCGCTTGAACTCTCCCAACGACGTGGTGGTCAAGTCGGATGGGACGATCTGGTTCACCGACCCGTCCTATGGAATCCTTTCCGACGATGAAGGCGTCAAGGCCGAGAGTGAAATCGGCGCTTGCCACGTCTATCGCTTCAATCCGGCCACCAGCGATGTGCAGATTGTCGCCGATGATCTCGAAAAGCTGAACGGCTTGGCGTTTTCGCCCGACGAGAATCTGCTCTACATCTCTGACCACCGGCTTTTCGCATCCACGCGGCGGGCACCGCCATGTAAGGTGTTCGACGTCGTCGATTGCCGCAGACCGGCGCGCAGCCGGTCTTCTGCGATGTGCGACTCGGTGCTTCGGACGCGTTCCGGATCGACATCAACGGCAACCTTCTCACCTCCTCGCACGACAGCGTCCAGGTATATGCGCCGGACGGCTGCAGGCTGGGCAAGATCCTGGTACCCGAGATCATCGCCGACTGTACGTTCGGCGGCCCCAGCGCGAGCGGATCTTCATGACAGCTTCGACGTCGTTCTATGCCATCGATGTCAGGACGCAGGGAGCGCTGCGACCGGGCTGAGTCTCGGCCGGTCGCAGCCTGATCGAACTTGCCTGTGCCTGAGTCAAAGGCCGGCGGATCGGGCTGCCCCGCAGCATCAGGAACAGCTGGGTGTTTCCTCCTGCTCTTCGGTCGCATATTGGGCTTGCCGCAATGTCTTGCCGGCAACCACCAGTCCGTGATTGGCCAGCAGCACCGCGTGGCTTTTGCGCGCCTTCAGCCCGACCGCCTTGGCCAAAGCCACCTCGCCGCGCGGGAAATGCGCAACCAGCGGCAGGCGGCCCACGCGCATGACGTAGTAGGCCATCAGCGGCGGAAGCAGATCATCCGGATTCAACCCGTCGAGAATGCTGATGGGGACCGCATGGGTGGGATGCAGATGCACGACGGCGCCGGCGCTCTGCCGCTCGCAATACATGCATTGGTAGAGAAGGCCTCCTTGGTCGGCTTTTCACCCCCAGCGTGCACGCCTTCGGCGGAAAATTTCGACAGTTGCGCTGCGACAAGCGGTCAACGTCAGACAGGTCTGCGAGCTTGCGGAGTGAGATGGCAACTGGCGGAGAGCACACCTGCTCTTGCCGCCATGCACCCCTTACGCCAACCCGATAGAGAGGACATTCTCCAAGCCCAAAACCTCGCTGGTAAGGGGCCACCGCCAGAGCCGTCGACGAAACGGTGCTCTGCCATCCCCGACGAAGGTCTGGTAAATTTTTGTCTAACGACCGGTAATCCCGGGGAATGCAATCAGGATCCCCACCGCGAGCATCTGCAGGAGAATGAATGGTACCAGAGCCTTGAAGATGATCCCCAATGTTATGCCCGGGGGCGCTACCGACTTGAGATAGAAGGCAGCTGGCCCGAACGGGGGAGACAGAAACGAGATTTGCATGTTCATGCAGAACAACACGCCGAACCAAACCGGATCCATGCCCAGCGATTTGATGATCGGAACGAAGATTGGCATCGTGAGAAGGGCAATGCCGACCCAATCAAGAAACGCTCCGAGCACGAACAAGATCACCATCATCACCAAGACGATCACGGTGGGGTTGTCAGAGACACCGGTAATCATTCCGGAGACGAAGTTCACCCCGCCCATCAGGTTGTAGACGCCGACAATCGCCGTCGCGCCGATACCAATCCAGACGATCATTCCTACCGTCGCTAGAGTTTGCATGGCTGCATCCCTCAGCAAGGCGTAAGAGAATTCACCCCGCAGCATCGTTGAGAGCAATACTCCCCCAACACCGATCGCCGATGCTTCCGTCACCGAGGCAATACCGCCATAGATGGACCCCAAGACGACGAACACCACGAGAACAGGCAAGGCGAGACCCTTCAACAGGCGGATCTTCTCATCTCGCGGAATGGGTGTCGGATCGACCTTCGGAACGACATGCGGCGTCAAGTAGGCTCGTGCCAATATGTACACGACATAGAACATCGCCAGCATAAAGCCGGGGAGGAAGGCTGCCGTGAACAGCTCGCCAATGGAAACGTTCGCCGTCAGCCCGTATATGATGAGGACAATTGACGGCGGAATCATGGTTCCAAGTGATCCGCCTGCGCAGACGACACCGATCGCGAGGTCGCGATCATATCCCAAGCGCAGCATTTGGGGCAATGCGATGAGACCAAGCAGCACGATCTCGCCACCAATGATTCCGCTCATTGCAGCCAGTATAACCGAGACGAATACGGTTTGGACTGCGACCCCTCCGCGGATTCTTCCGGCGAAGAGTTTCATCGCGTCGAACAAGTCCCGTGCTATTCCGGAGCGGTCCAATATCGCGGCCATCAGGACGAACATTGGAACCGAGACGAAGACGAAATTCATCACGAAGGAATAGACGCGGCTCGCGATCAGCGGGATTGACATCGGGCCGAACCAGCCGAGCGCAAAGATCAGCGCTACGAGAAGCGTGACGAACGCGAGCGGCATGCCCGTGAGGAGCAGCGCCACCATCATCGCAAACATCAGCAAGGTGCCCCAGCCGATGCCCAGCGCCTGCATATTGATGCTGAAGTCCAAGAGATTCATCATTATTTAGTCTCTTACGCTACGCCGGGCGTAGTTGACCGCCAGGATTAGGAACTGGATAACCAGCAAAATCATTGTGATCAGTATGAAAATCTTGATGAGAGCCGGCGTCGGAGGGCTCCATGCGCTGCCGGTTGTTTCAAACCGAATTTCGCCAGACGGAGTGATGATGGCGCGTTGGACCATATGCAGTGCCGCATACGCGAAGAAGGCGCTCGCGAGGGCGCTCACCAGTGATATGATCACATCTGCCCAAAGGCGGATGCGCGCTGGAAACAGATCGTAGAGAAGGACCACGCGGATGTGAGTGTTTCTGCACGTGCAATAGAGGCCGCCAAACACGAACGACACGCCGCAGAGAAAGACTGTCGTCTCGTGAGCCCAGATTGTAGGCCGGTTAAACAGGTAGCGAAGAAAAACCTCCATCAAGAGTATGGCTGCGGCCAGGACGATGCCTGCGGCGAACACGAACGCAACTTTGTCGACTATGCGGCCGAGCAAACCCGACTCCGGCGCCGCGCCGGCAGGACCTGCAGAAATGGCTTCTGAGTCACGGACAATAGAAATGTGATCTGACACGGCTCTCTCCGTAGATTCGGGAATGCGCGGCCCCGAAAGAGGCCGCGGCTGGGTTCAGAGCAGGCCCTTTTCCTTGAGGTAGATGGTGAGCGTGTCGAACACCTTCTGTGACATGGGTGAGCCTTTAGCGATGCGCTCCCATTCGGCCACGGCCAGTGCCCGGAACTTAGTCCGTTCTTCGGCCGACCAGTCATGGATGGTGATTGATCCGTCCGCCTTCGCCGCTTCGAGCGCCTTCTGATCGGCCGCTTTAAGACCATTAATCTGGGTCTGCTGAAAATCCTTCACGGTCTCCTCGAGCATCGTCTTGACGTCGTCGGGGAGCGCTTCCCATTTCGCTTTGTTCATCGACACCTCGACGAGTGGCAGAGAATGGAAGCCGGGATAGACCGGATGATTTGCAACCTTATTAAGCCCCTGCTGCTGGTTCACGGAGAAGACCGAGTAGTCGGCCGCGTCGACGACGCCTTTGTCCAGCGATGTATATACTTCTGAGGCGGGCAGGTTGACGGGTGCGGCACCTGCCGCGGCAAACACGTTGGCAATCGGCCCCTCCGGCGATCTGACCTTCACGCCCTTCAAGTCATCCACCCCATCGAGCGGAACGCGTGACACAAAGGCTTCCAAGCCAGGGGTAGATACCCCGATGAAGTGAAGACCATAGGAACCAAGAAGCTCCTGCATGATCTCTTTTCCACCACCGTTCTCGACAAAATCGATCATCTGTGTAGGGTCCGACCAGGCGCCGACTGGATTTGAAATCAAACCGAATGCGGGGTCTTTGCCTGCCCAGTACGAAGAATCGCAGATCTGGCCATCGAGAATGCCGGCTGCGACTGCGTCCAAGGTCTCGTTGTATTCGGCAACTGACCCCACGGGCAGGAGCTCGATCTTTATTTTTCCACCCGAACGCTCCGCGACGAGGTTCGTCCAGCCCTTCTGGTATTCGAAGTTGGGATTACCTGCCGGATCGGAAGACTGAAACCGGAACGAAAAGTCCTGGGCGAGGGCAGTCCCCATAAGGCTGGCCACCGCTACCAGTGCCGCTGCGGTTCTAAGAAGTACGCGTTTCATGAATTACCTCCCTTGGATACTCACATTTGTTGTTTACGCCATCCGATTTGCCCGCTTACCATCAAAGCTGGCGCAAAAGACTTTGGGTGGGTCGTGATTCAGCCTCGCCGGGACTTAGGCTGCAGTTGGCGAATGAGCCGCCTACCTTCGCAAGGGATCCCCAAGCGGCTGAATGCTGACGTCAAGGAGGCTCGGGTCAATCCGGTCCTCCAGGTGGTCGAACATGCCATCGACGAACGCGATAAGTGCATCAGAAGCTTGCAGAGCCGCGTCAATGTGTCGGTTCGCAACCGCATCCAGCACTGCTAGGTGAACATCAATGGTCGTCTTCAAATCGGCGCTGCCGGGCATCTGACGGTGGTAAAGCCAGCCAGTGCGGCGAAAAATAGTATGAAGTGGGCGAAGTGTGTGCTCGACAAAGGGCTCACCCGCGGCCGATAGCATCAGGCTGTCGATTCGACGGTCGATTTCGTTGAACTCATTGATATCCATCGCATCACGCCGCTCTCGCAGCACGCGGTTCAGGTGGAGCATCTGGTTACGATGTGAGGCGCTGGAGCGTTGCGCAGCGAGTTCAATGACGAACCGCTCGATGTCCTTGCGCAGGCTCAGTAGGAGCCGTTCTCGTGACAGATCTATTGGCGCAATTCGCAAGCCGTGTCTCGGCCGTACATAAATGAGCGTATCGAGTGCCAGGCGGTTTACCGCATGATGAATCGGTGTCCGGCCAAGCCCAATTAGATCCTGAAGATCCTGCATCGACAGCTCGCTTCCCGGCGCAAGGTCGCATTTCACGATCAGGTTCTCGATCCGCTCGTAAGCGAGTTGAAAGTGATTGACCCGATTGACGCGGGCAGGACGGGTTGCGCCTTTGGTGCTGGCAATGGTCTGCTTCACCACGTGAAGCTTGGGCTTGTCCGTCGTCATCGCTCACCTCCCGTTCGCGACTAGTCGATGGAGAAAAGATAAAACATGTTGTGACATTTTACAAACTGATTTATGCATCTTCGCGTAAATTGTGGGGGAGCTGGTGCCGATATTGTCCAGGCGGGACCAAAAAAACGCTTCCTGCAGACGCCTTCGGAGGAACCATGAAAGTCACCGCCATTCGGACCTTCCGACTCGAAGAGTTCGCAAACGTATTGTGGGTTCATGTCGAAACTGATGCCGGCATCATCGGGCTGGGTGAGACCTTCTACGGCGCCGGCTCAGTAGAGGCACATATTCACGACGTCCTGGCGGGGCGGCTTCTGGGAAAGGATCCGCTGCGGATTGAGGCCCATTCGCGGGAACTTGTGAACCTGCCTATGGCGCAGTCTTCCACAGGTGCTGAATATAGAGCCGCGTCAGCGATTGATCTGGCCCTATGGGATATCTTTGGAAAGGCCTGCGGTCAGCCCGTGCATCAGATGCTGGGTGGCCTTTGCCACGAGCGCGTGCCCGTTTACAACACGTGTGCTGGCTATGGCTATGTGCGATCAAACAAGATCAAGCCGGTCGACACCTGGAACTTTGGGGCGGCTGACGGCCCCTACGAAGATCTGAACGGCTTCATGACGGATGCCGGCGTGATCGCGGAGAGCCTCCTGGAGCAGGGAATTACCGGCATGAAGATTTGGCCGTTTGACCCCGCGGCCATAGAAAACGACGGACGCTTCATCACTGCAGAGCAGATGCGGGTTGCTGTGACGCCGTTTGAGAAGATTCGGAAGGCCGTCGGCGATAAGATGCAGATCATGGTGGAATTTCATTGCCTGTGGAATCTGCCCACGGTGAAGAAGATCGCTCGAGAGCTGGAGGCATACGAGCCGACCTGGTACGAGGACCCCATCCGAATGAATTCTGTCTCGGCGCTTAAGGAACTTGCTGCCGCCACAACGATCCCCATCTGCGCGTCGGAGACGCTCGGATCTCGTTTCCCATACAAGGATATGCTGGAGGCGGGGGCGATCGGCGTTGTGATGACGGACCTTGTCTGGACAGGAGGGTTGACCGAGGGCCGAAAGATAGCAGCTCTAGCCGACACCTATCATCGTCCTTACGCGCCGCACGACTGCACAGGGCCTGTTGCCTACGTTGCCGCAGTGCATTCGTCGCTCTCGCAACCCAACACCCTGATCCAGGAATCCGTACGTGCCTTTTATACCGGTTGGTACAAGGAACTGGTGACAGAGCTTCCCCGGGTCGTGAATGGTCATGTTCTGCCGATGGAGGGTCCGGGGCTTGGGACTGAGCTTGTGCCGCAGATATTCGAGCGGTCAGATTTCTCCACGCGCGTTTCCACCCTGTGAACGGAAGCTGTATGATGACAAACCCATTCGATCTTTCTGGACGTACGGCTCTTGTTACCGGTTCGTCGCGCGGACTTGGGCTGGCGATTGCAGAAGGGCTCGCAAGAGCCGGAGCGCAGATCGTTCTCAACGGAATTAATCTGGGACGCTTGGAGCAAACTGCAAATGAGCTGCGCGCCGCGGGTCATGATGTGCTCGTCGCACCCTTCGACGTGACCGACGAAGCCGCCATCGTTGCGGCGTTCGAAAATTTCGACGCAGGAGGCACGTCCATAGACATTCTCGTGAACAACGCCGGCATGCAGTTCCGAAAGCCGATGGTAGAACTCGAGACTGCGGATTGGCAACGCGTCATCGATACCAACCTCACCAGTGCATTCATCATAGGAAGAGAGGCCGCGCGTCGAATGATTGTGCGCGGCCGCGGCAAGATCATCAATATCGGGTCGCTGACGAGCGAACTCGCTCGCGCGACTGTTGCCCCGTATACCGTCGCCAAGGGGGGCATTAAGATGCTGACCAAGGCGATGGCTGCGGAGTGGGGAGAACACGGAGTTCAAGCGAACGCAATCGGGCCTGGATATATGATAACAGACATGAATGAGGCTCTTATTTCCAATCCTCAATTCGACAGCTGGGTCAAAGCGCGAACGCCGGCGCGGCGCTGGGGCCGACCGGACGAACTCGCCGGCACCGCCGTTTATCTCGCCTCGTCTGCAGCCGACTATGTCAATGGTCAGATCATCTACGTCGATGGCGGAATGATCTCAGTACTTTAAGAGGAGCGGCGGCATGCCAGCAGTAATGATTTATGCGGCCGGTGATCTACGGATCGAGGAGGCGAACAGATCCACCCCTGCCGCGGGCCAGGTTGAGGTTTCAATCGGGGTAGGTGGAATATGCGGCTCCGATCTTCACTACTATCACCATGGCGGCTTTGGCACCGTTCGCGTGAAGGAGCCGATGGCGCTTGGGCACGAAATTTCCGGGACAGTCACAAAGCTCGGTGAGGGTGTCTCCCGTCTCGCCATTGGCACCCGCGTTGCCATAAACCCGAGCCTTCCGTGTGGCCGGTGTGTCTATTGCCACCGAGGCATGCGCAACGAGTGTCTCGACATGCGGTTTATGGGCAGTGCCATGAGGGTGCCCCACGTTCAGGGCGGCTTTCGGAGCCACGTTGTTGTCGAGTTTGAGCAAGCAATCCCGATCGCCGGGTCACTTTCGCTGGGCGAAGCCGCTATGGCGGAGCCGCTTGCGGTGTGTCTCCACGCGGTCAATCGTGCGGGGCCGCTCGTGGGAAAGCGGGTCCTTATAACAGGTTGTGGGCCGATAGGAGCGTTGATGATCTTGGCTGCCCGGTTTTCTGGCGCGGCCGAGGTGGTCGTCACTGATATCGGTCCGTTCCCTCTTCAAAAGGCCATAGAGATCGGCGCATCTCGTGCCATCAACATCGCAACGGATGCTGTGGCACTCGAACCGGAGAAAGCCGACAAGGGGCAATTTGATGTTGCGTTCGAAGCGTCCGGCGCCGAGCAGGCTGCTCATCTTGCGTTGGAGGTACTGAGACCTGGCGGAACCTTTGTGCAGCTCGGTTTAGGAGGAGATTTCAAAATTCCGATGAACCTTATTGTCACGAAAGAGATCGACTTTTCTGGCAGTTTCCGCTTCGATAGTGAGTTTGCATTGGCAGTGGACTTGCTCGGAAAAGGGTTGATTGGTGTGCGGCCTCTTATTACCGCCACCTTGCCCGTTGAACACGCCATTCAAGCTTTTGGCTTGGCCTCTGATCGTTCACGCTCAATGAAAACTCAGATTTCTTTTTAGGCGTTATATCGTCAATGGGCCGGTTTCATTCAATGATGTCCCTCAGCTTGGTGAAGAACATCCTTATGCCTCGGCTCAGGAAATGACTTCCTCCGCTCCCAGTTGCGGATGCGGCACGGATACGAAACAGCTCCATCACTGGTCAGGTTGATCTGGTCGCATCGGCGGCGCTGTGCTACCCCTCAGTCTAAAGTCAGGAATGAACTCCACGGGGCTGAGGGACGTAAACTTTTGATCTATCGCCTTTAGCAACTGCCGCGCGGCCTCGGCTCCGATTGCAGCGTTGTCGACGTGCATGGTCGTCAGTCCTGGTGAAATGCGGCTCGAAATAGCGAGGTCGTCGAAGCCGGTGATCGAACAGTCCGCGGGCACCTCGACCTTTAACTGTTGGGCCGCGAGAAGGGCGCCGAGCGCGATCGTGTCGTTGCCGCAGATGATCGCCGTCGGCCGCCGGGCTTCCGCCATCAGCGCCGAGAAGCCCTGTGCGCCGTAATCCAGGGATGAAGCGCCGATCAACATGCGGTGGGGTGGGAGGCTCACCCCCGCCGCGCGCAAGGACCCCGGAAATTCTTGAGTTTCTCCACCGTCTGATTGTCCATCAGATACTGGATGGCATGAAAGACAGGGGAGGCGTGCGGCTTGACGGCCACCCGGTCTTCAGGATTGAGAACGTCAAAATAGAGCGCCGTCATAATCGAAACCAGCGAGGCGCTGGAGGCTTGATGGCCGCCGACCTTCACGCCATCGATCTTATCGCGCCGATTGGCCTGGTCGATCATCCAGCAAGCGAGCCAAAGAATCCTTCGCTCCAGATCGCGCAATATTTGAGTTTCCGACGCTTCAGTGCTTTTCGCCATTGATCTTCCTCCCTGTCCAGCGGCCGACCGCAGAATAGGGAAGTTTCGGAAGGCGGTTCTTGCGTATTCGTGCTGAAGCAGTATAACGTTCGGCATATTTCTGCCAGACAAATCAGAAAAACACATGACTTCTGCCAAATCCGTCCAACTCGACAAAATCGACAGAGTGATCCTGCGTGAACTGCTCGCCGACGCACGCATATCCAACCAGGATCTCAGCGAACGTGTCGGTCTCAGCCCCTCTCCATGCCTGCGCCGCCTGCGCAGGCTGGAGGACGAAGGGGTCATCACCGGCTATACGGCCAATCTCGATGAAGAGAGGATCGGACTGCCGGTTGCCGTCTTCATGTCGGTCAAGCTCGTCAGGCAGATCGATTCTCAGCTCAAGGTCTTTGAAGCCGAGGTGATGAAATACCCCGAAGTCGTCGACTGCTGGCTGATGACGGGGGAGAACGACTACCTGTTGCGCATCCTCGCCCCAGGCCTGCGCGAATACGAACATTTCCTCACCAGCAAGCTCACGAAGATTCCAGGAATAGCGTCGATCCAGTCATCGGTGTCGCTGAGGCGCGTAAAAGCGGCGGGGGCAAATGTGATCGACGTTACATGAGCAAGCCGGCGCCGGAATCTGTGCAGATAGTTTACACTACGGCGCCATCTTTTCAGCGACTTATCCGGCTGAATAGAAGAAAGGCGGTTCGGATCCCATCAAGGCGGAAGAGGTGACATGATCACCAATGATGATGCTGAACAGCATCTGCTCAGGCTTGAGCTAGACGATGGAGAGTAGGCAGGTTTCCGCTGGAGCTATTCTGAACCTGGCGAAAATTCGCCTCGCTCAAACGATCGCGCCATTCTCCCTTGAGCTTTTCCAATAACTTAGGAAATGGCCCAGCTTTTGCTCCTGACACGTCACGCGGTGGATCAGCCGCGCAACGTGCACTGGGAGGAAACCTGCATGAGCAATAGCATTCGAAACTTTGCCTTAGTGACGGTCGGTTTGGTTAGCCTTGCCACAACGGCAACGGCCGCACGTGCCGACCAGTTCATCAACATCCTTACTGGAGGAACATCCGGCGTCTATTACCCTCTGGGGGTCGCCTTGTCGAAGATCTATGGCGAGACGATCGAAGGGGCGCGCACACAGGTGCAGGCAACCAAGGCTTCGGTCGAAAATCTCAACCTTTTGCAGCAGGGGCGCGGCGAGATCGCCTTTGCGTTGGGCGATTCGGTCAAGATGGCCTGGGAAGGGGATGCAGACGCCGGCTTCAAGGCACCGCTCGACAAGCTGCGCGGGATCGCAACCATCTATCCCAACTACATCCAGATCATGGCATCGCGCGAGTCGGGGATCACCACGCTTGCGGAACTGAAGGAGCAGAGCCTGTCTGTCGGTGCGCCGAAATCTGGGACGGAGCTCAATGCGCGCGCCATCCTGGCCGCTGCTGGGATGAGCTATGATCAGCTGGGAAAGACGGAATATCTTCCGTTCGCGGAGTCCGTCGAGCTGATGAAGAACCGCCAGCTCGATGCCACCCTACAGTCAGCGGGTCTCGGCGTGTCGTCGTTTCGCGATCTGGCCACATCGCTTGATGTACAGCTGGTAGCTATTCCCGCAGAGATCGCGACGAAGCTTGGAGCACCGTATGTCGCCGCGACCGTCCCCGCCGGCACGTATGAAGGCCAGGATGCTGATGTAAGCACCGTTGCGGTCGGAAACTTCCTGATCACTCATTCCGACGTTTCTGACGACGTTGCCTACGAGATGACCAAGCAGCTGTTCGAAAACCTGCCAGCACTGTCGGCCGCCCACAAGGCGGCTGGCAGCGTGAAACTGGAAGACGCTATGACGGGGATGCCGGTTCCGCTGCATCCGGGCGCGGAGCGCTACTACAAGGAAAAAGGCCTCCTGTAAGCGCGATGAAAACCGGGCGGCGGTGGAGGATTCGCCGCCCTCACCCTTTCGACCGGAGGATCCCATGAAACCGCTTTCGACATCCATTGACGGACATGCTGCAGACCTGAGCGCGCATGACGCGCTTGCAGCCGCTTTCCCTAAATCACGGGAAGGCCGATTTATCTTCGCCATCGCGTTCGTGTTTTCCGCATTCCAGCTTGCCACGGCTGCACATCTTCTCGACCCGCCAAGTCAGGTGCTGCGAGCCATTCATGTCGGCTTCGTCACCGTCTTGATCTTTCCGCTTCTGGCCGCACTCCTCGACAAGAGCGGACTAGTGCGCGTCCTTGCCTGGTGTGCGTCTCTGGTGGCGGCCGCCGTCGCTTTCTACCAGTGCTATGAATATACTGATCTGATCCTGCGAGCCGGTGATCCAGTGCCGCGTGACATTCTGTTCGGCATCCTGGCGATCACCATCGTGTTTGCCGCTTCCTGGGTTCTGATGGGACCGGCGCTTCCGGTCATCGCCGGCATTTTCTTCCTCTACTGCCTGCTCGGCGAGTATCTGCCTTCGCCATTGAACCACCGGGGCTACGGGTTTTCCCAGGTCATTGACCACATGGCCTACGGGACCGAGGGCATTTACGGGATTCCGACGCTTGTATCGGCGACCTACATTTTTCTGTTTATCCTGTTTGGAGCCTTCCTGGAAAAGGCCGGCATGATCGAGCTTTTCAACGATGTCTCGCTGAGCCTGGTCGGTAGCCGCAGGGGCGGTCCGGCCAAGGTGGCGATCATCTCCTCGGGCCTGATGGGCACGATCTCCGGATCCGGCGTCGCCAATGTCGTGACCACCGGTCAGTTCACCATCCCGCTGATGAAGCGGTTCGGCTATCGCCCTGCCTTCGCGGGTGGCGTCGAGGCCACGGCCTCCATGGGCGGCCAGATCATGCCGCCGGTCATGGGTGCGGTTGCCTTCATCATGGCCGAGACCCTTGGGGTCGAGTACCACGAGATCGTCAAGGCCGCCCTGATCCCTGCGATCTTGTATTTTGCCTCGGCTTTTTGGATGGTGCATCTGGAGGCTGGCAAGCACGGGCTGGTCGGGTTGCGGAAGGAGGAACTTCCCTCGGGGCTTGCGGCACTGAAGAAGGGCTGGCATCTCGTGCTGCCGCTGGCAGCGCTCGTATGGCTGCTCTTTTCCGGGTACACTCCGCTTTTCGCCGGCACCGTCGGTCTGGCCTTCATCATGTTGCTGATCCTCGGCACCTCGTTGGCGCTCGGGATTCCGTCGATCGCGATCCGGATCATCTTCTGGCTCGGCCTCGGGCTTGTCGCCGCCTCATTCTTCCAGTTCGGCATGACGATCGTCTTGACTACCCTCGCGGTCCTCGTCCTTGCCAATGCGCTGCGTCAAGGGGGACGGGAAACTCTGGTTGCGTGCCGTGATGCCCTGGCGGAAGGGGCCAAGACAGCCCTGCCGGTGGCCATCGCGTGTGCGCTGGTGGGCATCATCATCGGAACCATGACACTGACGGGTGCTGCCAACACCTTTGGACAATTCATTGTCTCTGTCGGCGACAAGAGCCTGTTTCTGTCACTGCTTCTGACCATGGTGACATGTCTCGTGCTCGGAATGGGCATTCCGACCATTCCAAACTACATCATCACGTCCTCGATCGCAGGGCCGGCGCTTCTGGAATTGGGCGTGCCGCTGATCATCAGCCACATGTTCGTCTTCTATTTCGGAATCCTGGCCGACCTGACGCCGCCTGTGGCACTCGCCTGTTTCGCCGCGGCGCCCATCGCTCGTGAAAGCGGGCTGAAGATATCTATTCAGGCCATCAAGGTTGCAGCGGCAGGCTTCGTCATACCGTTCATGGCAGTCTACTCGCCGGCCCTCATGCTGCAGGACGGCGGCGCCTTTGCCATGGCCTATGGATACTGGACGGCCGTGGCTTATATAGTGATGAAGACAACCTTGGCGATCGGGCTATGGGGTGCAGCCGTCATCGGGTTCATGGTGATCCGCTTGTCGATCGTCCATCGGCTGATCGCAACCAGTGCCGCATTTACCCTGTTTGCCGCCCTTCCGTTGACGGACGAGATCGGCTTTGCCCTGACCGTGGTCTTCGGCATCATGGTGTGGCGGGCGTCCCGAGTGACGCCCGCACGGCCAGTGCCAGTCGACGAGTCTGCCGTCTCCTCTGCTTGACTACGTCCGCTGATCCTGCCTGCATGGGGGAGCTCCTGTGCAGGCACGCAAGTTCTTCCGCGACAGCGCGTTCTGTCACCACATAATCAGGCCAGTGGAACCTTCAAAGCGGCAGATGCAAGGTGCAACAAGAATGCTATGTTGTTCCTGTGGCGGTCTTTAAGGGGAGGATCATCAGCATGGGTTATCGGACCAGCAGGGCGGGGCGATGCTGACAGAAAGCTTCAACCGGATGGCGGCCGCCATTCTTGTCGTCACCTCCCTTGCGTCATGGTTTTCATATCATGTCGCTCGTAATCTGGTGCTTCATAAGCAGGAGGCACAGCTCGAGCAAAGTCTGGTCCTCGCTAAGCGTTCAATCACCACCGAGATCGACCGCTTCCGTTCCTTGCCAGCGATCGTTGGCGAAGATGCCCGAGTGCGCGCCCTGGCCAGGGACACGTCACCAGAGGCAATTGATGCTGCAAATGCCTATCTTGAGCGGATCGTCGAACAAACCGGACCGGCTGATCTCTATGTGCTGAACGCTGCCGGGCTGACCCTCGCGGCAAGCAATCATGCGACGCCCCAAAGCTTTGTCGGCCATGATTACAGCTTCAGGCCATATTTCCGCGACGCTCTTGTAGCGGGCAATGGCCGTTTCTATGCCATCGGCGTAACGACCAGAAAGCCCGGCTATTTCCTGTCCTCACGGATCGACATCGCCGGGGCGCGGCCGGTTGTCGTCGTCGTGAAGGCGGATCTGAGCCCACTTGAGGCGGCATGGGCGGCGGCCGGTGTTCGCATTGCCATCGCAGATAGGGCAGGGGTGGTTTTCCTGTCGGGAGATCCGGGCTGGAAGTACAGGCCCCTACAACCCCTGGCAGATCAGATGCTTGAGCGGTTGCTGCAGGAGCGGACCTATGATGGCGTCGATCTCGGGCGCGCCGAGCCCATCTCCTCGACTGCCTCCCGCTCCGCCGACACCTCCGTCATCATGCCCGGGGCGGACAGACAACTAATGGCCAAGTTTGCTCCACTTCAGCCGGACGACTGGCAGATCGTCGCCGCAGCCGACGTGCGACAGGTGGACATGATCGGCGCGTTGTGGGCGTTTGCGGTGTTTGCGGTTGGTTTGACGACGGGAGCAATCTTCTACGTCCTGCGGCAGCGTCGCCAGCTCGTCCGGATGCGGCTCAGGCAGGGAGAACTGCTTGAACGGATGGTGGCAGAACGGACCCACGACCTCGCCTGCGAGATCGACATGCGCAAGCGAACCGAAGAGGAACTGCGGCAAGCCCAGCAGGGCCTGATACACTCGGAGAAGATGGCGGCGCTCGGCAGGATGTCGACTGCCATCGTCCATGAGGTGAGCCAGCCGCTGGCAGCCCTCGATGCTACGCTTGCCACCGCAGGTCTGTTGGCGGATCAGGGCCGGCGCGCGGATGCCGGCGAGCGGCTGACGAAGGCGAGAGATCTCGTCAGGCGGATGCAGAGAACGGTCAAGCACCTGAAAACGTTTGCCCGCAAGGATGTGTCGGAGTTCGAGGTCCTGGCCGTTGACAGCGTGATCAGGAACGTCCTTGAGCTGGCTTCGCCGCGCAGTAAAGCCATGGGAGTTGACGTTGACGTCGCCGCAGGCAAGGTGCTGGCTGTCAGGGCGGTCTCCGTCAAGCTGGAGCAGGCCATGCTCAATCTGCTCCTGAACGCGCTCGACGCGGTGCAAGACCGGCCGGACCCTCGTGTGCGGATCGAGAGTCGGCGGATCGGCGAGCAGGTTGAGATTGCCATCATCGACAACGGCAGCGGAATCGCGCCTGATCTTCGTGAGCGGATCATTGAACCGTTCTTCACGACCAAGCTGACAGGCGAGGGGCTCGGGCTCGGCCTGTCCATCGCGACGACGATCATCAAGGAATGCGGTGGTGCGATACGCTTCGAAGATGCCGAGGAGGGAGGCACACGGACAGTGATCACGGTACCGGCCGCGAATGACGCTGAGCTGCGACTGGAGGCGGCGCAGTGAGCAGGGGGCGTATCATTGTCGTCGATGACGATCGCGATCACCTGCGCGCCGTGAGTGACTGGCTGGCGGTAAGCGGCTTTGACGTTGGAAGCTTCGAGCGCGCCGAAGAAGCCTACAAGGCCGCACTCGAAGATGGCGTCGACATTGTGCTCACCGACGTCCGGATGCCCAACATAGACGGCATGACCCTCTTGAACTCGCTGCAGCGGCAAAAGCCGGAACTGCCTGTCGTTTTGTTGACGGCTCATGGCGACGTCTCATTGGCGGTCGCGGCGATGAAACGCGGTGCGGAAGATTTCATTGAGAAGCCCTATGACGCAGAGCGGTTGATCTCGGTGCTCAACAAGGCGCTCGAGAAAAAACGAATGAAGGAGGAGATCGTCCGGCTTCAGGGGCTTGTCGGCGACGTCAAGCCGTCTGAGACCCTGATCGGGGACAGCGCTTCGATGCAGGCCCTGCGGCAGCGGGTCGCGGCCTTGGCCGCAGTCGATATCGACGTTCTCATTATCGGCGAAACCGGGACCGGCAAGGAACTGGTTGCTCAGGCGCTGCATCGGCAAAGCAGCCGCGCGTCTGCGCCCTTCGTCGCGATCAACTGCGGCGCCTTGCCCGAAACCCTGTTCGAGAGCGAGGTCTTCGGGCATGTGAAGGGGGCCTTTACCGGAGCGCTGACCGAGCGGGTGGGCAAGTTCGAATTCGCCGAGGGCGGGACCATATTCCTCGATGAGATCGAGGCGATGCCGCTATCTCTGCAGGCAAAGATCCTGCGCGTCCTGCAGGAGCGGGTAATCGAGCGGCTTGGGGAAAACCGGTTGCGACCGGTGAACGTCCGCATCCTTGCGGCGGCAAAAAGCGATCTCTCCGCGGAGATGTCTGCGTCCCGCTTTAGGGAAGATCTGTTTTTCCGGCTTGCGACCGTGGACGTCCGCATACCGACACTGCGGGAGCGCCGCGAGGATATCGAGGCGTTGTTCGTACATTTCGCATCGTTGGCTGCGCGCCGGTATGGGCGCTCCGAGCGAGATCTGTCGCCCGAACTCCTCGCCGATCTGAAGAGCCAGGACTGGAAGGGAAATGTCAGAGCCCTAAAAGCGCGTGCAGAGCGCTTCGCCCTGGGCCTGGATGAACTCCCTACGTCCTCCGGAACAGGCGGAGATGCTCGTGCAACTTCTTTGCCGGACCAGCTTGCGGCGTACGAAGGTTCCGTGATTGCGCAGGCGCTTCAAAACCATCAAGGAAGTACCGCCCGAGCGGCAGCAGACCTTCAAATCCCTCTGCGAACCCTGAATGAGAAGATCGCGAAATATTCGATCAAACGAACCAAGAGTCCGTCCGTTAAAAAAGAACGAGACCCATTCTAGCTGGTGGAAAACCTCAAAACTATGTCACTGACGCCTCTGTGGTCCTATTAGAGTTCCAGGGACCGGTTTGCTGCGAGCACGCCTCCAGCGGGTCGACGGTTCGATACAGTTCAAGGCAAAGAAGCTCGTCCATCTAATTGTCCTTACCAATTCGGCAACCCTCAACGGCGGCTTAGGCACCAGGTCGGTTGTCTATGCTGGAAGGGGCGAGCGCTGCAAGCTGCGGTTCCGGATACACACATCCGAAAATCGGACTAGAGTGAACTTCGGGCTATCCGGTCTGGGGCAGCAAACAAATAGCTACCTTCAATGAACGAACTAGTGGGTCATCGAACCGCTGCAATGGGAGCATCGCTAACGCGAGCCGACAGTTCGCCCAGCGTCAGCGAGGCGGCACCCGCCAGGAAGATGCCACCTGCCAGAACGCTCACGGTTCCGTCGTAGAACGGACCCAGCCCGACAGCGAAGAGGGACGCCACCAAGCTCGATCCAGACGCGATCAGGGAAGCCCCAAGGCCGGCGACTTGTCCTAGCGAGCGCATCGCCATGGCGTTGAGGTTGCCGAACAGGATGCCGATCGAGAAGAAGGCGGCGAAGCCGAAGAGCAGAAGGAGCATGAGCGGTGGTCGGCCGTCGAAGGCGTTCGATGCGGCCAGCATGAGCAGCCCGGCAAGCGTCAGGCCGAGGAACCCGCACCGCGCCATGGCATCCATGCCGAAGCGCCCCACAAAGCGACCGTTGAGGTAGGAGGCAAGCCCGATCCCCCCGGCGAGCAAGGCAAAGTAGAACGGAAATGTCTCACGGACTTCGTAGGCGTCGGCGAAGAGGTCGGCAGCGATGCTAAGATAAAGGAGCTGTGCACCGAACACGAATCCAGTCGCCACGATCAGAAGCGCGACGCGCCGGTTGGCAAGAATGCGGACGCCGTTGGCAAGCAGGATGCGAGGCCGCAACGGGATGCGGCGCTCTGGCGGCAGCGTCTCGGGCTGGCGTAGAACGACCCAGGTTCCTAACGCTAAGGCGAGCACGAGGTAGACGGCGAACATCGCTCGCCATCCGCCAAACGCGATCACACCCTGACCCAGCGCGGGAGCGACCATCGGCACGAGGATGAATAGCGAGAACAGGAAGGACATGATGCGCGCCATGGCCTCTCCCTCGAACTGGTCGCGGATCATGGCGCGGGTTGCGATCTTCGGACCCGCCACCCCGACGCCCTGGAGGATGCGCCCGACGACCACTCCTTCGAGTGAGGACGCGAACAGCGCGACAAACGTCCCGATAGCGTAGACGCCGAGCCCTATGACCAGGGCCTGCTTGCGGCCGATCGCATCCGAGAGGGGGCCGAGGAATAGCTCGCCGAACACCATACCCAAAATGAACAAGGAGACGACATGCTGGGTAGATAGGGGCGGCGCAGGCGCAAGCTCGCACGAGATCTCACGCAGACCCGGCAGAAGCGAATCAATGCTGACGGCGGTCAGCGCGGTGAGAAGCGCGTAGAGGACGATGTGCTCTCGTGGGACACTGGGCGCCATGCCGCCATGATCCTTAGTTGTTGTCAATTGCTAGTCGCTGTCTAGCGATCCGGCCGCGACAGGGACTGCCGCGAGAATGTCCGCTCTCGGTTTTGACCCTTCTCGATAGGAATGACCGGGAAAGGGTCGGAAACTTGTCAGTTGCAGCAAAACTCATGGCATACGCTGCCTTTCGCACGTGATATTTGCCACGGAAACTCCCTGGAATTCAAAGTCGGCACTCTGATACGAAAATCAGGAATCTCGCGCAAACCTTAATCTTCACGTGGTAGAAGATGGAAAGCCCGTCATTGCAGGTATATCGATGACCCGGAGAACTGGATTGTCGCGACGGTTCTATGACAACCTCGCTATGCCCGCCCTCTTTATACCCCGACGAAGCAAGAGCTTCTTTAACCGACCGTTTTGCAATCTACGATGCGAGGCAAAACTAGCTCGCGACGTCAAGCCGGTATGATGTGCTAGTTGCATGGACAGCCAGCCTACCGTCCTATGCAAACGTTCGCCTTTTTGTTTCAAGTGGCGCAGTACTTTTCATCCTTCCTGATAGATCTCTCGAGAGAATTCCGATGCACCGACTCCTGATCGCCGCCGCCCTCCTGTTCTTCGCACAGGCCGCGTCTGCTGCCGAAGATGGGTGCGGAACAGATGCGGCTACGATTATCGCCCAGGCCTATCCGACCGCCAAGAAGACGTCCGAGACGGAGTTTGCAATCGATGGGGCGACGATCCTCCTGCCTGACGCGGAGGAGGTTTTTGATGAGCGCCACACTATCGTCTGCCGGGTATGGCCATCGTATCCGGAGCGGCTACTCGTTGCCGTTCCGCTCATCACCGAAGAATCGGAATTGCTGACAGTCGGCGATCTCGAGCTGCTTGTGCTGGATGCCTCGAGTCTGAAGGTCCAACAGCGCCTGCGCCTGAAGGAGCGCATCATCGACGATGCGATCCGGACCAAGGCGATCACCTTCGACACGGCGCGATACCAGTTAGCGCCCGGGCAGATCGCCTTTGGTGTGCGACTGGCCAAGGAAGGATCGTCACGCGTCAATCCCTTTGAAGAGGTAAGCCTGTCGCTCTACGTAATCGACGGTGGCCAGTTGAAGCCGGTGCTCGATGGCATCGCCGTAACCAGCAATGGAGGCGAGTGGGACGGCAATTGTGCAGGAACTTTTGATCGCACGACGAGAACCCTGGCGATGGGGAAAACAGGCCGTAGTGGCTATGCCGACATTGTGGTGACGGAAAAGGCCTCATCAAGCACCACCGCCGTTGGCGGCAAAGGCGAATGCGGGGAGCGGAGCCACAAAACCAATGCGACGAGCAGGCGCGTGGTTTATGACGGCAAGCGATATTCCGTCCCCGAGGCGATGAAGCCGCTTTAACGTTATGGATAACTTCTGATGAGAGATTGGCCCAAGTCCGTCATTGCCCTGGCCGTCCTTCTCATGATCGCCCTGCCGCTGCAAAGGGGGTCGCGGAAGACCGCTCTGCCACGGAACAGGCAATTGCCGACAGCGACGTGGCGACTCTGCGGCATGCACTCGCAAATGATCCCGCGGCACTGCGAACAGATACCTACAATCCGCCGATGATGCAGGCGATCAAGGTGCTCGAAAGAGCGACGCCGGAGACCAAGGAACGGGCCCGGGAGATAGTCCGCATTCTGGTGTCGGCGGGAACCCGGCTGGACGTGGCGTTCCAGAGCGTGCATGCCGGGTCGATCGGCACGCCAGTTACATGGATTTCCCGGGTCGCGGGGGAGCGGGAATTTGTCATTGAACTCACAATGCAAGCGCCTGCGGAACAACGCTGCGCGATCGTCGCTGACCTGGCGAACGACAGCAACAAGGGCCAGTGGGAGAGCGCCATGGCCAGCCTTGCCACGATCCCGGTCCGTGAACGTCTGTCTCCGGAATGCCAGGATCTCTTCCGGATGGCGGGAAGACTGGTGGAAACCGACCGAATCCCGGAACGGGTGGAACCCCTTTTCGCGGCAGGCATGTCACCGACGCCGGGTGATGCAGCGCGGCTGCTGACATATCTCCCGGCTTCTCCTGAGGGAAGACGCACTGCTGCCCGGATCCTTGGCAGTGTCGACCTCGATGCGCCCTTGCCGGACGATTTTCTCTACGGGACAGGATATCGCCCGGGGAGCCTGTTTGCCCATCTTCTGCGGACATCCGTCGAGCGTTCGGGTCCAAATCTTCAACTCAACCTTACGGCCATGCCCGAATGGTACGAAGTGCTTTCCCGAAAGGAACGCAGCCCCGAGGCTTGTAGTGAGGCGTCATATCGGTGGCAAGCGGCAGTTGGACAAATGAGCAGGTGCTTGATCCGTCACAACCGGTACCTGACGACAGAAACAAGGCCGTGCGGGCAGGGACGGATTGGCTGATCCAGCACTGTGATGCAGCACTCTTCGACAATTTCACCGAGTGGAAGTATGTCGTGCAAGCAGGCAGTGGCGACCTCGTGATCAGGGCTATGAATCGCGGGGTTGAATTATCCGACCATGAGAGCGTGCTGAGCGCCGCGTTCTGCCGTGGCGACGAGACTCTGGCTACCCGGCTTAAGGAGGGAAGGGCAGTCAGCGCCAACCTTCCGCGTTTCTTTGCCTGCCTCAAACCTTTTGAACTTAAAGGAGACAGTGAGGCCGAGAAGAGAATACTGGCGTGGATGCTGGACCACGACGCCAATCCCAATGAACCGACCGACGGGTTGTCTCCCGTCCGGATCGCAACGCTGCTCGACCGTGACGACATCCGGCAAGACTTGGAAGCGGCAGGCGGCAAGGCGGGACCGTCCGCGGCAGATTTGGACCGGTTCTGGCTCGCGCGACGGCTTCAAGCTATCGTCGGTTTCTGGCAGTCGCCTTTGTCATTCGAGGCGACTACCGACGATTACTCCCACAGCGTTAATCTCACCAGGATGGATCTGGAGGCGGCCGGGGAGCCGTCATATGTCGTTGTGGATCCCGACTGCAGCAGTGCCGATTGTGGATTTGCCGTTCTCCATAAAGAAGGGCGAGAGTGGCGCGTCGTTCTGAATGGTTGGGGTGATTTCCAGGCTCTCCCAGACCGTCACCATGGACTGGCCGATCTTCGTGTCAGCGCGAGGATGGCAGCGGCACGCTATGACACGACCGTCTACCGCTTCGACGGGCACCGGTACCGCGCCCACAAGTGCGAGGTTGCCGAGTATGACGGAAACGACAGTGATCCGACAGTCAGACCTATTGTTTGTTCTGACGAGGTCACCGATCAATGAGCGGCGTGTGTTTCGCAGTGGTAGGCCTCCTCATTGGTAGCTATCGGAGAGGACGGTCGACGCGTTATCTGGCCGAGCGTGGCTGAGACCTGCCAAGGCGAACGGGGTCTCAATGCTGATCAGTTTCAACCTCTTCGATGCATACGTCATCTCCCGTTGTTTCTGTCTGGCCGCTGGCGATCATTGTCTCCGGAGTAGCGCTGTTTGCAGCCTACGGTTTCTCGAAGAGCCGGGTATGGCGATGTTGGCAGTCCTCGTCGCCGCCCTGTGCCTCTACCCCCTGGTCTACTGGGGTTCTGTGGTGTGAAACCACCGCCGGCATCCCCGCCGAGCCCTTCAAGGGCCATTTCCTGATGATCGGTCAACCCGTCACTGTCCAGCGCAGCCAGCCAATCAGCGCCATGCCGGGGAGCAAAGCAAGCAGTGCGAGCGCCACGGCCATTTTGCCCGGCACAGTTCTGCGCTGTACCAACCCCAATCCCAGGCCCCCCAGACCAAAAACGAGCACACCCCATTCCGCCGGCGAAGTTAGCTCACCGAGAAAGAACAGGATGCTGCCGATGAATGAAAGAATTCCCAGCAGGAGCGCGATTGTTGTCATGCGTTTCGGGCTCCTGATTGGCGTCATAGAGGCAGGATGGACAGCGCGCCCGTTGCCGTTCATTGCGGATCATCGTCGACAGGAGCGCCGGGTGCGCTCATAAACTGAACCGGCATTGGCGCACCGTACTTCTTGTGCCATTCCCGGATGGTTTGCGGCAGCCTGCGCTGCCATTCCTCCACGTTGGTGTAGTACCGAAGCAGCACGGCCTTATAGTCCCTGTGTTCCCGGAACGCGACCCAGAAGCGTCCATCCGGGGCCTGCAACAGGATGGGTTTGTCGTAGTCCGGGCCAGAAACCTCACTGCCTATGTCTGCTTTGGTGACGCTCGCGTCGAGGATATCGACCTTCATCGACGCTTCGAATGTCCGCGCCATGTGCCGGTACAATTCATCACCGAGAAGCAGGCGTAGGCGCGCATCGTCTTCGGGCTTCAGGATGATGCCATATCCAAGCAAATCAGCGGCGGGGTCTACCGCCCGTTCCGTCCCCTCAACCATGGGGAGGTAACGTCCGGCAAAATAGCTGCTGGAGCCGTAACGACAACCCGGATCGACGTTGTCGACTTCGACCTGGCGGTGCACAGCGCGGATGATCTTAGTTGGCCTTCTGGGTCACGGCACAGGCGGACGCCCGGGCGAGCGCTTGATGAAACAGCTCGGGATGCCGGTCAGCGACGACACCATCCTTCGGCACTTGAAGCGCATGGCTTCACAGGTCGACAACGAGCCCCCGGCACGTATCATCGGTATCGATGACTGGAGTTGGAGGAAATCGTGGCGCTACGGCACGATCATCGTCGATCTCGAGCGTCATTCGGTCGTCGATGTTCTGGACGACCGCAGCGTCGAGAGCGCAAAAGCATGGTTGCGAGAACGTCCGACTATCGAGGTCGTTAGCCGAGATCGCTGTGGCCTATATGCCCAGGCAACCCGGGAGGGCGCACCGCAGGCCCGCCAGGTCGCTGACCGTTTTCATCTGGTCCAAAATCTCAGGGAGGCAATCAAGGAACAGATGAGCGTCTATGGTCACGCCCATGTTAGACCCATTCTCTCCGAAGATGCTATCGCCAGCGCCAGGTCCCAACAGCGCCGCGCCGGCTTGTCGCACAGGCAATCCCGTCAGGAGATATGCGACACGCTTCAAGCTTTGCGTCAGCAAGGCCTCACCTACAGCGAGATTGCAAGGCGGACCACGCTTTCGGTTGCGACCTGGTGGAGGCGGTTGAGTAAGTGCATTTCAAGGAACGCAATGTAAATCGGCTTGCGGCTTGGACGTTGCTTTAGTTGTCTCGGTTGACAAAGTTGCGTCATTCTCCATATTAAGGACGACGGAGATGAGCTATGATCGACAAGGCACATTCGAGGAAATCGAGGAGTTCGGCGAAAACCCGCGGCAAGACGCCGTTGGGCATAGTAACGATGTTCACCATGAAGGGCGATGCCATCAAGGCGCTTTCTGGGTTCAAGCTGCCTGCCGGGGCCAAGGTTGCGATCGTGTCGTCGAGGCCGGAGTCCGTCAGGGAAATCAGGAAGACCACCCGTGGTCGTGTCGCTCGTGTCACGGAAGTGATCGAGAAAGAGCCCGGTCAAGTTCGGGCCGATTCAAAGCCGCTCGTAGACAGGTCGGCTTTCGAGCCAGATGCCCGCAGCCGGGCCATGCTCGAAGGCATCCGCATCGCCGAGGAGGATCTGCGAGACGCCGGCGGAGCCTATGACCTCGATCAGGTCCGCACATTGATGCGCGGCGTGTCCCGGCAGGCGGTCGACAAGCGCGTGCAGGAAGGTTCGTTGCTGGCTGTTCCCGGCCCTAGCAATCGTCGCAGCTATCCGACACTCCAATTCAACCGCGACGGTACGGTCGTGCCCGGTCTGAAAGCTGTGCGTGAAGCCTTGCAGACCAGCAATCCATGGTCGGTGCTCAACTTCCTTTCCCACCCGGATGTGCGATTGGACAACCGCAGGCCCATCGATCTGCTCAAATCCGGCAACGTTGATATCGTGCTTGACGCTGCGAGGCGGCACGGCGAGCAGGGGGCGTGAGCGGCCCGCTGCCTCCCGCCGACCTCAACCGGCGCCAGCCGGAACTGGTGGAGCTTCCGGCGGGAGAAAGCCTTCATCGCTTCTACGCGGCCAAGCGGGACCCGATCTTCTTCGACACCTCTACGATGGGGCGCTTCAATGCTCCTGATGCTTCGTACGGCGTGCTCTATTCTGCCAAGGAGATCGCCGGTGCTTTCGCAGAAACATTTCTGCGGACACCGGGCCGCACGCTGATCGACGCCGATCTACTCCAACGGAAAGCCTATCTCCGCTTCAGCACTAACAGAAATTTGAAGCTGATCCGCTTCGCCGGTCCAGGTCTCGCACGGCTCGGCGCCACAGCTGAAGTCTCGCATAGCGGCTTGCCATATGACGTTCCGCAGACCTGGTCGAAGGCATTGTATGGACATCCCGTCGAGGCCGATGGCCTTGCCTATTTTTCTCGTCATGATGATGCGGAACTCTGCTACGCACTTTTCGATCGGGCGGCCGATGCCGTTGTCGAAACAGAACGGCGGACCGACCTCGACCAGAATTGGTTCTGGCGGATCGGTGAACCCTACGGAGCGGGATTTGCGCCGTGAGTGCGGTAACCTGGCCCGCCACAAACGGGTTGGCGTACTCACGTTGCGGGAGATGGCAGAGAATGATTCGGCCGGTCAATGAGCTGCCAGCTAGCTAGTTGCCGTTCAGTCAACCAGTTGCAGAGATCTTCCTGCGTCTTCCGTGCTTGAGCAGTTGGCGGAGTGGCCGCCTGCAATCGCCTCAGAAAGCTGGACCCTCTCGCTTCAGGCACTCGATATGGGCCTCCACCCGCGAGGTTGATTGCCCCTCAGACCAAGCCACAGCTGGAGCTCGTAAGTCCCAATTCCAGTTGGCTCCTCTGTATGCGACACTTCGCGGAGGGCTGATCGTCGTGCGGATCGGTTTGCCGCGAATAATGCCCTGCAGCCCCATTACCCTCATAAGCCGAGTGACGGTGCAACGGGCGATGTCGTAACCCTCCCGTAGCAACTGTCGCCAGACTTTCCGCACGCGGTAGACCTGGAAGTTCTCGTTGAACACCCGGCGTATCTCGACCTTCATGGCAATGTCGCGTCGGGCGCGGGCCGATGACGGTCCACGTCCGGGCGCTTGGCGATGACCTCATAATAGGTGGACGGGGCAATAGGCAACAGTCTGCAGATCGGCTCGACCCCGAGCACCGACCGGTGTTCCTAGATGAAGGCAATCATCGCGCTTCAGTGGGCGATCGAGCTCCGCCTGGGCAAAATATGCGGACGCCTTGCGCAAAATCTCGTTGGCCTGACGAAGCTCGCGGTTCTCCCGCTCCAGAGCCTTCATCTTCTCGGCGACGTCACTCGGCAGGCCAGCCCGCTTGCCGCTGTCCACCTCGGCTTTCGTCACCCGTTCATTGAGCGTATGGGCCGAGCAGCCAATCTTGGCGGCTTTGGAAGATACTGCCGCCCACCGGGAAGGGTGCTCGGCTTCATGCTCCGTCACCATTCGCACGACGCGGGCGCGGACTTCAGGAGAAACCTTGTTTGTCGTCTTGCTTGTCATAGACCCTACTTCTCACGAGTTGGAGTCTCCGGCAAAGCCGGTGCGGTTCAGAGTGCCAGGTGGTCAGTTGGCAAGAACGCCCGCCGCAGAACCTCCTGAAGCTCCACTTCCGGCGCGTCGCTCGCATAGATTCGGGGAGGGCCGCCGATCAGGCCATCGCTCAAAACCGTCGCTTTAATTTCACCGACCCGAAAGCGATAGTGTCCAACATTGCCACTCTGGGAGGATCTTGTCTGTACGTCTGCGCTCTCGCTGCCCAAACCAGGAATTACCGCGTTAGAGACGCCAAATACCGCAGAGAGCATGAGTTCGTCTATTAATGGTAGACACGGTGATCAGGTTCCTTTCATCATCACTCGGGACGAGACGTTTAGTACGTCTACAAAGACGATGACATCAGAGCTCCGCGCTGATAAGTGATGGAAATCAGATCGGCTTGGTAAGATTATCTTCGCAATGAACGTACTGCGCCTGGATGGTTTTGATGCCTTCGTAGCAATTGTCCGCTGCGGTGGCTTCCGCGCTGCGGCGGTTGAACGTGGCGTCTCTTCCTCGGCCTTGAGCCAAACAATCAATTCGCTTGAAGAGGCACTTGGCATTCGATTGCTCAATCGGACCACCAGGAGCGTTTCCCCAACTGAGGCCGGGCAGCGTCTCCTGGACCGCCTCGCACCGGCTTTGGCGGACATCAGGCTCGCGATTGCCGAGGTCGACGAACTGAGGGACACTCCCACGGGGACGCTTCGGATCAACGCGCCTGCTCCAGCGGTTGATCATCTTCTGTGCCCACTGGTGTTCGACTTCATGGAAATATATCGCGCGGTAAAAATAGAGATCATCAGTGACGCCGCCGTGATCGACATCGTCGAACAGGGATTCGACGCCGGAGTAAGATTCGGCAAGCAACTGGCCCAGGACATGATCGCAGTCCCGCTTGGGCCGTCGTTGAGATATGCGATTGTTGCCTCACCGGATTACCTTGAAAGGCGGGGCACGCCTGAAACCCCGCATGAACTTGTCGATCACGATTGTATCAGGAGGAGGTTCCCAGGCGGGACGCTGGTGACATGGCGATTCACCGACGGAAGCGAGGAACTCGATGTCACGCCGGAGGGACGCCTGACGCTCAATTCGGCTCACAATGAGCTTCAGGCAGCCCTGGCAGGCAAAGGCGTTGCTCACGTTCTGGATGACTATGCCAAACCTCATATTGAAAGCGGTCTGTTGGTTGAGCTCCTGGTCGGCTGGCGCCCTTCCTTGCCAAGCTGGTTCCTGTACTATCCTAACCGTCGGCTTCCCAGCGCGGCCATGCGCGCGTTTCTCGACTATATGAAAAGCTACAAATGGGATGCCACCGGATAGCCGCCGGTCGTTGACGTCCAGCTCGGTATTGATCTCTTTGCGGAGTATCAGCACCCGCGGCCTAGAGGAGATCCTCAACGCGGATTGGAAGGTGCCTGATGCGCTTGCCGGTGGCATTATATACCGCGTTGACGACAGCTGCAGTCGCACCGACCATGGCGACTTCACCCAGCCCCTTCACGCCGGAAATGTTCAGCTTTGGATCCGGCTCATCGATGAAATCGACCTCAATCCGGCCAATGTCGGCGTTAACGGGAACGATATATTCGGCGAGGTCGTTGTTCAGAACGCCACCGAACCGCGGATCAGTTTCTCCCGCTTCACGCAAAGCGGCACCAATACCCCAAACGACGCCCCCCCGGACTTGGCTTTCAGCTGTGCGGCGGTTCATGACTCGGCCGCAGTCGGCGACGCTAACGACACGTCTTACGCGTACTCGTGCGGTCGACGGTTCTACATGAACTTCAGCAAAATGTGCGATCCAGCTGAACGCCATAAAATCGGGATATTCAGGGCCAGTCGTAGACGGAATACCTTTCCGAATTTGGTCGATTGCCTGTCGATCCTTGCCCAAGGGCACAGTATCGACCGACACCTCCAGAACGGGTCTGCGGGTTCGCATAAGCTGGACATGGACGGGCTCGTCCGAGAGCGGCGCTCCGGTTAGTTGACTGAGTTCCTCGCGAAGTTTCAATGCCGCAGTCCGCGCCGCCGGCGCCACGCTCCCCGTCCCCCAGGAGCCAGCGGTAACGTGTTGGGGCGCATAACCAGTGTCACCGATGCGTATTTCCAGCTTGTTTGGATCTACGCCTAGAACCTCAATGAGCTCGGCCGCAATAACGCTGCGCAAGCCTTGTCCCATCTCGTGGCCGGACGTGGCGATTTCGCATCGCCCAGTGGCTGAAAGGCGAAGTGTCGTTATTGCAGGCGTCATCGATGCTTTGTAGCAGCCGCATCCAACGCCGAGACCGATGCGTTCACCATTAGCAGCCACCAAGCTGCCGGGTTGGCGCGCACGTCGGCCCCACTCGAATAGCTCTGCGCCACGCCTCAAGCATTCGGCCAGGTAACGGGATGAAAATGGTTTGCGCGTGAGTACGTCGCGATGGGTGTCATTGATAAGCCGGAGCTGGACGGGATCTATTGCCAGCGCCTCGGCGAGTTCGTCCATAGCACATTCGGTGGCATAGCTCGAGGGGTGCTCATGCGGCGCACGCTGGTGCCCAGGCGTTTGGGAATCGACTCGTATGATCCGGTCATTTCCCCGCCAACTGCCGTAATTATACATGCGGGGAGGATTGACGCCATGCTCGCAGCCAAAACCGTCGTATTGGCTGTTTTGCTGAACGGTTTCGTAGATGCCCGCAAGCAAATGACCTTCATCATCTGCGGCGAGGCGTACCCGATGTCGGCTGTGCGGGCGGTAGGATGCCGTGTGGAATAGCTGGCTGCGTGGCATAACCAGTTTGACCGGCCGGCGAAGCGCCATAGCTGCACTTGCAACCAGTACGCTCTGCTCCTGTATGCCGTTCTTCTGACCGAATCCGCCTCCGGTGTAGGGGCTGACGCCACGAAGCGCTTGCGGCTCAATTCCCATCATGCCGGCAAGTCCGCCTGCAAAGGCCGCTACCGCCTGCGTCCCTTCGTAGATTGCGATTTTCCCTTCCTCGAATGCCGCGGTGGTCGAGATTAGCTCGATTGGGTTGTGATGTTGTTGAGGATGTAGATACTCGACATCAATGCGGTGGGTTGCGGAAGCGAAGACGGACTCCGCGTCGCCGGACGAAAGTTTGCTGGCGGCCTCTTGCTCTGCTTTCGCGAGGGCGTCATCCATCGACGCGCTGAATGGCTCGGGAACATAACGCACCTTGACTGCCTCTGCTCCTTCGATTGCAGCTTCGAGCGTCTCCGCGACCACCAGAGCGACCGCCTCACCCCGGTGCCGGATAAGTCGGCTCGTCATCGGCTGGTAGCCCTTGCCAGGCTGTCCGTAAGCCCCACGTGCCGCAGGCGTCGTTTTAATCTGCGAAAAATCCTCGTGCGTGAAAACTCGCACGACTCCCGGTACGTTTTTCGCATCAGTAATATCGATTGCCTCAATATATCCTCTAGCAATGGCCGCAGGAACCGTCATCCCATGAAGCAGCCCAGCGACCGGATGATCGGCGGCGTACAACGCGCGACCGAGAACTTTCTCGTAGGCATCGATTCGGGGACGGTCAGGCGTCGGTTCCAGTGTCATTGGATCTTCCCTCCGGCATTCATGATGGCGTCAGCAAGGGTTCGAGCCCCAAGTTCGACTTTGAAAGCGTTGTGCTTGCCGGCTCTGGCATCCGCAAATGCCGCCTTGGCAGCGTCCAAAGCCACTGCTCTGTCGAGGGTTTGGCCAGTCAAATGACGCTCCGCCGCGCCCGCGCGCCAAGGCCGGGTCCCAACGCCACCCAAAGCGATAAGCGCCCGCGCCACCCGCCCACCATCCATCTTGAGGGCGACCGCAGCAGACGCCAGCGCAAAAGCGTAGGACTGGCGGTCACGCACCTTAAGGTAGGTTGAATTTCGACCAGCATCGCTTTTGGGCACTGAGATGCCCGTTATGATTTCGCCTTGCCCAATATCGAATTCCAAGTGGGGAGTTTTACCGGGCAAGAGATAAAACTCTGCGATGGGGACCGATCGCATCCCCGCAGGTCCTCGTAGTTCTATCGCTGCATCCAATGCCGTCAGAGCGACGGGCCAATCGCCCGGCGACACGGCGGTGCACGCATCACTTACTCCCAATACGGCTTGAGTACGATCTAACCCACCGATCGCCGCGCATCCGGAGCCTGGTGCCCGCTTGTTGCATGGATAAATACCATTCGCGCCGTTCCGAAAATAGGGACAGCGAGTGCGCTGCAGGAGGTTGCCGCCGACGGTTGCCATATTGCGAAGCTGCTGAGAGGCAGCTTTCCAGAGGCTTTCAGCGAGAATGGGGTATTCACGCTTGACAACGGCGTCCTCTGCAACGTCAGCCATCAGCGCACCAGCACCAAAGAATAGGTGATCCCCGCTCGTATCTATCGTGTCAGCGCCTTCGAGCGTCGCTATATCGATCAGATGGCGCGGTTGCTCTATCCCGAGTTTCATTAAGTCGTAGAGGTTGGTGCCGCCAGCGATGTAGCGCGCATCGTCGCCTGCCGCCGCAAACGCTTCGATTGCTTCACCAACGTTCCTGGCACGGACATAAGATATCGCTTTCATGATTCAACTCCGCTCGATCTGGGGAGCCGCCTGCTCGATAGCCGCAATGATGCCGACGTAGGCACCGCATCGACAGATATTTCCACTCATATATTCTCTGATTTGCTCCGGCGTTGAAGCGTGCCCCTCCTTGACGCATGCGATCGCGGCCATGATCTGCCCGGGTGTGCAGTACCCGCATTGCAGAGCGTCGTGATCGATAAAAGCCTGTTGCATCGGATGAAGGCCGTCAGCACCCGCTACACCCTCGATGGTGGTCACCTCGCGGCCATTGACTTTGGCTGCCAGCGTCAGACAGGAAGCAACTCTACGGCCGTCGATATGAACAGTGCAGGCTCCGCATTGACCGTGGTCGCATCCCTTTTTTGTGCCAACTAAACCCAAACGTTCACGCAACATGTCCAACAACGACGCTCTTGCATCAATCACTAAGCTAAAGGGGTGGTCGTTGATGCGGCACGCGATCTGGACCGTTGTTCCGTTCTCGCGGGGAGGCATCAAATCTGGCGCTTGGGCATTCGATGTCGCGGGCAAAATTGTTCCAGCCATCGAAACAAGGGCGCCGGCTTCGAGTACCTGTCGCCTGGTTGTTTTCAAATTTCGCAGATCTCTCTGGTCCGACATCTAGTCTCCTCATGGTCGCAAGATGCATGTCGCCTTCCGGCTTCAGGGTGATTTTCCCCCCGCCATAGAAGTCCCAGGAATTATATTGCAGACCCGCTAAAGCGATTAGTCGCTGATCAGCGCGCGGGCTGATAAGTCACGCTTCGCAATCATGGGCGATCACAATCCCTGAGCGCCACCAACGGCCACGATTCTGAAAAGCTGGGCACACTCGTGACAGCCTAGGCCCGGTCGAAATAGCTAAAGCTGGCGGCGCCAAGCTGCATTCGCGATCTGCGTAGCCGTCCACCGGTAGCATCGAGCATCCGATGTCAGCGCTCCGATGCAAGCCAACTGAGCTCGATGATGTCGGGGGATGAGCAAGCGGTTTCCTTGCGTCAAAAGTGTGATCGCTCTAAGCGGCCACGAAACATTTCTTAACTCAAATACACGTATCCCCAGCGCGATTTTATATATCTGTCAATTCCAATCGGATCAGTGAGCAATCCTAGGAATGGCCAATGTAATTAGAACTAATGACGCGCTTGATGAAGGTTTTATACAGCGGCTATCTCTCAGATGGCGGAGAATAATATGTATATAGTAAAATCAATCTTCTTGTTTTTGGGCCTCTCAATATTGTCTACGACTGTGGTGTGGGCATCCACGGATATTGAGAAGCAAGCGACGCACAAACCTACAGGTCCTGTTTCCAGAAACATGCTTCCCGTAGGTCCGACCGCGGGTGATATGGATCTCTCACCATTCTATAAGTGGGAGGGGCCCGTGCCAGACAAATCGGGTGTCGTGATGAAGGAAGAGCCTCTTCCGAAAGAGCTAATTATTCCTGGCGCTAAGGAAGCAGTCCGCATCCTATATTCATCGACCGACAAGCGCTGGGGTTCCGGGCAAGTTCCGGTCAGTGGCACCCTGTATATGCCGCCCGGTAGGCCTCCGTCCGAGGGCTGGCCCTTACTCGCCTGGGCGCACGGTACTGTCGGCATTGCGGACATATGCGCACCGTCTTGGACCGGCTTCAAGCCACGCGACACCGCGTATCTGAGGCGGTGGCTTGACGCCGGCTTCGCGCTTGTCCTGACCGACTATCAGGGCCTCGGCGGACCTGGGCCACATCCCTATCTCGATTGGCAAGTGGCCAGTTATTCCGTCCTCGATTCCATTCGCGCGGCGTCTGCGGCGAGGCCGGGGAAAATCTCGAAGAAGGTATTGATTGCCGGCCACTCTCAAGGATCAGGCGCGGCTCTGGGCGCCGCGCTGTTCTCTAGTCAATATGCGCCCGAAATCAATATTCTTGCTGCCATCGCAACCGGTATTAACGTCACATTCCCGGATGGCCCTGTTGCGCTTCCGGTCCGCAATTCCGCCAATATGTTCATGAGTTTCGCCACGGGCGGCCTCCGCTCTGATGGCCCGCAGATCGATGACATAGTAAGCCCCGTCGGCAAACAGCTCCTGGACACGGCGCGACGGGCATGCACTGCGGAGATTCAGACTCGGGCGCGCGAACTAAAGGTGCGGTCGCTGGCGGAAACACTTTCAATCTCGCTCGATCAATTGTCGGCAGTTCGTATTCAGGTGACAAATATGCCTATGAAATCCATCGGTGTGCCGCTGCTGGTTGGGACGGGGCTAGCCGATCAGACGGTGGAGCCGATGCGGCAGTTCGCGGCAGTTTCTGCACTATGCGAAGCGGGAAACGGCGTCTTGTGGCGTCGCTATCCCGGGTTAAGCCACGACGGCGTCTTGAATGGATCACTTGACGACTCGCTCGCATTCGCTCGGTCGCAACTCGAGGGACATCACGCCGCGAGCAATTGCTCTGAAATATCACAACCTGGCCCTCCCGGCGAACCAAATCCGGCCGCGCCTTTCAATGCTGACTGAACTAAAACGATTAGGGAAAGTGTGATCGTCTTTGTAAGCTCTGTCGGCGCATAGATAACTGCCCCGCATTGGGGGCCTGCGAGTGTCGACTGGCCTTTCAAACACTCGGCCTTCAAGGGGTTGAAAACCAGTCCAGTGATTAACGGCTTTTCTGTCGTCCAACGCGTCCTCGCGGTCATCAGAGCGATCAGAGACGAGTGGCATACCGTCCTCTTAAGGCTACTCGTTCCTGGAAATCCCGGCGCTGTATCGTAGCGCCGCATCGAGCATGGGCGATAATAGCATCACGTCGCAAAGGGTCTCAAAGGAGGTTTGCACGGGACGGCAACTACAGCAAAACCGGATCAGGAGCGCTACATCGGCTACAACTAGAGCGCCCGCAGGACTTCAATAAAGGCTCGAAGGCCCGCCGGCACATGTCGGCGGCCAGGATAATATAGGCAAAGCCCCTCGATTTCCGGGCACCATTCATCGAGTACGGTTTTCAGAGAGCCCGTCTCCAGGCCCTCCATAGCGGCGCCAAGTGGCACATATGCCAAACCTAAGCCGCGCTGCGCTGCGTGCGCCATCAGTGCCACGTCGTCAAGGGTCAGCGCTCCTGGGACATCAACCGCAATTTCTTCCCCACGACGTTCGAACTCCCATTTGTACATCTTCCCGCTTGGCATTCGATGACGGATACACCGATGCTGTCGCAGGTCGTCTGGCGCCCTCGGCTCGCCCGCACTGATGAGATAGGCGGGAGAACCGACGACAACAAAACGGGTCGAGCCGCCGAATGGAATTGCTACCATGTCTTGCGGAACGGACTCGCGCAGCCTTATGCCCGCGTCGAAGCCTTCGGCGACGACATCGACCAATCTGCCTTCGTTGACAAGGTCGATCGACATCTGCGGGTAGCGGGCAAGAAATTCGGGCACGGCTCTCGCCAGGAGGAGGCGAGCGGCAATGTCATTGGTGTTGATGCGCAAAGTCCCACTAGGAGCGTCACGCAGGTCGTCTACTTCCGAAAGCGCTGCGTCCAAATCCCGAAGGAGTGGACCAATGCGATCGAAGAGGCGTTGCCCCCCGGCCGTGGCCGCAACGCTACGTGTTGTCCTATTCAATAGCCGCAGACCCATCCGGCTTTCGAGGCTCCGGATGATGTGGCTGACAGAAGAGGGCGCGAGGCCGAGTTCATCGGCCGCTTTACGAAAGCTTCGATGGCGGATCACCGCCAAAAAGGCTGTCAGTTCGGTAAGAGACGCGTCATTCATGGCGATACGCCACTACTACATCCAAGATCGCACGAATAGTATCTTCAATCCCGTCTTCGTACCTTTTGGCACAGAACCCAGTCGCTTCGGCGGCGACCAAAGGAGAAAGCAATGGTACAGACTTGGCTTATCACTGGAACATCCTCCGGCTTCGGTCGGCTGTTGACAGAACGCCTTCTGGAGCGCGGTGACAGAGTGGCCGCGACACTGCGCAAGGAAGGTGCGTTGGATGACCTTAAGAGCAAACACGGGGATCGTCTTTGGATTGCCTCATTAGACCTGACTGACACTGCGGCAATACGTGAAACAGTCAATGGGGCCTTTTCCGAGCTTGGCCGGATCGATGTGGTGGTTAGCAACGCTGCGTACGGCCTGTTCGGCGCGAGCGAGGAGGTGACCGACGAGCAGATACGTCACCAGATCGATACGAATTTGATCGGATCCATCCAGTTAATTCGCGCAGTCCTTCCCCAACTTCGAGAACAGGGCGGTGGTCGTATCTTGCAGATTTCGTCAGAAGGTGGCCAGATCGCCTATCCGAATTTTAGCCTCTATCATGCGACCAAATGGGGCATCGAAGGTTTTGTGGAATCGGTCCGCCAGGAGGTTGCCCCCTTCGGAATCTCATTCACCCTCATCGAGCCCGGTCCCAGTAAGACGGATTTCGGCCGCGGCTTGGTACGACCCGCGAAGCCGCTGGCGATTTATGATGAGACGCCTGCCGGCGAGGTCCGCAAGGCGATCGACAGTGGTATGTTCGAGATCACCGGTAATCCTGAAAAGATGACTGCCGCGATCCTTTCAGTGGCCGAGCACACACCAGCACCTGTTAGACTGGCTCTCGGCAAGGCGCCCTATTACGCCATCCGAAACGCCCTGAGGGAACGGCTTTCGGAGCTAGAAGCTCAGAAGGAAATCACTCTCGCAATGGATGACGATTGACGACTCGGCAGCACGGCCGTGAGCTTTGTCGAGCTTGCATTGCCGTTTTGTATGGCGCCTGACATATTGTCAGGTGCCGGCGGCGCGACCTCCTAACTGTCGCCGCGCTCAAGGCGGCCATAGAAGAACGAAGACCAGCGGCAGGCTGCACCCATTCTTCCGAGTTGGCTCGAGGGGTCGAATAGGCCATACATAGGACGAAGCCAAGGCGGAACCCTTCGTGAAGGGCTTAAAGATGGTAGTGGTGCATCCGACGGCATTTGATTACCTACCCAGACCACGCAGCATAATGCTCCAACTCTCCCGGTATAAGCTTGTCGCTCTGTTCAAACGGGGATCAGCTGGTCGATGCGTTCGAACAAACGGAGTTCTGAGCCAAGAGCGAACTGCGTCCTTAACCCTCGGTCACCTCGTCACCGCGATTTCAAGCAATCACCCACCGTCGAGCTTGCGTGCAAAATAATTGCTTCGAACCTCGTGGACGACAATGCCTTTCTCAGAAAATGGAAGGGTCAATGCGCCCTCATCGTCTGAAACAGCGAATAACTTACCGATAGCGGACGCGTCTGCGATCTTGTAGGGCGCGACTGTGCCAATCTTATCAACGGTGACTGGCACCCAAAGCTGATTGGATTGTTCAATCATACACCGCTTAAGCTCCGCCTCTTCCGCATCCAATGCAGTCAACCCTATCTCTGCGTCTATACCGCAGGCACCTAAGATGAAGATATCCGCAAAAATCTGCTGAGCTTCGCGCAGCACCTGTCCACCCAGGCAAGCGCCTTTAGAAGGGCTAAATATGCCGCCAAGCAGGATCGTTCGGCACTTTTCGTGGTTCTCGAGCGCGAGCGCTATGCTTGGAGCATTCGTAATGACAGTCAATTGTGTGTCGACTGGGATGGCGCCAGCAATTGTGATGTTTGTCGAGCCTGCATCAATAAATATGGTTTGACCGGACTTGAGCAGTTCTCCGATCGCCGCTCCGAGCCTGTGCTTTGCCTCGCTTAGTATCGCTGAACGAGTCTGAATGGTTCCTAGGTCAGGTGCGGGCGACAGCGCGCCGCCATATACTCTGCGGCACAAACCCATTCGTGCCATTTCTCTCAAATCACGCCTAACCGTATCTTCGGAAACACCAAAATCCACAGCTAGCTGCGCCGCCAGCACCTTGCCTTTTCGCGAGAGTTCTCCCCGAATTCGGTCGTGACGCTCTTCTGTTAACATGCCATTCCGTTTCTTGTTGATTTATGTTGTTGCACATTTATGCATGTTATGCCAAATTCGCCTCGCTGTCGACCGATAAACGTGCAAGAACAGGCGCCAATTGGCCCGTGCCCGCTAGCCTGTCGGACGGCAGGATTAGGTTAAGCGATGTGTTGCGCACCCAATCGCGCCAGAAGAAAGGAAAATGCGTTTGCACCAGGTTCCGCTACGGGGATCTGACTCGACGGTTCCAGCTCGCGTCTCGCGGAACCATCTCGGCCCAACTACCGGAGATTTTTCCGAGAGCAAGGGAGTAATCGGCTTCTAGGCACGGTTCCTGATATTGGCGGGCACCGACCTGCGCAGCGAACTGACGATTAAGTTTGGGCTGTCCGAGGCCGATGATGATGTGGCTGCGAGTTTCTCGACGACGACAGGGTAATCCTTGGCCCGAGGATCACCAGCCACGGCTTCTCCGACGCGTTTGCCAGATCGCCTGACGGCATAGACAAAAAATACCTAGGAAACACAGCCCAAGACGGCCCACTCTCAAGGACACGGCATGACCAGCAACGTTACCTCGATTCTATCCCGCCACGATTTGAGCGGTCGGCGCGAACAGTTTGCAACGAGAGCGGTCTTTCTAATAGCAGGCCTTGGAATGGCGGCCTGGGCACCACTTGTACCGTTTGCAAAGGCGCGCTTGGCTGTTGGAGATGCCGCATTCGGCCTTCTGCTTCTTTGCCTTGGACTGGGCTCAATCGTAGCGATGCCGATCACGGGTGTCCTAGCGTCGAAGTTCGGATGTCGTGCCGTGATTGCCGCTTCCTCAACTCTATTGGCTATCGGCGTA
Source organism: Neorhizobium sp. S3-V5DH (assembly GCF_004343065.1). NCBI lineage: Bacteria > Pseudomonadati > Pseudomonadota > Alphaproteobacteria > Hyphomicrobiales > Rhizobiaceae > Neorhizobium > Neorhizobium sp. S3-V5DH. Next base: position 39,781 of record NZ_SMCL01000017.1, read on the forward strand.
CCCTTCCTCGCGCTCGCCAACACGCCTATTGATCTTGCACTGGCATTGGCATTTTGCGGCGCCAGCGTCGGCACGCTCGATGTCGCGATCAACGTTCAGGCCGTGATTGTTGAAAAAGACAGCGGCCGCAACATGATGTCGGGCTTCCATGGTCTGTTCAGTTTGGGTGGTATCGTTGGCGCCGGTGGCATCAGCCTTATTCTGGGTGCCGGCCTGTCGCCTTTCGGAGCGACCCTGATCGCAGGCGCATCAATGCTGATCCTTCTGGTCGCCTCTTACTCTGGCCTGCTGCCCTATGGAAATCGCGACAGGAGCGCCACGCCGCTCTTCGTCCTGCCACGAGGCATTGTCATTCTCATTGGCGTCCTCTGCTTCATCGTTTTTTTGGGTGAAGGGTCGATCCTCGACTGGAGTGCGTTGTTCCTCATTTCCGCACATGGACTCGATCAGTCATATGCCGGGTTCGGTTATTCAGTGTTCTCGATCACAATGACCTTTGGCCGGTTGATCGGCGACTGGATTGTCAAGACGTTGGGCGGTGCCCAAGTGGTCTTCTTCGGCGGCCTGTTGTCTGCGACCGGTTTCCTTCTTGCAGTCGTTGCCCCAAATGCTTCTGTCGCGCTTGGCGGGTTTGCACTTGTCGGATTGGGCGCTTCAAACATCGTTCCCGTGCTATTCACGGCAGCAGGTCGGCAGAAGGCAATGCCGTCCAGTCTCGCAATCGCCGCCGTCACTACCGTCGGCTATGCGGGAATTCTGCTAGGACCAGCCTTAATCGGTTTCGTTGCGCAGCATTTCAGTCTCTCTACCGCGCTGGTGATGCTTGCCGGTCTACTGCTCGTCGTTGCGCTTATCGGGCCGCGTTCCGCCGCCCCTTAAGCCGAAGTGTAGGATCGGGGGCGGCCTCATCCCGGCCTCGATCATTTCAGCCAACATCATCGAGAACGTCGGATCGCCGGCGGAAACATGAAACCTCGCGGTCTACCTTGTCCGCCCATCGTTATGGATCCCAACATGACACAGTTACCTGACGCGCTGTTCCTACATCGTCTTGCCGATGCGGCCGACGCGGAAACGATGCAACGGTTCAGGACCCGCTTGGATGTGCAGAGCAAACCGAAAGACGGTTACAAGTTCGATCCTGTGACGGATGCGGACAGAGCGGCGGAGATTGCTATCCGGGCAATTATTCGTGACGCTTACCCGGACCATGCTATTGAGGGAGAAGAATTTGGTGTCTCTGGGTCTGGCGACATTCGTTGGGTCATCGACCCCATCGACGGGACAAGACCCTTTTTGCTCGGTATCCCCGTGTGGGGAACTCTGATCGGGGTGACGCAAAAGGGTCATGCCGTCAGCGGCATGATGAGCCAGCCGGTCACGAGAGAACGCTTCTGGGCGGACCGGACGGGATCCTGGATGCAGCGGGATAGCAAGACCATTGAACTCAAAACGAGTGAAAAGGTCGATCTAGCCGACGCAATCCTCCACACGAATAGTCCCGAGCCGATACTGCGGAACTCCCAAATTTCGTTCGAGGCTCTTAACCGTCAGGTCAAAATGACGCGTTATGGCGGCGAGTGCTACGCCTTCGCGATGTTGGCCGCCGGGCATATCGACATCTGTTTCGAATTTTCGCTTCAGCCCTATGACATAGTGGCCATCATTCCGATCATCGAAAAAGCGGGCGGCGTCGTGACGACCCTGAGTGGCGGCAATGCCGCGGCAGGTGGTCCCGTCGTCATGGCCGCGAATGCTAGCTTGCATGCTCAGGTGCTTCAGATCTTAAACGGCTAACGATCCTATGTTAGCAACGAGATGAGCATCGGCCGCAATGTTGCACTTGTTTACATCAGCTTTTGTGATCTGGATACGAGATGAAAGCTCCAGCCTCTTTCCAATCTCTTACAAAGACGTAGCGAGGAGCCGTTCGTATCTGGAAATGACCCATTTGGCCCCGCCATCAGTCCTCCGAACAGAGTTTCCAAAATAGCCAAGGCCGCACAATGCCTCCTGCACAGATTGCAATGATAGCCGTCATCTTCGACCTCGATGGAACACTTGTTGACAGTGAGAACCATCACTTCGCCTCTATGTCTGCGGCAGCCCTATCGATGGGGTGCGAACTATCTGAGGATCTGGCGTCCAGGTTGTCAGGCCTCAGCAGCGAAGCCTGTTACGCTTTGCTTCAGCGTGAAACTCAGCTTTCCGGTTCATGCGGCAATTTCGTGGATGCCAAACATAGGTACTATCTCGATCGGTCCTCATCACTTGCCATACGTGCTGGCGCTCGAGAGGCACTGACATATGTCACGCGAGGAAGTATTCCCTTTGCAATTGCGTCCAACTCAAGCAGGGTTGTGGTTGACACGAACCTTGCTGCCATCGGCATGGACCCCACCAAGGTCATCTCAGTCAGCCGAGACGATGTCGAGCTTGGGAAGCCAAATCCCGACCCGTTCCTTAAGGCCGCGGCCTTACTCGGTGTCGCACCGCAGTCATGTGTGGCTGTTGAGGATAGCGTGCCGGGAGCCATTGCGGCTCACGCCGCAGGCATGCAGGTCATAGGTTGGCCTGAACCGCATCGTTGTCAGATCAGCTTTCCAAGAGGCACGCGTATTGCCAACCCCAAAGCCCTATACCCCACACTGGCTTCCTATTTTGGGGGAGAAAGTTAACCACTGCGCCTTGGCCTGTTCAGCCCAGCTATGCCCATGCCTGCGTTCAGCTGCCCTAACCTGTCGATCTTCCATGTCTTCAAGTGAAGCGGCTAAGGTACAAGTACGCACTATTGGCAAATCGTTCAGGGTGCTCTGGATCATCGTGTTCGGCTACGAGAAGTCTTGCGCCCTCCTGGACCGCGCTTCTTATCACCAAGGGTAATACCAAAATCCCGTCGCCGACGTCGGTCCACTCATGACCCCTTGTTACGGATGTGGCGACATCTTTTATATGCGCGGCGACTAGCCTTGATTTCAAGCGACGGAGCCAGACGATCGGATCTGCACCACTGAGACGTATCCAGCCTATATCTGCTTGCCATTTCAACAGACCACTATCGTCGGAGCGAAACAATTCTTCGATCGGCGAACGGCCAGATTTGAGAAGGTCGAAGCAGTCTCCACCATTATGGAAGCCAAGTTCGATGCCGCTGCCAGAAAATCGTTCTGCCAGAATCCCGAGACGAGATCCCGCTCGTGCCCATTGAGAAGCGTCCCGCACCTTTTGAATTCGCAAATCGTGCACGAAGACGCTTCGAATTCCTACGATGAGGCAGGCATCAAGAATGGAGCCAGCGTTGTCGATGAGGAACTGATACTCGACGTGCAGCGTCGTGCATTCCAGCCCCCGGACATCCAGCATAGTTCTGAAGATCGACGGTTCATGGATATGGATTTGCAGACATTCGACGATCTTAAACCCGGCGTTGCGAGAGGCCTCAAGCTGTGCATCGATGGATCCTAGGCGCCTCATCGAGAAAAGCTGCAGCGCTATCGAAACAGACGCGTGACCCCACAGTGCCGCGTTTGGCACCGCAACCAACGACGGAAACGAACTTGAACCTATTGCTGAGACCATCTGATGCAGCAACGCTCCCCTTGAGATAGCCTGGAGCTTAGCCCGACAGATCGCAGAAGCGCAACGCGTGAGGATGAGCCGGCCATTTCTCACAAGCCAGCAGCGGCCTATCCTCCAAGCAGTTTCCTCAATGCCAGAGGAAACTGGTCATTGCGCGACCGGTCGGTTCTCACCTGAGAGTATGGTCATGAACTGCTCGACAACTCTTTCGGGTGTACCAGCGTCGATCGTTATCACGTCATTCTCGGCCGAAGGATCTTCCAGGGTCTGGAACTGGCTCTCGATCAACGTGGCGGGCATGAAATGCCCAACCCGACCGGCAAGTCGCTGTTTGGCTTCTTCATGGGAGATTCTCAGATAAAGGAACGTCACGCCGTTGCCTGCGAGTGATCGCAATTGATCCCTGTATTGCGCTTTCAACGCGGAGCAGGTGACAACCGGGGGATCACGACTATTGGAGGCTAAGGCGCGACCAATGGTTTCTAACCACGCAGCCCTGTCACTATCGGTCAGTGGTGTGCCAGCGGTCATCTTTGCAATGTTGGTAACGGAATGAAGCTCATCACCCTCCACAAGCCTCTGTTGCAGCCGAGCCGCGACCAAGCGTGCAACCGACGTCTTCCCGCATCCCGACACTCCCATCACGATCACTGGTATCTTGTGCATCTGTGGTACGACCATCATGAAGTCTTCTCATTCCTGTCAGGTAATTTTACGCCTCCGGCGATGCCTCCGTGCCTTAAGCCATTGCTTTACAGACCAATGCCAATTCAGAAGTTGCCGTGCGGCATAAGGCGAGAAATATCGGAACGTGGACATTTCTTGGGTCTCCAATCGTGTCAAATGCAGCGGTCAACCCCGACGGCGACGGTTGCGATAGACGTCAACCGTCACTGCGGCGACGATGATGATGCCCTTGACGATCTCCTGGTAGTAGGCGTCGATGCGAAGGAACGTGAAGCCGGAGGACATTACGCCCAAGATGATGACGCCGATGACTGTGCCGGTGATCCTTCCGATCCCGCCGGCGAGCGAGGTTCCGCCGATAACCGCTGCAGCGATTGCGTCAAGCTCGTAGTTGACGCCCATACCCGATTGCGCTGTCTGGGCACGCGCCGCGGTAACGATTCCAGCGAGCCCTGCGAGCATACCGGCGATCGCATAAACCTTGACGAGGTGAGCTTCCACATTAATGCCGGACACCCGCGCAGCCTGCATGTTCGCGCCGATAGCGTAGGTAAACTTGCCGTATCGTGTGTACCTGAGGACGACATGGAAGATGATCGCGACCGCGATGAACACGACCACCGGCCAGGCACCGGAGCCGATAAAGGTGAACTGGTCCGTCAGACCAGAAATCGGCTGGCCCTTCGTGTACCATTTGGAGATGCCGCGTGCTGCAACCATCATACCGAGCGTGGCAATGAATGGGGGGATGCGAGCGTGGGCAATAAGTGCGCCGTTGATGAATCCCGCTATCGCTCCGAGGATGATGCCGACGCCAATCGGCACGATTGCCGGCATGTCCGTGAAGCCGGGATATAGAGCCCGTGCCCATTCCGAGGACTGCGCTAAACTCGCAGCGATCATTGCGGTCATGGCGACAACGGAGCCTGCTGAGAGATCGATACCGCTGGTGATGATGACCTGAGTGACGCCAATAGCAATGATGCCGACGACAGAAACCTGTAGGATCGTGATCGTCAGCCTCTGCGTGTTTCCAAGAAAGCTCTGACCGATGAAGATCCAGCCCAGCGCCTCATAGATCAGGGCGATCCCAACGAGTACGAGGAAGATATTGAACTCCTGCGGTGGCTTCCATCCCTGCGCAGCAGGGGAGCGCACAATGCCATATTTTTCAACGAGGTTCTTTTCCATAGAATTTGTTCCCTTATTGGTTCTGCTCAACGGGATGCCAGTTCCATCACGGCGACCTGGGTCGCATCGCTTCGCGGCAGGATGCCCGTGACTTTTCCTTCATGCATAACCAGGACGCGATCGCTCATCCCCAAGACTTCGGGAAGTTCGGAAGAGATCAGAATGACTGCCGCGCCGGATTTGGCGAGACTGGAAACGAGGCCGTGGATTTCCGCCTTGGCGCCAACGTCAATGCCCTTGGTGGGCTCGTCGAGAATGAGAATCCTTGGTCCGGTAAGCAGCCACCGTCCAATCAGCACCTTCTGCTGGTTGCCGCCCGACAGATTCTGGATGCTGACGTTGAGGTTGGCCATCTTGATGCGCAGCTTGCGGGCCATCTCGGCGCAATCCACGGCGACAGAGGCTCCCTGAACGAAGCCAGAGCGAGTGTAGCGGGTTTGCAGGGCTGCAATCTGCATGTTTTCGAGAATGTTGAGCGCGAGAAGACAGCCTGTTTCCTTGCGATCCTCCGTGAGGAAGGCCATGCCATGCCCGATCGCATCGCTTGGCTTTTTGACTTCCACCCTCTGTCCATCGATGCGAATTTCGCCAGATGTCGGGGGCGTGACACCGAAGAGCGCTTCCGCAAGGTTCGAACGCCCAGACCCTAGGAGCCCAGCCATCCCGAGTATCTCGCCAGCGCGCAAGTCGAATGAGACGTTTGAGAAAACACCTTCGAGTTCGAGATCTTTCACTGATAGAAGGACATCCCCCAGTTCAACCACCTCTTTGGGGAACATCTGGGAGACTTCTCGGCCCACCATCCGCCGGATGATTTCGTCACGACTGATGGTGCTGGCTGGACGCGTCGATATGTATCGACCGTCACGGTAGATGGAAATTTCGTCAGAGATCTCCAGGATCTCGTTCATTTTGTGCGAAATATAGACGATGCCTTTGCCCTCGGTCCGCAATCCGCTGATGATTTCGAAGAGATGGCTTACCTCCCGGTCCGTCAGGGCCGAAGTCGGTTCATCCATGATCAAGACGTCGGAATCATAGGAGACAGCCTTGGCGATCTCGACCATTTGCCGGCTGGCCACCGACAGTGTTCTGACTTCTGCATCCGCCCGGACGTTGATCCTGAGGCGCTGCAGAAGGTTATCGGTGATGCGGTTCATCTTCTTGTGGTCGATGAGCCCGAGCGCATTGCGGGGCTCTCGGCGTATCCAAATGTTCTCCGCTACAGTCATAGAGGCCATCAGGTTCAATTCCTGATGGATCATGGCGATACCCTTTTCGAGCGCATCCAGCGGCGTCGAGAGCGTAATCTCTTTTCCCTTGAAGTGTAGCGACCCTGCGTCCGGCTGATAAATTCCCGCAAGGATCTTCATCAACGTAGACTTGCCTGCGCCATTTTCGCCCATCAAGGCGTGGACGCTGCCTTTCCGGAGATTGAATTGCGCGCCGTCAAGCGCAACCACGCCTGGAAACTCTTTCCGAATGCCCAACGCACTGAGAAGCAAGCCTTGTTCGGCTGCAGGATCGGTCAATGTGGCGTCGCTCATGACAATTCCTTCCAACGTAAATTGCGCGCGACGTGCCGCCGCGCGCACAATTGTGAGCTTTACTTGAGGAACTCGGCCAGGTTGTCCTTTGTCACCAGCGTCAGCTTCGAGTAGATCTTCTTTTCGGTCGGCTCTCCCTTCACGACCTTGAGTATTGCATCGAGCGCATCCTTGCCCTGAACTGCTGGATCCTGCTGCACGGTCACAGCCATATCGCCAGCTTTCATGGCAACGAGTGCGTCCTGCGTGGCGTCGATCCCCGCGACAACCACATTTGTGGAGCTGCCGGATGCTTTTAGTGCCTGGATTGCGCCGAGGGCCATCTCGTCGTTGTTGGCGATGACGGCATCGAACTGCGTGCCGGCTGTCAACCAGTTGGTAACCAGGTCGAGAGCATTGGTTCTCTGCCAGGCAGCTGTCTGTTCCTCGACGATCTTGATGCCCTTGCACTCGTCCGTCTTGAAGACATTGTGAACAGCTTCGGTACGACCGCGAGCGACAAGTGTGCCCAACTCACCCATCAGGATGACGGCACTGCCTTCGCCGCCTAGTGCCTTGCAGATCGCAGTGGCCTGAAGAGTGCCGGCCTCGATCTGATCGGAGCCTACGAATACTTGCTTCGCCGGCAGATCATCAACGTTGCTCGGCTGGTTGTTTGCGAAGACCATCGGGATGTCCGCCTTGTCGACGGTCTTAGAGATCGTCACACCAGCGTCTGCTTCGACGGGAATGACAATAATTCCGTCGACCTTGCTGGCGATGAAGTTGTCGATCTGGCTCTGCTGCTTGGAAACATCGCCTTGCGCGTCTTCGATCAGCAGCTTGACGTTACCCAGCTCCTTCGCGCGGGCTTCCAGGCCGCTACGAAGAATTGCGAGGAAGTTGTCATCGAAGCGCTGCATGCTGAAACCGATCGTGGTTTCAGCATGCGCGGATGCCGCGATGGTTGCTGCAAATACTGCTGCGAGTGCGAATTTCTTCATGTTCCTGCTCCGGTGGTTGTGTGATCATTCTTTGCCCGCTTTTGCTTTATGCCGGAGCTCTACGGGCTAGCGCTCGCGGGGCGCACATGTACCTGATCGCGGCAATCGACAGACCGCCTCGGCTTGGATCATGTGGGGGAGGTTTTTGCATCGCTGATGCTCGGCTTCAGCCGAGATCACTTGAGGTTTGCGATATTTTTCGAACAGAGCGCCCGCCATTCTCCCAAAATGGCAGTCGCCGCGTCCGATAGGTAAAACGATAAACTAAACTTCGGATTTCTGTCAATCGGCGCGTTCGCAAATTTTTGAAGAAATGTCGCTATTTCCTTCGTTTGAGCGCCGATTCAGCACATATTGCCGGCGTCGCTGCAAAAAAACGGTTTGACAAGGAGCTTTTTAGATGTATCGTTACACCTACTTTGGAGGCGCTCGTCGGAGTGGACGAACATGTCCTCTGTCGCATCCCTATTTCGATGATATCCTTGTCGTTCCGATAGTCTGAACGAGCTGATCATGGATGATAAACATATGGAAACCACGCGGCCGAAGCGAAGCGAACGGCGATCTCAGGGGACGACATCCGTAGATGTTGCAGCCGATCGCGCGACGATTCAGGATGTGGCGAAGGCTGCTGGCGTCTCCAATACGAGCGTCTCCAACTACATGAACGGTAGGTTGGAGCGGCTGGGTCCCGAAACAAGAGCACGGATCGCGGATGCCGTGGGACGGCTCGGCTTCAAGCCAAATCAAGCGGCACGGCAGTTGAAGACCGGCAAGACCAAGGGAATAGCGCTCGTTGTTCCAAGTATCGTCAATCCATTCAACGGCCAGCTGGTTTTCGCAATCGAGCAGGCTGCGGTCAAGGCGGGCTACGCTGTCCATCTCTGCAATACGATGCGCGACAATGCAGTGGAAAAGCGCTTCCTCGAAAACTTGGTCGGGTTGGGTGTCAGCGATCTGATCACCATTGCGCCGCTCAGCACCCGAAAAGGCTTTTACGGGCCGCAAAGCGATTTCTCCGTCGTCGCTATAGACGCGGATCGGCTCGATCTTCGCCTGCCGCGTCTCGATACGATCAACTTCAATCATGAAGTGGCGATCGATCTGGCCGTGGACCACCTCTATGAGCTTGGGCATCGCCGCATTGCTTACGTCACGGATCCAATGATCACGTACAGTCGTCGCAAACGTCTGGCTGGTTTCAAGGCCGCGATGGCAAACAGAGGCCTTCAGAGCGATTTGCTCGTAGAGCTCGATGCAGATCACGGAGCGCGCGATATCGCCGACGCCGAGATGCTGGAAGTTGGTAGAAGTGCAGCACCGGAGGTGTTGAAACTCCGCCCTCGGCCAACTGCGGTTGTGGCTTTCAATGACATGATTGCTCTCGGTCTCCTCGCGAGCTTCAGACAGGCTGGGCTATCCGTACCTGGCGACCTCTCCTTGGTGGGAATAGACGATGTCTGGGTCAGTCAACTGTCCTACCCGGCATTGACGACGGTGCGCCAACCCATTGAGGCGATGGGCGTGGCGGCCGTCGATCGGATCGTAAACCCTTTGGCAGGGGCTGTCGGGGGAGGTTCCGACACACTTTTCCTGCCCGAACTCACTCTGAGGGAGACATGCGGAGAACCGTCCAGCTAAGCGTGCGGTAACAGCAGGTCGCAACAAACATCCAAACCTCCCCATGATTTTGAGCAACTGGCCGGCACATCGCCGCGCCTTAAAGAGAAGGCTTTGCTTGATGGATATCAGTTCCCCCGCCAAGGGCTTGAGCACGGGACTCCGGCTTGCTTGCGACACCGGCGGCACATTCACCGATCTGGTCGTGGAAGACGGCGAGACGATCCGACTGTTCAAGGCGTCTACCACCCCGGATGATCCGGTTCGCGGCGTGCTCGTCGCCTTGCAGCTCGCGGCGGATCACTACAACCTTAACCGAAGCGCCTTCCTCAAGCGCGCTTCCATGTTCGTTCATGGCACGACCCGCGCCATCAACGCGATCATCACCCAGAAAACGGCCAAGACGGCGTTCATCACGACGAAGGGGCACCGGGACATTCTGGTGATCCGTGAAGGCGGTCGTATCGAGCCTTTCAACTTCACTGTCGCGTATCCCGAACCTTATGTTCCGCGCCGCTATACATTCGAGGTCAACGAGCGAATCGATGCCCGCGGCAATGTCGTCTCTGAACTCGATGAGGTCGACTTCATTGAAACGCTGAAGCGCCTAAAAGATCTGAAGATCGAGGCGATTGGAGTTTGTCTTCTCTGGTCGGTGACCAATTCCGTCCACGAGCTGCGCATCGGCGAGCTAATCAAGCAGCACCTTCCGGATGTCCCTTTCACCCTCTCGCATCAGCTCAATCCAACGCTGCGCGAATATCGCCGCGCATCTGCAACGGTTATAGATGCCTCGCTGAAGCCGTTGATGTTCCGTTATCTCGACAGCCTCACGAACCGTCTGAAGGAGGCCGGTTTCGACGGGCGCACTCTGATGGTCACCTCCGGCGGTGGTATCATGGATGCGGAGGCCGTCGCCCGTGCGCCGATCCACTCGATCAATTCCGGTCCGGCAATGGCACCGGTAGCCGGTCGCTACTATGCAGACCGTGACTTCGGCAAATCGATTGCCATCGTCGCCGACACCGGTGGCACCACGTTTGACGTCAGCCTTGTGCGCGACGGCCGTATTCCTTGGAGCCGGGAAACCTGGATCGGTCAGGCGACACGCGGTCATATGACTGGTTTCCCCTCGGTCGACATCAAGAGCATTGGCGCCGGCGGCGGATCGATTGCCTGGGTTGATGACGGCGGGATCCTGCAGCTTGGTCCCCAAAGCGCGGGCTCGACGCCTGGCCCGGTCGCCTATCGCCGCGGCGGCACCGAGCCGACGGTCACCGATTGCGCCATCATTCTTGGCTATATCGATCCCGACTTCTTCCTCGGCGGCGCGATGGTTCTCGACCGAGCAGGAGCGACCGAGGCGCTACGGACCAAGGTTGCAGATCCTCTTAGCATCAGCGTCGAGGAAGCGGCGGCTTCGGTTCTCAAGCTCTCGACCGAAAAAATGGTCGGTGCGGTCGAGGAGATAACCGTCAACCAGGGTATCGATCCGGCATCTGCGCTTCTGGTCGGCGGCGGCGGCGCGGCTGGACTCAATGCTGTCGCCATCGGCAAGCGCCTGCAGTGCGCGGGCGTTCTGATCCCGGAAGCCGGCGCGGTGATGAGCGCTGCCGGGGCCTTGATGTCGGAGCTTTCCTCCGACTACGCACAGTTGAACTTCACTACCAGCGGAAAATTCGACGGTGAGAAGGTCAATGCGGTCCTCGCCGAGTTGGAAGCCCATTGCCAGAGCTTTGCAGCCGGTCCCGGCGCGAATGCGATCGAGCACAGGATCGAATTCTCGGTCGAAGCTCGCTATCCGCACCAGATCTGGGAGATTGACGTGCCCTTGCGTTCCAGCCGCATTTCCTCCGACAGCGACCTGCAGGCACTGAAATCGGCATTCCACCAGATGCACCAGCGCATTTTCGAAATCTCCGATCCGGAATCGGAAGTCGAGTTCGTCACCTGGCGGGCGAAGGTCAGCTGCAAGCTCAAGGAAGCGACCTCAGGATCGCTACCACGCGAAGGTGAATTCACCGGCGGGAAGGCATCGCGGCCGGTCTATTTCAGCGATACCGGCTGGATCGAGGTCCCGGTTCACCGCTTCGAAGCGATGGTTCCGGGCAATCCGGCTCCCGGTCCGTCGATCGTCGAATCCTCATTCACTACGGTTGTCATCGATCCGCAGACCGTAGCCGAACGCACCGCCGGCGGCGGCTTACGCATAACATTCTAACCAGGAATTACCCATGATCAGCTCTCCTTCGAAAAACGCTCCCGACGGCGTGCAGATGGCGATGATCTCCAGCCGCATGGAGACGATTGCCCGCAAAATGCAGAACACCATCTTCCGGACAGCACGCTCCGGCATTCTCAATACGGCGCACGATTTTTCGTGCGTTGTGTTAACGGCCGATTGCCAGATGCTTTCGGCTGCAGAAAGCTTACCGAACCACACACTGATCGGCCCGGACTTGATGTGCCAGGCTGTGCTGAAGCACCATCCCGTCATGAAGCGGGGCGACTGCTTCCTGCACAACAGCCCCTATGAAGGCAATTCTCACGCCGCCGATCACTGCATGATCGTACCGGTCGTCGATGACGCGGGCATGTTGCGCTTCTTCGTGCTTGCAAAGGCCCATCAGGCTGATTGCGGTAACTCACGTCCCTCCACCTATCTCGCCGACGTCAAGGACGTCTACGAGGAAGGTGCGCTGATCTTCTCGGCGACCAAGATCCAGGAAGATTACAAAACAAACCAGGACATCGTGCGCATGTGCGAGGCCCGCATCCGCGTACCGGATCAATGGTGGGGCGACTTCCTGGCGACACTCGGTTCTGTCCGTATCGGTGAACGTGAATTGTTGGCGCTCGGCGAAGAACTCGGCTGGGATATGCTGGAAGGCTATGCATCGCGCTGGTTCGACTATTCCGAGCAGAAGATGATCCAGGCCATCTCGAAGCTGACGACGGGCAAGATCACACTGCATTCGGCGCATGATCCGTTCCTTGGCCTGCCGGACGGCATTCCGGTCAAGGTGGAGGTCGAAATCGATGCGGAAAATGCCCGCATCATGGTCGATCTGACCGACAATCCCGATTGCCAGCCCTGCGGTCTCAACCTGACCGAAGCGACGTCGAAGAGCGCTGCTATGATCGGTATCTTCAACGCGCTTCTGGATCATCATGTGATCCCGAATTCCGGTAGCTTCCGTCGTATCGAGGTGAAGCTCAGAGAAAATTGCTGCGTCGGCATTCCGCGCCATCCGGCATCCTGCTCTGTTGCGACGACTAATCTGGCCGACCACGTGACCAACCCGGTCCAGCGCGCCATTGCCGAACTGTCGGCTGGTTTTGGTCAGGCGGCCACGGGTCCGATCCAGCCGCCAGGCATGGGCGTCATTTCCGGGCGCGATCCCCATAATAATGACGAGCCGTTCATCAACCAGGTCCATATCGGCGTCAGCGGTGGTGCCGGTACGCCGGTCACTGACGGCTTCCTGTCGATCATCCATGCGGGCAATGCCGGCATGTGCCGTATCGACAGCGTCGAGGTCGACGAACTCCACCATCCGATCCTGATCGACGACCGGCATCTGATGGAAGATAGCGAAGGGGCTGGCACCTATCGTGGCGCGCCATCCATTTACAGCGAGTATGGCCCATGGGGTGGTGGTGAACTGACCGTTCTCTATGCGGCTGACGGGACGATCACGCCGGCTGCGGGCGCGCGTGGTGGTGGCTCTGGTGGGACCTGCCGAGCGGCCATGCGCAAGACTGACGGCAGCGTTGTCGAGCTCCCGCCTTGCCATGGCATCACGCTCAAGGCGGGCGAAAAGATCATCTCGCATTCGGCAAGTGGCGGCGGCTACGGCACGCCGACTGAGCGCGATCCAGCCCGCGTCATCCACGATCTGGCTGAAGGCTGGATCAGCATCGAGCGCGCCCGTGCCGTCTATGGCGTTGCCGTCGTGGGCTCACGCGCCACGGATGATCTAGCACTCGACGCCGCCGGAACGGAAAAGCTGCGCGGCAACGTCAAGCAGCTCGCAGCGGCAAGCTGATCGACCGAGACCCAGCTGGCGCCCTTGGCCGGGCCGAGTGGCGCCAGCGTCGAAGCGAACCTATCAGAGGCAAATAAGGGAGGGAATCTCCATGTCGGATTTGGACTGGAGCAGCGGTGCTGCCTATGTCGACGGTCAATATATGCCGCTCAAGGATGCCAAGATCCCGGTAACGGAATGGGGATATCGCCGTTCCGACGTCACCTATGACGTCGTCGGGGTCTACTATGGCGCATTCTTCCGTCTGGACGATCACGTGAAGCGCTTTCGCGCTTCCATGGAAAAGCTCCGCATGAAGCCGGAGGAAAGCGACGATCAGATCAAGGAAATCCTAACCGAGATCGTCACGCGCTCGGGTTATCGCGAAGCATATGTCGCGATGGACTGCCTTCGCTCTCGCCCGCCCCGTGGCGTGCCCCTTCACCCTGCCTATGGCCGCAGCTATCTTATTTGCCACGTCTTGCCCTGGGTCTGGGTTTTCACGCCGGAGCAACAAGAGCGTGGGGTTCACGCGATCATCGGCACTCCCGAGCGGATTGCACCTGAATCCTTCGATCCCACGATCAAGAATTTCCACTGGGGTGACCTCACCCGCGGCAACTTCGAGGCACATGAACAAGGCGCCGAAACTGCCATTCTCCTCGATCGCTATGGCCATGTCACGGAAGGTCCAGGTTATAACGTTTTTGCAGTGTTCGATGGCAAGGTTGTCACGCCGCGTTCCGGCGCGCTCGAAGGAATTACCCGCAAATCGGTGATCGAGCTTTGTCAGATGCTGAGGCTCGAATGCGAGCTACGGGACATCACGCGTGACGAGTTCGAAAACGCGGACGAAATCTTCTGCTCTACAACAGCCGGCGGCATCATGCCGATCAGCAAGCTCGGCAGCCGCATTCTCGGAAATGGCCGGCCGGGTCCGATCTCGACCCTTCTCAAAGACACCTTCTGGGAAAAGCGCAAGCAGGGCTGGCACGCAACCCCCATCGCCTATGAATAACGGCATCTCAAACGGACCAACTCGGTCAAGGTGGCCTGGCCTGGCGATCGATCCAATGCAAAGCAAGTGAGTTAGCTTCATGCAGCAATCCATTTTCGACCTCAGCGGCAAGACCGCGCTGGTGACCGGTTCTAGTCAGGGCATCGGGTTGGCGCTCGCAAGAGGGCTGGCCCAGAATGGCGCCAAGATTATCCTCAACGGACGGAGCACCGAGAAACTCGCAGCCGCCCAAAACCAGTTACGGACCGAGAACCTTCTTTGCGAGGTCTGTTCGTTCGACGTCACGGACGCACAATCGAGCGCATCCGGTATTGCTGAGATTGAGGCATCCGTCGGATCGGTGGACATTCTTATCAACAATGCCGGGATGCAGTTTCGCTCACCCCTGGAAGACTTTCCGGTTGAAAAATGGGAAGAGCTGCTTAGGACAAACGTATCCAGTGCGTTTTACGTGAGCAGGGCTGTCGCGGGGGGCATGATCTCTCGCCGCCAGGGAAAGATCATCAATATCGCATCCGTTCAGAGCGAGCTCGCCCGTCCTGGAATTGCTCCCTATACCGCGACGAAAGGAGCCATCCGTAATCTTACCAGGGGGATGTGCACGGACTGGGCAAAATACGGACTGCAGATCAATGCGATCGCGCCGGGTTACTTCAAGACGCCGCTCAATAAAGCTCTCGTCAAGAGTGAAGAATTCTCGGAATGGCTTCAGAAACGCACGCCCGCCGGCAGGTGGGGAGAGGTGGACGAACTTGTCGGCGCCGCGGTCTTCCTATCCAGCCCAGCCTCTTCGTTCATCAATGGCCACACGCTCTACGTCGATGGCGGCATAACCGCCAGTCTTTGAAATCGGAACCGACCGACCACAACCACTGTCTTTCGGAGAAATTGATGTCGCTCCGGGAACGACGAAATCGAAACACAGCTCGACCAGAGCAAGGGCGCCGCAGTTGCAGACAGATCGCCGCAAACGGAGAACCATTCCAATGACAAAACTCTCTGAAATTCACGCCGAAGCCAGCAAATATTTCATTGGTGGTGCTTCTGCAGGGCAACGTTATAACGCGCCGCTGGGCCAGCCGCTCTACATCACTCGCGCTGATGGCAGCAGATTTTGGGACGCTGATGGAAACGAGTTCATCGATTTCCATACTGGGGCGGGCGCCGCCCTATTTGGACATAACAACCCGCGTATCCGCGAGGCCATTGGCAAGGCCCTGGATGCAGGTTTCTTCATGAATTTCGACACGGAATACCACACGCAACTCGCCCGGTTGCTTCAGCACTTTTTCCCTAGCTGTGAACGGTTCCGGTTGCTGAACACCGGCGCGGAAGCAACACAGTCCGCAATCCGGTTGGCCCGCGCCCATACCGGTCGCGACAAAGTGCTGCGGTTCGAGGGCCATTTTCACGGCATGTACGAAAGCATCTGGTTCAACCATAATATGGTGAGCAATGTTGACGGGCGCGGTGAGGTCGAGACGAACGCGGATTCCGAAGGGTTTCCGATCCACGCCAAGGATGGTGTCGTCAACGTCATCTTCAATGACGTCGAGGCGGTTGAGCACGCAATCAGGAAGTACAGAGATGAGCTCGCATGCGTCATCCTTGAGCCTATCAGCTATAATTGCGGATGCCTTGAGGCGCGTGGGGAATATCTTCGCGCCGTGCGGGAGATTTGTACGCGAGAGAATATCGTCCTGATCTTCGACGAGGTCGTCAGCGGATTGCGGATGCGTCCGGGCAGCGCTCAGAAGTATTACGGCATCCTGCCTGACATGACCGCCATGGCGAAAGCAATTGGGGGTGGCCTGTCCATCGCGGCTGTCGGCGGCACAAAAGAAATCATGCAGCACGTCAATCCGACCGGGAATGCCGCAGTCAGCGGCACGTATAGCGGTGCGCTCATGCCAGTGCTGGCGAGCATCGCCTGCCTGACCATGGCCAGCGAAGACGGTTTCTACGATCGCATCGAGGCTATTGGAGGGAAGTTGTTCACCGGCATCGATGACCTTCTGTCCAAGCATAAGATTGCCGGTCACGTGCGGGGCGTCGGCGCCCGCTTTGGTATCTACTTCGGCGTCGAAAATCCGCAAGACGACTTCGACTTCCGCAAGGTCGCTGCATTACAAGACAGGGCGACCTACAAGAAATTCGTGACCGAGTGCGTGAACAATAGGCTCTGGTTTCATGATACCGCCGGCCCTGTGTCACCGGCTCATTACGGCTTCACAATCGCCCACACGGCAAAAGACATTGACGAAACCCTCAACCGTCTGGATAAAATCTTCAAAAAGATCGCGTAGGGAAGCTAGGCCGTTGATATTTCCGAATGAGGCGTTAGCGCCCACGTCTTTCAATTTGATAACTCGGTGGTGCGGTAATCCTCCCCGTTTTAACGGGGTTCAGCGATAGAATTCACGCGACCATTTTCAGTTTCTGAGCGGGTGTGATGCCGCCAATTCCCATGTTGGGTCGTTCGTGGTTGTATGTCCAAAGCCACTCCGTGGCGATCTGCTGCACCTCCGTTATGCTGTCAAAAATATACAGATCAAGCCATTCATGCCGGACCGTTCAATGGTAGCGCTCGACATAGTGAGGCTTGCCGGGCTGGATGTAGTTCAATGCGATTCCCTGGCTCTCGGCATTCGGTGAGGGTTGAAATGACATATTCAGCGCCGTAACACCTTCGGAAGTTTGCGCTGAATGAGGCTTTGACCAGTTGCATAGCCCTTATCAGGCGAAGCAGGTGGTCATAGCCAGGCCTAAGGTCTCACAGTGGTTTTGCGAAGCCACACTGTAAAGGAGACCGGCTATGACCGTTTATGGCGCTTTCTTTTTGACCGCCTCAGCTTTGCATGCGCGGACAGGCAACTTTGTCGGCGCAATGTCTTCGCTGACGGGGGGCGCCTTCAGCCAGCGGATGATCGCGTCCAAGGCCGGCCGCAGTTGTTTCTTCAGCTCGGCTGTCATGTCGGCTTCGATCCCGCAGGCGTCTCCAATCGCGATCCAATCGAGATGGCCGTTCAGGATCGGTGGCCGTTTGCGGTAAATGATCAGGCTGATCAGATAGGAGCGGACATTCTCTAGAACCCGCTTTGAGGATATCGGTGCAATACGCACTTCGCAGAATTCCGAAATTTTTCGCTGAAAATGACGTGATGAAAGATCGTGTTTGGGCATGCTCATTCCGTTTCTCTCCGGCACCAGTACCGAGGGCGAGCGGGAATAGGAGCATGCTTTTAAAAAAGCATGTATGGTGGGCAGACCCGCCGGCTGTGGCACTACCATTCAGAAAACAGCGTAAATGACATATAAACGGATCAATTTTTAGATTATGATGCGTATTTATATCTTTTTGGTTGACCGATCCTGGAATGTTTGAGATAGCTTTGCCTTACTCCACGGAGAATGGTGGGATAGGTAGATGGCACGGTCTGAGTCAGAATCGTTGCTGGAGATCGGGCAGTTGCTGAAGGCTACGCGTAAAGTCCGGCAATTGACCCAAGAGCAGGTTGCCGACATGGCGGGTATATCGCGTCCCCGCTATAGAGAGATAGAAGCCGGAAGCAGTTCTGCGCGCACGACGACACTGATCAATATCGCCCGCGCTCTCGGGCTTGAATTGATGCTCATACCGCAAGCCATGGTGCCGGCCGTTGGCGCGCTGCTGCGGCCTCAGGATGATCTCGACGATCTGCCGGCATTCATGGCTCACCCAGATGAGGATGAGAATGTCTGAAGCTTCATCCGATCCGAAATCCATCTCGTCGCTCGACGTGCTGTTGAACGACGTGAAGGTCGGCACGATCGTCAGAACGCCCGGCGACTTCAACGCCTTCAGCTTCGCGGAGAGCTATCGTGAAACGGGCGGCTTTCCGGTGCTCAGTCTGTCTTTTCGCGCAGCCACTGGCGGATTGCGCAAGGACCCGAAACCCGTAGCCCGTGCGTTGCCGGCATTCTTTGCCAATCTGCTCCCCGAAGACAAGCTGCGCGAGGCGATGGAAAAACACCATGCGGGGAGTGTTCGCGCAGGAAACGATTTCGACCTGCTTGTTGCGCTCGGGTCGGATCTGCCAGGTGCGGTCCGCGTCGTGCCGAGCGACGGAACGGTTATGCGTCTCGACAACCTGCCTGCTTCCAAACCGAAAGCCCGGTTCTCGCTTGCCGGTGTTCAGATGAAGCTTTCGGTGATCAAGAACACGGGCAAGGGCGGTGGATTGACGCTGCCGCTCGGCGACGACCAGGGATCCTACATCGCCAAGTTTCCATCGACCTCATTTCCCGGCGTGTCGGAAAATGAATATGCCAACCTCGCATTGGCTGAAGCGATCGGCATGGAGGTTCCCGAACGTGAACTGGTCGAGCAATCGGAGTTCGAGGGTATACCGAAGGAATTCGAGACGCTGTCGGCTGGAAAAGTCCTGCTTGTCAAACGCTTCGACCGTGGCGCAAACGGTGAGCGGATCCATATCGAGGATTTCGCCCAGGTGTTCGGCGTCTATCCTTCGCGGAAGTACGAAGGTGCCGCCTATCATGATATCGCTGCAGCCTTGAACGTTGCCGTTTCGTCCACCGCTGCTCTCGAGTTCGTCCGCCGGCTGGCTCTGGCTGCCATAACCGGCAATGGCGACATGCACCTGAAGAACTGGTCATTGATCTATCGCGAGACAGGCGACAAACCGCAACTCGCGCCTGTCTATGACGTGCTCTCGACGGTCCCTTACATCCCCGCGGATGCCATGGCTCTGTCGCTTGCCGGCGAGCGCCACTTCAAGGCGCTGAACGTACAGCGGTGGAAAGCCTTCTCCAACCGCGCACGCCTGCCGGAAGCCGCAGTTCTCGGGGCGGTGGTCGACACGGTTGAGCTCGTCAATCAGCTGTGGTGGTCACTGCCGGATCGGAAAGTTGTTCCGGCGAAGGTTCTCGAGCGCATCGATACTCACGTGCGGCTGATGACACCAATCCTCGGTACGTGTGCAGACTGAGGCCATCCGGCGGAGCGGCAACAAAACTCTGCTCTAGCCCGCTCGCCAGTTCTCCTGGCGCATCTCTACGCGTTGCCAAATGGCGTCATTGATCCTGATCGACGGCACCTGAACGACACGCACAGCTCGGAAGCATTATCCCGCGCCAGCCTTCACTTTGAGAGGCTTTCGGCTTTCATAGCCGAAGGATTGAAGTGGACGACGGTGTTGTCGGCTTTGGTTCCCGGAAAGCTGAATGCAAATTCAGGTGCGTTGGGATCGGGGAGCCGACCTTCTTCTGCTTCACGCGCTTCTCGGGTTCGAAGAACTCGCGGGATATGTGACCCAACGACGGCAGGTGAGGTACGGGTAGATCGACAGATCCAGTCGCGGCGGCCGGCGCTCGACCCGGCACAGGATTAGATGCTTGACGGCGTCGAAGCCGATTGCGCCGAGCTGAAGGGCCTGCTTCACCGCCGCATGCAGATCTGCCAATTCGAAGCTTTCCAGAAGACGGAGAACCTGCACATATTCCCGCCGCCCATGCTTGGCCATGCGGCCTTCCATCAGCCGGCGCAGCGTCGCGAATTCCTCCGGCAGGTCCCAACCCTGGAGAGGGGCAGCCTGATCCAGGGAGTTGATCTTCTGCTCGATCAGCGGCAGGTAATGAACGGGATCGAAGACGACGTCCTCCCGCTCCCAGCACCGCGGATAACGGGCAATGACCTCGCCGCGGCAACCGATCACCACCTGATCGACATAGCCCCGGACCCAGACGTCTTGATGGCCGTAGGCTACAGGCACGGAATAGTCGTTCGCCTTATAGCGGACGAGCGACTGGGCCGTCACAACAGCGCTGGCCTGGTCGCAGGCATCAAACGGCGACGCGGGCAAGGGGCGCATGGCCGCCAAATCCCGCTGCAATCGTTCGCCGATCGTCTCGCTCTCACCGCGCAGCTTGTCGCGCTGGCGTTTGCGGCACTGCTCTTCCAGAAAAGCGTTGAAGGCGTCCCATGTCGGAAACTGCGGGATCGGCACCATAAAATTACGTCGGGCATAGCCGACGAGACCCTCGACATTCCCCTTGTCGTTGCCTTTGCCGGGACGGCCGTAGCGATCCCGGATCAGGTAGTGGGACAGGAAGCCGCTGAACAACGTCGCCCGCTTGCGTGTGCCGTCCGGCAGGATCTTGGCCACCAGGCAACGGTCGTTGTCATAGACGATCGACTGCGGCACGGCTCCGAAAAAGGCAAACGCATGGATGTGGCCATCCACCCAGGCCTCGGCCACCGCCGCCGGATAGGCCCGCACATAGCAGCCGTCGCTATGCGGCAGATCGAGCACGAAGAAGCGGGCCTTTTGCTCGACGCCGCCGATCACCACCGTCGCCTCACCGAAGTCGGCCTGCGCATGGCCGGCCGGATGCGACAGTGGCACGAATACCTCCTGTCGGCGCTGATCCCGCTCGCGCATGTAATCCTTGATGATCGTGTAGGCGCCGGTGAACCCGCACTCGTCACGAAGCCGGTCGAACACCCGTTTGGCAGTATGCCGCTGCTTGCGCGGCATCACCATGTCAGCTTCCAGCCACTGCTCGATCGTCGAAACGAATGCATCCAGCTTCGGACGCCGGATCGGCGAACGTCGCTGATAGCCGGGCGGTGTCGAATACGACAGCATCTTGGCAACGCTGTCGCGCGATACGTTGAAATGCTTTGCTGCCTGTCGCTGCGTCATCCCTTCGGAAACAGCCAGGCGAACCCTCAAATAAAGTTCCACGGTGTAGATCCCCCGTCCCTCCTGCGATCATTGCAGAAAGGAAATAGGTGGCCGGATTTTACTCCGCCCGCAGCAGCACTATGCCGCCGCTACCGTGGCCGACTTTTCCACCGCCGCTCTCAGATGGGCCATATCTGAAAGAACGCACTTCACCTGATAAGGCGGTGGAAAGGGAAATTCCTCGGCTACGGCCGTGCAAAGTGCTCGCCACTTCGTATCATTCATATGGGAAGACAAGCCGCGTTCCGCGATGGCACGGCGTACTTTCGCGGTCTCATTGCTGTCTGTCGAGCCAATATAGAGCATCCGTCGTTCCTGCTCTTCTTCAACTGGATGTCAGAAACATCGGGCGGAACAGTTAGTCATAAATTTGCATGTGCTATCAAGGAATATGGATTGGTATTGCCCTCTCTGTGATCGCCACGGGATTAATATTAAAGACTTTCGCAAATTGACCGCTCGGTTCTCGGGACAGGGAGCATTCAGGGTGGTTAGTGTTACGACAGAAGATCATCAAGGCCGATCTGCCACCGATCATTTCTCGGGGAGCCCCGGCAAACGCGTAAAGGTGCTGGATCATTTAGGAAGAGTTCGGCGCAAGTGAGTGACGGCTGCTCTCGCCCCAAAGCGGATACGTTCGGTGCCGCAGTGGTGCAATCCTCCATCGGCTAGGGCAGGATACCTGGTCAGTCTGGACTTCAAACGTAGTCTGCAACGTGAGCATTCTGGAGGTAGCCGAACACACGAAAGCGGTCTGCTGTTTCCTCACCTGGCACATGGATTTTCTTCAGTGCAGACCGAACAAGATCGCGCTGATCCGATGTTTCGACGTGAATGTCGACGTGGACAATGTCCTTGTAACCGCCAATGCGAAAATGATGAAGCCACTCGTAATCAGGGCCGTATCTGTAGCCATTTGTCGAAAGCGTACTTCACGCCGGAGTTGGATCAAGCGCATGCATCGCCAAACCGAGTTCGTCCCACTTTGTATCGTTCATGACCGGGTTGAGCATAACGATTCCTTTCGAGCGAGCTGAGGTAGTGTCGTCAGCGACATCAACTACAGGAAGCTCAGGATCAAACTGTCGCTATCTGCGTCGATACAAGGGAAATTGAGACGCCACAATGACTGCAATTGGTGCGAAGCGGAAGATGGCCTTAGCTGCCAAAGGCAGAGGGCTGTAGCTTCCCGGACGTAAGAAGATGTTGGAGCGTGTAAGCGACAGAGCGTGCATCGTCCAACGCATCGTGCCCCTGTAAGTCCGGATGCTCAACGCCGTAATAATCTGCAAGCTTGTTGCTGGGCGTTCGCGCCAAATCCTCGACAGGCATCCCAGCAGCAAGCAGAAGCTTCACGGCGTTATCAAACCGGGGCGCGGGAATCGGTGGCTTAATGCCTTCGACGTAGCAGCTGATTGCGATCATGTTCAGCTCGTCTTTCCCCCATGACCAGAAGGTTGCACCATCAGAAAAGCGGTCAAGATCGTCCAGCGCTGTCTGCAGAGGTCTGCCATCTCGCGTGATTTGTTCCACGGTGATGCCCGTGAGGTCTGTGAAGTAGGGGTCGATTGCATATCGAGCGCCATGCCTGTCGTGCGGCGTCACGTAAGCTTTGAAAGTCTCAAGTATCGGGAAATCTTCTTCGAGACCGATTTTCACTGCTCCGATTTGAGCAATCACAGGGTCGGGGTCGATAGCTGCACACCAGAAACGACTCTGAGAGCCTTTGATGCAAAGGAACTCGCAGTCGAAGATGATAGCTGTTTTCACGCGCGTCTCCCGACAACATTATCCGCAGCAAGAATAATCGGGCTCGGGGGGAGTGGCAATGACTGGTGGGTTGGCGCAATATGGCCGTCGGAGGTTCCGGCATAGACACTTCTGTCGATCCGCAGAACTGCTCAGACCGCTCGAACTTCGGCAAGCCGCTTCACTGCGTACTCGTCCTGCCAGCAGACGGCGGCTTCCCATGCGGCCGACGCCTGCTCTGCGATGTCATGTGTGCCGTCGTCGAGATCAGCAGCGTTGCCGGGCAGTACCAGGTCAAGGTCGGGCACGTCGACATGTGACTCGTCCCAGTCGATCAACGCGACCCGATCTGCGGTCATGCGGACGTTGGCAGGGTTGTTCGGATTGCCGTGAACAACGCATGTCTCACGCCCGATTAGCCGCGCCCACGCTGCTCGACATCGAATAACGCCCTCGGGCGGCATCGCAGCAAGATTGATCCTGGTTCCGGTTTCAGCACCGAGGAGGTCGGTCGATGATCTCCAGCCAGGCCGCTGCGGCCAGCCCTGGGTCAACCGATGCAGTTCACGGAGTGCATCGGCGACGCGACGCCAGTCTGACATCGTTTCGGGCGGTCCGCCCTCGAGGTACTTCATCACTACTAGACCGTCCACGAACAGGCGGCCACCAGTCGCCGGAATCGGTACCGGAACCGTCATGCCTTTACGGTTGAGGTGTTGGAGGAGGTGGGTTTCCCACGCAAGATCAGCGTCGGTCCTTGAACCAAGACGACCGACCGCGATCTGCCCGTGCACACGAACGGTCCACACGTCATTGGCAACTCCACCAGTCAGTGGTTCAATGCGAACCGCGTCTTCGCCCCATTGTCTGAGTGCGTCCCATCCCATTGGCAGTGCCCTTGGCGGCTGTGTAAAAATTGGCGGAAGAAATAGAGAAAGTTTGCGACACAAGGAAGTCCGCTTTGACACACCTGCGCACGCGGCACGGGGCAGTCGTCCGACTTTCGACGCACGCTTCCGTTTGATAGGTGAAGTGCTGCGACACGGGGAAGCTTGTTAGATGAATTATTCGGATGTGATTGGAGGCGATGAGCTTTTAAGATGGTTCGGCGAGGTTCCTACCTTTCACGACAGCGAAATCCTCAGTCTATCCTCCATAGAACCGGGGCCAGCGAATTGAAGGTGCATGGCTGGATCATGACCAATGAGGTCGGTCCAGACGGACACATTGTGCTGGACAAGCACGCGGTCGTAACCTTTTCACTCGAAGGCATCATGGACCTTCAGCTCGACGGCTTCAGCGGCCAGAATGTGATCGCGGGCCTCGTCCTGCAACGCGCGACCGACCGAGGCAGATCAAGCTATTTCAGCCTGCCGGAAGATGGGACCGACGTCGAGATCGAATTGACACCTTGTTACGGCTTGGACGGCTTCATCAGGGCGAAGAAGGTGGCGATTTCATTCATCCCAGGACGCCCGGCGGATATGTAGCCCCGTTCGGCTCCTATTGGTGCGAAACGGAAAGCGAACGTCGGCCCTCAGCAGACGCTTGTTCCTCTGAGTCTAGCTGGCGAAGGTATTCATCGCCGCTGATCGTCGTCCACCCCTCCCTTGGGAATCGCTGAACTTCAACGTCTTCCAGTGAGAAGTAGGCTCCAAAGAAGTCACAATTCGGATCAAGTAAGGCAATTCTCCTATCTAGCTCATTGCCGCTCCGTGAAAGTTGATCTTCAAGTGCATCTTCTCTCTTACCGGTTCTTTAGGCATGTCGACTTTCCAATAGCTCGCGAGAACATTTCCCTCGCCGTCCCTGATATCTCCTGTTGGCACATCAGCGCCTTAACGCCTCTCGGCCCGAAGTCGTCGTTGCTCGCCAACGGTACTGGAGTTAGATAAACTACTGCCACCGATCACGAAACGTCCATGAACAGCATTAGCGTCGCAAACATTGCAAATCGTGCCAATGGCCTGGAGCCAGGGCCTATTTCACCAGAAGAGGTCGAACTCGCCCGGAACATTCTCCGAGGACGCGACGGAGGCGTCGTTGATGCAATCCATATCGTCGGGCTTTGTGGCGGCGCTAGCGACGCACCACTGTTGGAAGCCTATCTGCAGGGTGAGGAGAACAACGTCTACGCGGAGTACGCACTCAAAGCGTTATGTCGCTATCTTGGTCTGGTCGAACGATATCGACCTTTGTTGCGCCAATGGATGAAAAACAAGGACGATGGCTTCAGGAGAATGCCTGCAATTCACCTCGCGAACGAATATTTTCGCGATTTCGAGGACAAAGAGCTGGGCCGGTACCTCACGCGCGGCACCTTTCAGATCGAGAGCCGGGCTCAGATGGCCATGCTGCCCCGTTTGAAGCCGCGCACCTACTACGATTTCGTGATTCAGGTGGCGATCGTTCGGCCGGGACCGATCCAGGGCGATATGGTCAATCCTTATCTGCGCCGCCGCGAGGGCAAGGAGCCGGTCGAATATCTCCATTGGCGGCCGGAAACACTGGCTTTGGCGAGCCGTCGATCAGGACGGATATTCTCGACGAAATCGTGCAGGCTCGTCGCGACACGAAGGCTGCCAAGCGATTGCTGGTCAGGCTGCTGAAGAAGCAAGGCCTCACGCCGAAGCGGATCATCAGCGACAAGCTGCGCTCATATGGAGCGGCAAAGCGGGATGTGATGCCTTCTGTCGAACATCGATCGCATAAAGGCCTGAACAATCGCGCGGAAAATTCACACCTGCCGCTGCGAAAGCGAGGACGGATGATGCAAGGCTTCCGAGCCTCCGGCGGATTGCAACGATTCACCGCGGTCTTTTCGGCAATCAGAAATCACTTTGTCCCGTCCCACTATAAGGACACCGCCCTCGCCACCCACATTCATCGAATCCGCGCAATGGCGCAGTGGAGGGCCGTAACTGGCACAGCTGCCTGAGTTCAACGGCAAGCCATTCGCCCGGCTTCAGTCAAACAACATGACATCACCCCGCAAGGATAGGCAGCTCAGACTTCCATTGGCTGTGAAGCTTCGAGGCGGATGAGCGCTTCTGCGAGTTCGCCGGCGCCAGTTGCCACGAAAGCGGCACCCGCTTGCCTGAGGACCAGCGCGCGGTCTGGACGCGGGTCGGCCGGGTCGACAAAACCGATCGCCGTCATGCCAGCCGCCCTCGCCCCCATTATGCCATGGGCGCTGTCATCGATCACCACGCAATGCGCGGGATCGACCCCGACGGTTTCAGCACAGAGATGGAAGAGGTCCGGCGCTGGTTTCGGTCGCGCTACCATATCGGCGCTAAAGACGGACGGGGCGAAGGCGTGCCAGAGATCCAACAGGCCGAGACTCTTCGACAGCCGCTCCGTCGAACTGTTCGAGGCAACGCATTTTCGGTGCGGCAACGACCGCACCAGCTTTTCCATGCCGGGCATCGGTTCCAGACAACGGGCGAATTCCGGATAGATATCGAGATGCCAGGCGTCGAAGACCGGATCCAGATCGCCGATGCCGAGCTCTTCCGTGCAGATGCGGCGGATAGCGGTGGCGGAATTGCCGGTGAACCGGACCAGAACCTCTTCGGCGGTTATCGCCGCGCCGGCATCCTGGAGAGCCTTGGCAAGCGTACGGCTGGCGATCGGCTCGCTGTTGATCAGCACGCCGTCACAATCGAAAATCAGAAGATCTATCTGCATAAAAGTCCAATTCCAATGAGGCGTCAAAGCCGATTGACGCCGGCAGCACCGTCAACGACGGCGAAGCGCTGGAAAACGGCAGCAGGTGAATTTTGCTGCTTGCGGTCGGCAATGCCGATGAAATCCACCTCCGCAGACCGCTCGCTGAGACGCATGATCGCATAACCATGCTTGCCGGATGTAAACTTGAGATGCGGGTTCTCGGCGAGAGCCGTCGCCAGGCTCGCTTCTGACGGCGCATCCGAGGTGATCGAGCCGCAGACGAATTCGCTGGCGATCGGATGAGTCTTTTCATCAGCGAAATCCCGCTTTATATCGGCGGCATAGAAGGCATGCAGATCACCGCCGATGACAATCGGGTTCGAGGCAGCCGAAGAGTGTACGGCGCTCAGTAATCTGCCACGCGCGGCGCGGTAGCCGTCCCAGCCGTCAAGATTATAACCCGTCTCAGGCCCCACCTTGGTGTCGCGTTCCGAAACCAGCGTCTGCTGAGCGATGACATTCCATTTCGCCTGCGACATGCCAAGCGTTTCCGCCAGCCATTCTTCCTGGGCCGGCCCCAGCATGGTCCGCTCCGCCTGATCGTTGCCGGCGGCGCCCTGGAGCTGCGGCGAGCGGTATTGCCGCGTGTCGAGCAGGCTCACGCTGAGCAGATTACCAAAGCGGTAGTGGTCATAAATGCGCAGCGCGTCGAAGCCGGCAGCCAGAGCCGGCGGAACAGGCATGTGTTCGAACCAGGCCTGATAAGCAGCACGGCGGCGGTCGAGGAATTCCGCCGGGTTCGGAGCATCCGGCGCGCGATCGCTCGCATAATTATTGGTGACCTCGTGATCGTCCCAGATGGTGAGCCAAGGGAAAGCGGCATGCGCCGCCTGCAATTGCGGGTCCGACTTGTATAGCGCGTAGCGATCACGGAATTCGTAGAGAAGTGAAGGTACGCCGGTTCCATGCTGGCGGACAAGCTCGTTACCGTAGCTGCGTTCGTAGATGTAGTCGCCGAGGTGCACGACGAGATCGAGGTCGCTCCTGGCCATCTCACCGTAGGCGCTGTAGAAACCCTGCTCATATTGCTGGCAGGAAGCGAAAGCGAAACGGAAAGCGTCTCCGCCTTCCGGCGCAGTTCGGGTGCGCCCGACCGGACTTGTCGCATTGCCGGAGCGGAAGCGGTAGAAATACCAACGGCCGGGCTTCAGGCCCTTTACTTCCACATGCACCGAATGCGCGAATTCCGGTACGGCGCGGAAAAGACCGGACTGTACCGTTTTCGAGAACGTCTCGTCCTCGGCGACCATCCACTCAATGTCCATAGGTTCCGCCACCCGCTTCGGAGCAGGGGCAAAAGGATCGGCGGAAGTGATCGCAGACGTATCTTCCAGAATCAGTCGCGTCCAGATGACGACACTGTTCGCCCGCGGCGAGCCGGAGGCGACGCCCAGAGAAAACGGATCAGCCTTAAAACTTGCCGCACGTGCCCGCCCGAGCGGTCGCCAGATGGCCGCAGCCGCAAGTCCGCATGCCAGGAGGCTTCGCCGATCAATGCGTGGCATCGAACAGTCCTTCTCGCACCCTGACGGCCAGGTCCGGTCGATCGGTGGTGATCTGGCGGATCGGCTGCTTCAGCCAAAACGACAGATCATCCGGCTCGTTCGGCACCCAGACGCCCAACTTTTCGGCCGGTATCAAGGCTGACAGCAGGTCCCATTCCTCGGAGAGCAGCGCCTTCTCGACGGCAAGCACGTCGGACACCTGCAGCATGAACTCGACCGACCGTCTCAGGCCTCGAACCTCGACGGACTTATGATTGAGCGAAGAAAGCCGGCGGATATGCGGTGCCACCTCACCGACTTTCTTCAGGACATCACCGTTGAAGCTCGTCAGGAACGCGCGGTCTGCTAGGTCGAAGCGGTCCAGCTCCGCAGTCACCTTGGCTTCAAGACCGTCGTAAGGCTTGCCGCCGGAATCCGCCTTCAGTTCGACGTGCAGTTCGAGGCCGGTGGGCGCGTAGGTTTCCAGCACCTCCTCAAGGGTCGGTATGCATTCATCGGTACCTTTGAGGATGACCGAGCGATATTCGCCGGCGGCAAGATCAGCCACACGGCCGGACCGCTCCGTCGTGCGGTCGAGCGTCGCGTCATGGATGACCAGAAGTTCGCCGGCAGCGCTGAGATGCACATCGAACTCCACGGATTCGACCTCAAGCCCGATGAGATTGCGGAAGCCCGAGAGACTGTTCTCTGCCCAGAGATTGCGGGCGCCGCGATGGCCGACGATGATCGGAGTGGTCATTGGAAATACCTCATTTGCTGGAATCCACCAGGCCCCTGGTGAACCACCGCTGCATCAGGAGAATGACGAGCGCAGGGGGCGCCATGACGAAGAAGGAGGCCGCCATTGCCAAGTGCCAGGCGGGCTGGGCATCAGCCACCGGGATCAGGTCCTTCAGTCCGATCATCGCAGTGTACATCTCCTTTTCGGTGGTGAAGAGCAGGGGCCACAAATACTGGTTCCAGCCATAGAGAAAGAGGATGATCGACAGCGCCGCGATATTGGAGCTGGACAGCGGCAGCAGCACGTCGCGGAAGAACTTCAACGGACCTGCGCCATCGAGCTTGGCCGCCTCGCAAAGCTCGTCCGGCACGGTCAGGAAGAACTGGCGAAACAAAAAGGTCGCGGAGGCCGACGCGATCAGGGGTAGTATGAGGCCGCCATAGCTGTTGATCATGTTCCACTGCAGGGCGGCATCGAGTTGATAGCCGGTGGTACTTGCGAGGAACCCGGTCAAGCCGATCGCTCCGAAGAAGGACCGAAGCGGCCCTCCGGCATCCGCCACAGCCTCATAGGTCGGGATGATACGCACTTCGACCGGCAGCATCAGCGAGATGAAGATCAGCCAGAAAGCCGTCATACGGAAGGGAAAGCGGAAATAGGTGACCGCAAAACCGGCAATGACCGAAACAGCAAGCTTGCCAACGACGATGCCAACCGTGACGATAATCGAATTGAGGTAGAGTCGCCCGAAATCGCCCTCCATCCACGCAGTAACCGTGTTTTCGACGAAATGATCGCCCGGTACCAGCGGGAACGGGACCTGCTGCACCTCACCGACTGTGAGCGAGCCGGCAACAAAGGCGAAGTAGAGCGGCAGGCAGACGGCCGCGGCGCCGATCAGAAGCACCACATGGCAGAACAGGGAAAGCCAGATATGCCGTTCGACCATGGTCACACCTGATAGTTGACTTTGCGCTCGACGGCGCGGAACTGCAAGACCGTGAAGAGGACGGCGATCGCCATCAGCACCACAGATTGGGCGGCGGAAGAGCCGAGATCGAGCTGGCGGAATCCGTCCTGGTAGACCTTGTAGACGAGCGTGTTGGTGCTGCCGGCCGGGCCGCCATGGGTGATGACGTCGATGATACCGAAGGTCTCGAAGAGGCCGTAAACGAAATTCATCACGATCAGGAAGAAGATCGTCGGTGCGGCCATCGGCAGCGTGATTGTCAGGAAACGCCGAACAGGCCCTGCGCCGTCAATCGCGCCGGCCTCGATAACGGAGGCGGGCACCGCGAGAAAGGCCGCGACGAGGAAGATGTAGTCGTAACAGACATGCTTCCAAATTGCCGCCACCGAAACCAGAAGAAGCGCGTCGGACGGGCGGCGGTTCGGATCCCAGGCATATCCGAGCTCGTCCAACATCTGCGCCAGCGGCCCGACGGTCGGGTTGAAGAGAAACGCCCAGAGCACCCCGGAAATCGCCGGTGCGATGGCATAGGGCAAGAGGATGACGCCTTTGTAGATCGCCCGGCCGCGCATCACCTGATCGGTGGCAAAGGCGAAAAGGCAGGCGACAAAGAGCGTCACGAAACATTGGACCGTCGTGAACCACAAGGTCAGCACCGCGCTGTCGCGGTATTCCGGGCTCGAAAACAGCGTGGTGAAATTATCAAGGCCGACGAAGATCATCGTCGCCCCGAAGGGATCCACCTGCACGAAAGCGAGTGACAACGCCTTCCAGGTGGGGATGAAGAAGAAAAAGAGCAGGATGAGAAGCTGCGGGGCCAGAAGGCCCGCTGCCAACCACGGGCGCCGGAAATGCGAGGCCTTCAACCCGGTTTCCGACGAAGTGAGCAGCGAGCCCAGCTTGAGCCGCAGCGGGAAACGAAGGCGCGTCGCTGCGCCCTCGCTCAACCTCATGGCACTACTTGCCGGCATGGAGCTTCTCGTACTGGCGCAGGATTTCGTTGCCGCGCTTGACGGAGCTGTCGAGCGCTTCCTGCGGTGCCTTCTTGCCGGTCCATACGGCCTGCATTTCCTCAAGCAGGATCGCGGTCGACTGATTGTGGTTGCCGAAGCGGAAGCCACGGGAATTGTCGGTCGGTTCGCCGCGGGAGAGCTGCTCGATAGCAACCTCACGGGTCGGATGATCCTTGAAATAACCTTCCAGCTTCATCTTCGCATAGGCGGCGTTGGTGACCGGCACATAACCGGTCGCCTTGCTCCACCATTCCTGCACGCCGGGTTGAGCGACATAGTTGAAGAAAGCGGCAACGCCTGCCTGAACCTCTTCCGGCTTGCCCTTGATCGCCCAAAGCGCGGCGCCGCCGATCGTGCTGTTCTTCGGCTGGACGCCTTCCTCATGCGGCATGACCGCGGCGCTCCACTTGAACTTGGCATCTGCCTCGACGGCCGAATGGCTGGCTGTGGAATTGATGATCGATGCGCAGGTGCCCGAGGTATAGAGGCTGATCGGCGCCACGCCCTGACCGGCGATCTTCAGCACGCCGTCATCGATCCACTTCTTCAGCCGCGCGACCTGCCCGACGACGGAAGTCCTGTTGTAGACGAATTCGGTGTCGAGGCCGCCGTAGCCATTGGCCTTGGTTCCGAACGGCTGATCGTTGATGGCCGAATAATTCTCGATCAGGCTCCACTGGAAATCGCCCGGCAATGCCATGGGGCAGTCGGTGACCTTCTTTTCCTTCAGCGCATAGAGCTGCTTTTCAAGCCCCTGCCAAGTATCGGCGGGCGCGTCGAAGCCAGCAGCCTTGAAGGCATCGGCATTGTACCAGAGGATCGGCGTCGAGGAATTGAAAGGCAGCGCCGCCGGCTTGCCGTTGACGATGTAAAAACCTGCCACCGGCTTTACGAAATCGCTCCAGTCGATCTTATAGCCCTGCTTGGCCATCAATTCGTCCGCCGGGATAATGGCGCCAGATTTCAGCATGGTCATGAAACCGCGCTCCGCCGACTGAAGGATAGCCGGCTGCTGATTGACGCGGTAGGCGGCAACCATGGCCGCCATCGTCTCCTCGTAGTTGCCCTTGAACGTGCCGACGACCTCATACTTGTCCTGCGACTTGTTGAAGTCGGAGATCAGTTGCTGCACCGTTTCGCCAAGCTTGCCGGAGATGGCATACCACCATTCGATCTTCACGCGTTCCGCCGCGGAAGCACCGGCCGCGCCCATCAGCAACGCACCGGCGGCAAGCAGGCTGGCAACCGATTTCATATATGTCGAAGCCATGTCTCGGATCCTTCTATCGGGTCTTTTTCATGACCCGCCTTGTTTCGGTTCTGGCCATCACCATCCGTCTGGGTTAGCCATGACATGCAGGTTTATGTTACATATGTTACATCGTTGTGACGTTTGTGCAAGCGGGTGGTGGGATATGGAACATCGTGAGTTGATGGTGCGGGCTGCATGGCTCTACCACGTAGAGGGGCTTACCCAGCAGCAGATCGCCGAGCGGATGAACATCACCCGGCGGCGGGTAAACGAAATCCTGTCGGAAGCCTTGGAAACCGGCGTTGTACGGATCAGTTTCGATTCCGCGCTCTCCGAAAGCGTCGAACTGGAGGTGAAGCTGCGCAAGCGTTTTGCGCTCAGGGACGCGGTCGTGGTTCCGACCCCGAATGAGACGGCTCTCCTGCATTCGGTGCTCGGACGGGGCGCCGCGGGCTTCCTCGGCCGACTGATCCAGACGCAGAAGCCGGCGTCCATCGGCATCGGCTGGGGCTCGACGCTCCGCGAGACGATCCAGCACATGCCGTCGCTCAACGAGCCGCAGATCAAGGTGCGCTCGATGATGGGCGGTCTTACCCACGGCTCCGAAATCAACACATTCGAGATCGTTCGCGGCTTCGCCCAGGCGATCAGCGCCCAATGCCGCTATTTCGCCGCGCCGATTTATGCGGAAAGCCCCGAATCCCGCGAGGCCATCATATCTCAGACGGTCTTTCAGAGGACTTTCAGGCAGATCTGCGACGTGGACGTGGCCTATTTGAGCGTCGGCGACGTATCGCAGCAATCGCTGCAGGTGCGCTATGGCCTGCCCGAAGGGATGAGCGAGGAAATTCTCCAGAAGGCCGGCGCGGTGGGCGATCTGATGGGCCGGTATCTCAACGCCTCGGGGCAGGAAATCGACCACCTGCTGAATCGGCAGGTGCTCTCACCGGAACTGGATGACTTCCGTCGCATCGGCTGCCGCATTGTCGCTTCCGGCGGCGCACATAAGCACAAGATTCTTCACGCGGTAGCGCAAAGCGGCCTTGCCAACGTACTGATCACCGATGCCGACAGCGCCCGGGCGATCCTTGCCTAGATATTGCGCCGACATCGTCAATGCGCTGATCAGGCTTTCTGTACCCCGTAGACATCGTCGCTCGCAGCAAAGGAATGCGCAAGCTCGGTGAGGATGTCGTTGACCGCGAGCGCGGGCTCAGACAGCGGGAACTGGTCTGAAACGCAGAGCGATATCTTCACGTTCATCGACGGCTTAACGATCCTGAGTACGGCGACCTGTTCGTCGGAGTCGCGCACCGCATTCGCCGCAGACCACGGTAGAATCGTCGAGCCTATGCCGGCACTAATAGCGCGAGCCATCGTGGAGAGAGATTCGATTTCGGCAATCAGTTTAGGCGCGAGGCCCACCCGTCTAAACGTCGTATCGACGACCTTGCGGACCGTATGTATCGCGGTCGGAAGCATGAGGTCGAGCTCTGCGAGCTGCTCCACCGTGATTTCGTCCTTGCCGTCTATACGCTCGACATGGCTAGAGGGGGCCACTGCGAACAGGTTCTCGTTAAGCAACGGCTCGAAGGTCACACCGCGGATCGGGCCCGCATCGTAGATGAAGGCGACGTCGAGCTTTCCCGTCATGATCATCTCGCTGATGACGCCACCGAAATTCTCGTTGATGTGCAGGAGGATGTTCGGATAGCGGGCACGAACGGTCTGCAACAGGGGCAACGCCAGCACCGACGCCGTGCTGAAGGGTGCGAGGCCGACGGACACGCGTCCGGCGACCACATTACCCGAGGCGCTGATATCCGCCTGGGCCTGGTCTATCTGGCGTAGGATCATCTGGGCGTGACGGTAAAGCGCGCGCCCGGCCTCCGTCGGCACGACGCCCTGTTTCGAGCGGATCAGCAGCTTCTTCCCGAACTGGCTTTCCAGCGAGATGATCTGCTGGCTCAGTGCCGGCTGCGCAATATGCAGGATGGCGGAAGCCCGCGTCAGGCTGCCGATATCGACGATCTTTACGAATGCCTGTAGCCGGCGTGTATCCAACGGGCAGCTTCCTCCAAAACCTGCTTGCAGTGTAGCAATCAACGCTGTCGCCGCCTATGCCAAGCTTCTGTTTTGGCGGAACTATAACAAATGCCGATCACCCCATATGCAAGTGATCTTTTGCAGCGTCGGGAGACAGGGTTAGCGTGATCGTCAGCAACAGATGCGAAGGACGAACCACGGATGGCATTCTCGGATTATAACACCGCACTGGTAACCGGCGCGTCGACCGGTATGGGCGCCGTTATCGTGGAGCGCCTGCGGCGCGAGGGGCTGGAAGTCCATGCGCTGGCGCGCAATGCGCAGCGGCTGAATGCGCTGGCGGCGAAGTGCGGCTGCATCCCGCATGTGGTCGATGTTTCGGACACCAAGGCTCTGACATCGGCGGTCGGGGGCCTGAAGATTGACATCCTCGTCAACAATGCAGGTGTTTCGCGCACCGGCAACATCTTGACGGCAGATGAGTTCGCGATCGATGAACAGATCGAGGTCAACATCCAGGCGGTGCTGCACCTCGTGCGCCTGCTGATGCCGGGCATGGTCGAACGTGACCTCGGGCATATCGTCAACATCAGTTCGATCGCCGCGGTCTACAATTTTGGCGGCAACACCATCTATCACGCGACCAAGGCGGCCGTGCACCAATTGTCGCGGCAGCTTCGAGTCGATGCCTACGGCAAGCGCGTCAGGGTCACCGAGATCTGCCCCGGCCGGGTGGAAACGGAAATTTTCGGGCGTCTGCTCGGCGACATGGAGGAGGCGCAGCGTCAGTTCTACGACGGCTACGAATCCCTCAAGCCGGAAGACATTTCCGATGCCATCGCCTTTGCGATCGATGCTCCGCGGCATGTGAACATCGGCCATATCGAGATCCTGCCGACCTTCCAGGTCCCAGGTGGTCTAAACTTTGAAAGGCGGTCCGGCGACTGAACACCAGCCGGGAGGCAAACGACTTACAAAAAGGGGAAAGGAACATAAAAATGTCCGTCAGCAAACGTCAGTTCATTCGCTCGGTCGCAGCCGCGGCCCTGCTCCTATCGTCGGCCCTTCCATCCATGGCGGAGATGCAGATCAATCTCTCCGATGTGCTGCCGGAAGGCAATTTCATGGTGAAGAACGCGATCCGCTTCGCCGATGTTGTCAAGGAAGCCACCAAGGGTGAGATCGTCATTTCGGTGAAGCCGGGCGGTTCGCTCGGCTTCAAAGGGCCGGACCAGCTCACGGCCGTGCGGGATGGGCTCGTCGAGATGGCGGACATCAACATCTCCCAGCAGGTCGGCGTCAATCCGCTGTTCGGCGCTGAGGGAATTCCTTTTCTCGTCAGCTCAATGGAGGAGTTGAAGAAATACCACGCGATCATTCGCCCGGTTTTCGAGAAGATCGCCGAACAGAACAACCAGAAGATCCTCTACATGGTGCCGTCGCCGGCTCAGTACGTCTATCTGAAGGTCGCGGTCGACAATATCGAGGGGTTCAAGGGCATTCCGGTCCGCGGCGCCGACAAGAACACGGTCGATATCGTCAATGCACTCGGCATGGCCGGCGTGGCGATGCCCTGGGGTGAACTCATCCCGGCCCTGGCGTCCGGCCGCGTTGCGGGTGTCGCCACCTCCGCCACCTCGGGCGTCGACGGCAAGTTCTGGGAGTTCCTGGACTACATCTACCCGACGAACCACACCTGGGGTTCGAACATGGTGACGATCAACCTCGACATTTGGAACAAGATTCCGGACGACCAGCAGGCGGCGATCGAGAAGGCTGCCCGTGATCTGGAGCCGGAATTCTGGGGCATCTCCCGCCAGGGCGACCTTGACAGCATCAAGATCATGTCCGACCAGGGCATGAAGCTCGCCGATATTTCCCCGGAGATGCGCGCAACCATGGTCGAACGGGCCGAGGCTCTGCAGAAGGCATTCATCGAGCGAGTTCCGGATGCGGCTCCTCTCGTCGAGCAGTACAAGGCCTCGGTCAAGGCGAACTGAGATGGCACAGACGCCAGCTCCCGCAAGCGGGACGGGGCGCGAAAATGGACTGGTGGTCGCGCTTCAACGCGCGGCCGATCACCTCTCCGTTGCCGGCGCCCTGCTCGCGGCCGCATGCATCGTCGCCTTGACCTTCCTTGTCTTGGCTGAGATTGCAGTTGCCTTGCTGTCGAAGATCATTCCCACCATGCCAAATAGCATTCACGTGGGTTGGGAATACAGCGCCTATCTGATGGGCGCCTCCTTCCTACTGGGTGCCGGCATGACCCTTCGGGCCGGCCTGCAGATCAGGGTCGAGATGCTGATGCGTGCAGGCCATGGCCGATATGCCCGAGTGCTGGAAGGCATCTCCAGTGCGCTGGGCTCCGCCGTTTCAGCCTTCATGGCCTATACGCTGGTAGAATTCACGCTCAGGACCTACCGCTTCGGCGAGGTGTCGCAGGACAGCCTGACACCGCTTTGGATACCGCAGGCGGTTCTGGCGCTGGGCGCCATCATTCTTGCCGCGCAAATGGTCGCGCGGACGCTGACATGCCTGGCCGGCCATGCCGTCGACCGTCCGGATCTCGGTGCTGCCACCGCCATCGAAGGATAGGCCCCATGCCGCAGCCTTTCCAGGCGCGGCCAGATGGAGAATTTTGACATGACTGCTGTTATGGGAAGCCTGTTCGGATTCCTGTTCGGATTCCTGGCCATCGGCGGATGGATCGGTATCGCGCTCCTGGCGACGGCGCTCGGCCTCGGCTTTCTCTTCATGACGGCGCCGATGGGTCGGCTGTTGCCGCAATATGCATTCAACATCTTGACGACGCCAGATCTCGTCGCGCTCCCGCTCTTCGTCCTGATGGGCGAGTTCCTGTTCCGTACAAAGCTCTCCAAGGCATTGTTTGCCGGGCTCGCGCCCTGGGCCGGACTGCTGCCGGGCCGGCTCCTGCATGTGAATATCATCGGATGCTCGATTTTCGCCGCCATTTCGGGTTCGTCTGCGGCGACCACGCAGGTGGTCGGCCGCATGACGCTGACCGAATTGCTGCGTCGCGGCTACTCGCCGGATATCGCCATCGGCAGTCTGGCCGGGGCCGGCACGCTCGGATTTCTCATTCCACCCTCGACGGTTATGATCATTTACGGCGTGCTGGCGGAAGAATCCGTCCTGCGGCTGTTCACGGCGGGGTTCATTCCCGGTATCCTGCTGGCGGGGACGTTCGGTGCCTGGATCATGATCCACACGACCCTTCGCAAGGACATGGTGCCGGAAAGCGAGCGAGCCCTGCGTCATATGCCGCTTTCACAGCGAATCGGCGCGTTGAAGGAGCTGTGGCCGGCCCTGTTCCTGATCCTGTGTGTGCTAGGGTCAATGTATGGCGGGTTAGCCACGCCGACGGAGGCGGCGGCCCTCGGCGTGCTCGGTGCCTTCGCTCTCTCCTGGGCACAGGATGCGCTGTCTGCAAAAGTCCTGCGCGATATCGCGCTCGGCGCGGTGCAGACCTGTTCCGTGATGGGCATGATCATTCTCGGTGCGACGGTGCTCGGCAATGTCAGCGCCACGCTGGGCATCCCCGATGTGGTCGCGGCGACCGTCTCGGCCTGGGAATTGTCGCCCATCACCCTGATCATCGCGCTCATGGTGCTTTACCTGATCCTCGGCACGGCGCTCGAAGGCTTCTCGATGATCGCCACGACCCTGCCGGTCGTCCTGCCGATTGTCGAGCAGGCCGGTTTCGATAAGGTCTGGTTCGGCATCTTCATTGTGTTGGTGGTCGAGATGGCGCAGATCACGCCTCCGGTGGCCTTCAATTTCGCGGTGATCCAGAACATAACCGGACGCGGAACGGGCTACATCGCCCGCGTGACCATGCCCTATCTGCTGATCATGATGGGTTTCGTGGTGTTCCTGGCGCTATTTCCCGAAGTTGTAACCTTCCTCCCGGACCTGATCCTGAATTAAAGTTGTCCACGCATTCGGCAAGCGAAAGGGGCAAGTCCATGACCCGCCCCTTTTCATTCCACAAGGTGGAAACGGTGAAGGTTCACTCGTCTGTGGTCAGGCCCTTGGCGGCGAGCACCCCGGCGAGATTGCTCACCTCGATCACGGTATTGCCGGCCTTGTAGGCGGCGATGTAGCCAGCTTCCGCTTCTTCGCGCTGCTGCGACTTGACTGCGACGGCGGCGGCATCTTCGCGACGGATGACGACGACGCCATCGGCATCGCCGCGCACCACATCGCCCGGACGAATCAACTCGTCACCGACGACGATATCGGCATTGATCTGGCCAAGCGTCTCCTTGACGGTTCCCTTGACGCAGACGCTGAGCGAAAACACCGGCAGGCCGAGCTTGATCAGGTCGGCAGTGTCGCGGACGCCCGTGTCGGTCACAACCGCCGCGATGCCTTTTGCCAGGCAGGCATTGGCAAGCACGTCGCCGAAGGACCCGGCCTCCTCATATTCCCCGGCCGACACCACGATCACGTCGCCGGCCTTTGCGTAGTGGATAGCGACCTGGAGCATGATGTTGTCACGCGGCGCGCATTTCACCGTGAAGGCGGTACCACAGAAGGACATCGCGCGGTCGACAGGCTTTATGCGGGAGCTCAGTGCGCCGAGACGTCCCTGTGCCTCGTGGATGGTGGCGACGCTGTGCCGCGACAGGGCGGCGACGCTTTCCGGCGACGCGCGTTCGACTTTTGTCCGGACGTGGACCATGGCTTTCCTCCTTGTGAAAAGGGACCGGTCATCCGGTCCCCAAGATTGGTTCGATGTTCCGGCCGTCTCAGGACAGGGCTGCGCAGGCCTTGGCGATCAAGGCGCAGGCCTTTTCGATCTGCGCCTCCGACGTGGCGATCGACAGCCGGAAATAGGGTGAAAGGCCATAGGCGGCGCCCTGGATGGCCGCGACCCCGCAGTCGAGCAGGTAGAGCACGAAGTCGAGGTCGTTGGTGATCTTTCGCCCGTCGGGGGCGGTCTTGCCAATCAGGCCGGCGCAGTTGACGAAGAGATAGAATGCACCTTCCGGAGCCGTGCAGGAAATACCGTCGATCGCATTCAGGCGTTCGACCGCGATGTCCCGGCGGCGGCGATAGGCCGCGACGCTGTCGATAATGAAAGCCTGGTCGCCGTCGAGTGCGGCCGCGGCCGCTGCCTGGCTGATGGAGGACGGGCAGGACGAAATCTGCGACTGGAGCTTGTTGACCGCCGCTACCAGCGGGGCGGGGCCGGCTCCATAGCCGATGCGCCAGCCGGTCATGGCGTAGCTTTTCGATACGCCGTTCACTAGGAAGATGCGGTCAACAAGGCTGGGGGCGGCCTCGACCAGGCTGACGGCCTTGCCTTCGCCGAACCAGATCTCGTCATAGATTTCGTCGGTCAAAACCCAGACATGGGGATGGCGCTGAAGCACCGCGGCCAGCGCCTCAAGTTCCGCGCGGGAATAAGTGGCGCCGGTCGGATTGGAAGGCGCGTTGAGAATCAGCCACCGGGTTCTCGGAGTGATCGCTGCCTCGAAGGCTTCCGGTTTCAGCTTGAAGCCGTCCGCCTCGGGGCAGGTGACGATGACGGGCTTGCCTTCATTGGCCAGCACCATATCGGGATAGGAGACCCAGTAGGGCGCGGGAATGATGACCTCGGCCTGGTTGTCTACTGATGCCATCAGCGCCAGGAAGATGATCTGCTTGCCGCCGCCGCCGGCCGTGATTGCGTCGAGCGGATAGGCGTGGCCCGTATGGCGCTGCAGCCGGCCGGCGATCGCTCGGCGCAGAGCCAGCGTGCCGTTGACCGGCGTATACTTGGTGTCGCCGGCGCGGATGGCGACAATGCCCGCTTCCTTGATGGCGTCGGGGGTATCGAAATCCGGCTCGCCGACGGTCATGTCGACGATATCACGGCCTTCGGCTTTCAATTCCCTCGCTCGGGCTGCGGCTGCGGTGCTCGGAGAAGGCTTGATGCGCTCGACACGCGCTGCGGGCTGGAAGTCGGACATGGATCACCTGCTTGCCGGTTTTGCGGCTTCTGGCTGTGAAAAGAGCAGGGGAATCATAAGATGGGCGGGAAGGCAGGGCTAAGACGGAATCGGTCTGGCGTAATAGTCCCGGCCAATGGACAAGCGGCCGGACCCATCATTAAAAACCGGTCTGACCCCATCATCGAACCGTTATGATAGCGTTTTTGCCAGTCTTGCCTCGTCTCGCAGCGCCATCGAGCGCTGTCCGGCAGGCCCGGCAGAAGCGCAGGTTCCGATGGATATCGAAAGACTCAAGACCGTGATGCAGTGGATGGCGGCCTCGCCGCTCGCCGAGCTGGAATTCACCGACGGAGACCAACATATCCGGCTGGTCAAGGCTGGCTCCGGCATCGTTCAGCCGTCTCCCGCGCCGCAGGCCTCAGGCGACATGGTCCCAGCGGCTGCAGCGCCACCACGGGTCTCCCCGTCCAAGCAGACAGTCGACGCGCCGATCTTCGGGATCGTCCATCTCTCGCCGTCGCCCGACGAACCCGATTTCGTCGAACCCGGGCGTCCCGTGCAGGCTGGCGACACGCTGTGCCTGATAGAGGCGATGAAGGTCTTCACTACCGTGGAGGCGCCGCGCGACGGCGTTATCGCTGAACTCCTGGTCAAGGCCGGCGGCGAGGTAACAATGGGGCAGCCGATTTTCGTGATCGAGGCCAGCGCATCATGACACGTCCGCATGCCCTGCCTTTCTCCAGCGTCCTGATCGCCAATCGCGGCGAGATCGCGTTGCGCATCCAGCGCGCCTGCCGAACCCTTGGCCTGCGCTCTGTCTGCGCCTATTCAGAGTCCGACCGACACGCGCCCTATCTGCAGAGCGCAGATGCCGCCATCTGCATCGGCCCGGCACCCGCAGCCAAAAGCTATCTCAATATCGAGGCGATCCTCACGGCCGCGGAGTTGACGGGCGCGGAAGCGATCCACCCCGGCTACGGCTTCCTCTCTGAAAATGTCGATTTCGCCCAAGCGGTGCATGCGTCCGGGCGCGTCTTCATCGGACCGCCGGCCGAGGCGATCCGCGTCATGGGAAACAAGGTCGCCGCGAAGAGGGCGATGCTCGCCGTTGGCGTGCCCTGCGTGCCGGGCTCCGGCGGTGCCCTGGGGGAGGATGAGGCCGAGACCGCACGAATCGCTGCCGATATCGGTTACCCCGTCATCCTGAAGGCGGCGGGCGGCGGCGGCGGGCGCGGCATGCGGGTCGTTCGTTCGCAGGCGGAACTGTTCAAGGCGGTGCAGGTCACGCGGGAAGAAGCACAGCGCTTCTTCGCCAATCCGGATATCTATATCGAGAAGTTCCTGGAACATCCGCGCCATGTCGAAATCCAGGTACTGTGTGACAGCCATGGCGAGGCCGTTTGGCTCAGCGACCGCGACTGCTCGCTGCAGCGCCGGCACCAGAAGGTGATTGAAGAAGCGCCGGCGCCTGATATTGACCGTTCCGCAATTGCCGCGATCGGGGAGCGCTGTGCTGAAGCGTGCCGGCGTATCGGCTATATCGGCGCTGGCACCTTCGAGTTCCTTTTCGAGGACGGGGCCTTCTATTTCATCGAGATGAACACCCGCGTCCAGGTCGAGCATCCGGTCACGGAACTGGTCACGGGCATCGACATCGTCACGGCCCAGTTGCGCATTGCAGGCGGCGAGCCGCTGGGCCTCCGGCAGCGGGATATCGGCATCTCGGGCCATGCACTGGAATGCCGGATCAATGCAGAGGATCCTTTCACCTTCGCGCCGCGGCCGGGCCTTATTGAAGATCTGGTGTTGCCCGGCGGGCCTGGTGTGCGGGTCGATACCCATGTGACGCGCGGCTACGTCATACCGTCGAGTTACGATTCCATGATCGCCAAGCTGATCGTGCATGGCGCGACGCGGGCAGAGGCCCTGGCGCGCATGCGGCTTGCCCTGTCGGAGCTTGTCATCGCCGGCCCCGCCTGCAACGCGCCGCTGCATGCGGAACTGCTGTGCGATCCGGGTTTTGTCGCGGGGGGCGTCGACATTCACCATCTGGAAAAGCTGCTGGAGAAGAGGGGCATCGCATGAGCGCTTCCGCCGCCAGCCTGGAAGAGCCGCGTATCACACCGCTTGGATCCAGCGCCATCCTGTTCGAAGCGCCGGGCGCATTCGATATCCAGCATCAGAGGCGCATCTGGGCGCTGGCGGATGCCGCCGCAACCTGGGACATGGTCGTCGAGGCGGTGCCCGGCATGACCAACCTGATGCTGATCCTGGCCCGGCCGCCCCGAGATATCGGCGTCTTCGAAACGCT
The DNA here is from genome assembly GCF_004343065.1 of Neorhizobium sp. S3-V5DH. Taxonomy (NCBI): domain Bacteria; kingdom Pseudomonadati; phylum Pseudomonadota; class Alphaproteobacteria; order Hyphomicrobiales; family Rhizobiaceae; genus Neorhizobium; species Neorhizobium sp. S3-V5DH. The sequence goes on from NZ_SMCL01000017.1 coordinate 82,439, forward strand.
GCTCCGTGGCGCCTGGGATACCGGCGACGAAAAGCATGTGGAGCCGACCGTGCTGGAATTGCCCATCGTCTACGGCGGCGAGGGTGGTCCCCATCTGCACGACGTGGCGGAAGGCACGGGCTTGTCCGTCGCCGAGGTCGTACGGATCCACACCGAGCCAGATTACACCGTCTATGCCGTCGGCAGCCATGCCGGCTATTGCTATCTTGGCGGTCTCGATGCGCGTCTGTTCATGCCCCGTCGCAAGGTGCCGCTGGTTAGTATTCCCGGCGGGTCCCTCTCGCTTGCCGGCATGCAGACCGGCGTTTCGGCCTCGGCCGGTCCGAGCGGCTGGCACACGATCGGCCGAGCCGAGATCAGCTTTTTCGACCCTAAACGGCTGCCGCCGGCTCTGCTGAAGCCCGGCGATGTCATTCGGTTCAAGGCGGAGCGCGTCATCGCATGATCGAGATCCTTTCCACGCCTTCGCTGGTCACTATCCAGGATCTCGGCCGCAGCGGCTTCTATCGCTATGGCGTCTGCCGGTCCGGGGCGATGGACAGGCTGGCGCTCGCCATTGGCAACCTGTTGCTGGGTAATGACCGTGGCGCCGCCGGGCTTGAGATCCCGATCCTGCCGCTGCGCCTGCGCTTCAATTCCGACCTGAATTTTTCACTGACGGGGGCGGATTGCGGCGCCATGCTCGGCGACCGGCCGTTGCCGCCCTTTTGGGCCACCCGCGCAAAGGCGGAGGATGTGCTCACGCTCAATGCGCCGCGTTCCGGATGCCGCGTCTATCTCTGTGTTGCCGGTGGCATCGACGTACCGGAAGTGCTTGACTCGCGCAGCACGCAGTTGCGCGAGACCTTCGGGGGCATCGAGGGCCGGGCGCTGGCAAAGGGTGATCGCATAGCCGCCGTGGGTAATGACGTCAGGCTTCCTCATGCAGGGGTCGGGACGGTGCCGCCCGCTGTGGCGCTTGCGGCGGCAGGCGATAGCACAACTGCGGTGCGCGTCATCCCGGCGGCCGAGCACGCGGACTACGACGACGCCTCCCGTGCCGCCTTCTGGTCGGCAGACTGGAAGGTGACCGTGCAGAGCAACCGTGCCGGCTACCGGCTCGAAGGTCCCGAGCTAGCGCTGACGCGGCCGCGCGAACTCAGGTCGCATGGGGTAGTGCCCGGCGTCGTCCAGGTGCCAGCCGGCGGACAGCCGATCATCCAGCTGGCCGATGCCGCCACCATGGGTGGTTATCCGAAGATCGGGGTGGTCATCGATGCGGACCTTTGGCGGATTGCCCAGGCCCGGCCGGGTGATGCGCTGCGTTTCGTGGAATGCGACACGGCAGGCGCAGCCGATGCGCATGACGAGACGGAGACATATCTTGCCCAACTGGCAGCTGACGTAGGTCGCCAGCGCCGCCTGGCAACAGCATGGGGTGTCGCATGAGCCTGACGGTGGCCGACCTCGATGACCTCCTTGCCCGCATGATCGCTGCCGGCTTGTCGCATTTGTCCTATTCCGATGGCCGGGCGAGTATTTCGATGCGGCTCGACCCCGCCTCCGCCGTGCCCTTGAGCGCGGCCCCGGCGCCGGCTGTTGCTGAGCCAGAGACGATCTCGACCGCGTCCATGGGGCGCCTTGTCTTCGCCCATCCCGGCCGGCCGGAAGATGTCGCGGCCGAAGGTCTCACCATGGGGGCAGGACAGGCCGTCGCTTATGTCGTCTCCGGCCAGGCCATCACCGCTGTCGTCGCGGAAAAGCCCGGCTCGCTCGGCAGGAGGCTGCGGGAAGAAGGCGATATCGTCGGTTACGGCACGCCTGTTTTCGAATTCGTAGCGCATGGCTGACAACAGGGGAGGTGCGGGAATGCGGATCGATATCAATGCGGACCTCGGCGAGGGTTTCGGGCCCTACACGATTGCCGACGACGCGGCGCTGATGCCGCTCATCACGTCGGCCAATGTCGCCTGCGGTTACCACGCCGGCGATCCCGTCATCATGGACCGCACAGTGCGGCTGGCGCTTGAGCATGGCGTCGACCTGGGCGCCCATGTCAGCTATCCCGACCGCATGGGTTTTGGGCGCCGTCCCATGGTCATGGATGCCCGGGAACTGGAAATGCACATCCTCTACCAGCTCGGAGCGTTGCATGCGATCGCCGGGGCCGCCGGACACCGCATCACCCATCTCAATCCCCATGGAGCGTTGGGCAACAAGGCATCGGCCGATCCCGCTATTGCCGAAATTCTGGTTAGGGCGACCTTTTCTTTCGATCCGGATATCCACTTTCTCGTCCTGCCCGGCTCGGCGCTGGAAAAGGAAGCGATGGGCATGGGTATGAAATGCCATCGCCTGTTTCTCGCCGACCGGGCCTATACCGCCGATCGCCAGCTGGCACCGCGCTCCCTGCCGGGAGCCGTCATCAAGGACGAGAGCGCCGTCATGGCGCGCATTCTGCGCCTTCTTCGCGAGGGCACGGTCGAGGCGGTCGACGGTCAGGTCATCGACATGCATGCGCGCTCCATCCTGGTGCATTCGGATACGCCGGGGGCCGTCGCACTGGCGCGAGAAATCCGCCGGTCGCTCGCGGCCGAAGGTGCCGAATTCACCGCGCTGTCCAAACTGTGCGAAGGCTGATTTCCGGCTGCTGCCGGCGACAAGACAAATTGGGAGAAAACACCGTGAGCAGGATCGAAATTCTTCAGGTCGGCCCCTATCCCGCCTGGGACGAGGAGCGCCTGAACGCCACCTTCACCATGCACCGCTATTTCGAAGCGAGTGACAAGGTCGCATTTCTGGCCCAGCATGGGTCGAATATTCGCGCCATTGCGACCCGCGGCGAACTCGGTGCCAACAGGGTCATGATCGAGGCGCTGCCGAAGCTTGAAGTCATCTGCGTCTATGGCGTCGGCTTCGATGCCGTCGATCTGGCTGCAGCCCGGGAACGCGGCATTCGCGTCACCAACACGCCCGATGTCCTGACCAAGGACGTGGCGGATTTGGGGATGGCGATGATGCTGGCACAGGCGCGCGGCATGATCGGCGGCGAAAGCTGGGTCAGGAGCGGCGACTGGGCGCGGAAGGGCCTCTATCCGCTGAAATCGCGCGTGCACGGCAAGCGGGCCGGCGTGCTCGGCCTCGGCCGCATTGGCTTCGAGGTCGCCAAGCGCCTTTCAGGCTTCGACATGGAAATCGCCTATAGCGATGTGGCCCCGAAAGATTATGCGAAGGATTGGACCTTCGTCGCCGATCCTGTCGCGCTCGCCGCCCGCTCCGATTTTCTGTTCGTGACCTTGGCCGCATCAGCCGACACGCGCCACATCGTCGGCAGCAAGGTCATCGAGGCGCTCGGTCCCGAGGGCATGCTGATCAACATCTCGCGCGCTTCCAATATCGATGAAAAGGCGCTGCTCGATGCGCTGGAAAATCGGACACTCGGCTCTGCCGCCCTCGATGTCTTCGAGGGGGAACCCAATCTCGACCCGCGGTTCCTGGCGCTCGACAACGTGCTGCTGCAGCCGCACATGGCCTCCGGCACAGTGGAAACCCGCAAGGCCATGGGCGCGCTGGTCTTCGACAACCTGTCGGCCCATTTCGACGGTCGGCCATTGCCGACGCCGGTTCTGTGAGGAAAGCCATGAAATCGATCGTCATTCATTCCGCCAAGGACCTGCGTATCGAGGATAACGCCGTTGAAGCGCCGGGGCCGGGCGAGGTGGAAATCCGCCTCGCCGTCGGCGGTATCTGCGGATCGGACCTGCATTACTACAACCATGGCGGCTTCGGCACGGTGCGGCTGAAGGAACCGATGATCCTGGGGCATGAGGTATCTGGCCATGTCGCCGTGCTTGGCGAAGGCGTATCCGGCCTCGCGGTTGGCGATCTCGTCGCCGTATCGCCTTCGCGGCCCTGCGGAGCCTGTGACTACTGCCTGAAGGGCCTGCCGAACCATTGCTTCAACATGCGTTTCTACGGGTCGGCCATGCCCTTTCCGCATATCCAGGGCGCCTTTCGTGAGCGGCTCGTCGCCAAGGCCAGCCAGTGCGTGAAGGCTGAGGGTCTTTCGGCGGGGGAGGCTGCGATGGCCGAACCGCTGTCGGTGACGCTGCATGCCACCCGTCGCGCTGGAGAGATGCTCGGCAAGCGCGTGCTGATCACCGGCTGCGGTCCGATCGGCACGCTATCCATCCTCGCCGCAAGGCGGGCGGGTGCATCAGAAATCGTTGCGGCCGATCTGTCCGACCGAGCGCTGGGCTTTGCCCGGGCGGTCGGCGCGGATCGGACGATCGATCTTTCGGAAGATCGCGACGGACTTGTTCCCTTCAGCCAGAACAAGGGTACATTCGACGTCCTGTACGAATGCTCTGGCGCACAAGCGGCCCTGGCCGCCGGCATTCAGGCGCTCAGGTCGCGCGGCACGATCGTGCAGCTCGGCCTCGGAGGCGATATGAGCCTGCCGATGATGGTGATCACGGCAAAGGAACTGGACCTGCGGGGCTCCTTCCGTTTCCATGAGGAATTCGCCACGGCGGTGGCGCTGATGCAAGGCGGCCTGATCGATGTGAAGCCGCTGATCACCCACATGCTGCCGCTCTCCGATGCCCTCAAGGCATTCGAGATCGCCTCGGACAAGGGGCAGTCCATGAAGACGCAGATCGCATTTTCCTGAGAGCAATAGTAGGAAGAGACCGACGCGGTCTTCAGGCCGCCACTGCAAACAAAGAGACCAGCAGACCATGAGCATCCAACTCTTCGATCTCACCGGCAAGCGCGCCCTCGTCACCGGCTCCTCCCAGGGCATCGGGCTCGCGCTCGCACGCGGCCTCGCTGCCGCCGGCGCCGAGGTTGTCCTCAACGGCCGCGACGAGGCCAAGCTGGCCCTAGCCGCAAGGGAGATTGGGGCAAAACACACCCTTGCTTTCGATGCGACCGATCACGAGGCCGTGCGCCGGGCGGTCGATGCCTGCGAGGCGGAGGTCGGTGCGATCGACGTCCTGGTCAACAATGCCGGCATGCAGCACCGCACGCCGCTGGAGGACTTCCCGGCCGACGCTTTCGAGCGACTGCTGAAGACCAATATCTCCACCGTCTTCAATGTGGGCCAGGCGGTCGCCCGCCACATGATCGGGCGCGGTGCCGGCAAGATCATCAACATCGCCAGCGTGCAGACCGCTCTCGCCCGTCCCGGCATAGCCCCCTATACCGCCACAAAGGGCGCCGTGGGCAACCTGACCAAAGGCATGGCGACCGACTGGGCGAAATACGGGCTGCAATGCAATGCCATTGCGCCAGGCTATTTCGACACGCCGCTGAATGCCGCGCTGGTTGCCGATCCGGCCTTTTCCGCCTGGCTGGAGAAACGCACACCGGCGGGCCGCTGGGGCAAGGTGGAGGAACTGGTGGGCGCCTGCATCTTCCTTGCCTCCAACGCCTCCTCCTTCGTCAACGGACACGTGCTCTATGTCGACGGTGGTATCACAGCCTCGCTCTGATGTACCTCGGCGCATCCTGCTGATGGGCGTCGCCGGCTGCGGCAAGTCGGCGGTCGGCGCGGCGTTGGCCGCGCGCCTCGGTGCTATCTATCTCGATGGCGACGACCTGCACCCGTAGGCCAATATCGAGAAGGTGAGGCGCGGCGAGCCGTTGACCGACGAGGACCGCTGGCCCTGGCTCGGCGAGATCGGCTCGCGGCGGGCCGAGGCGGAAAGCACCTTGATCGTCGGCTGTTCGTCGCTCAAGCGGAGCTATCGCGACCGTATCCGGGCGAGGAAGGGTGCGCTGGTCGTCTTCGTGCACCTTTCTGGCACAAAGGACCTGATCGCCACCCGCATGGCGGCCCGCACCGGCCATTTCATGCCGACGGATCTGATTGAAAGCCAGTTCGCCACGCTGGAGCCGCCCGGCGTGGAGGAAGACGCCATCACCGTTAATGTAGCCAAGCCTTTGGAGGCAATTGTCGACCAAATTGTTGTGTTCTTTGACGCTCGGTAGCTGGTCTCGGGTTCATGGAGTTTTGGATGTGGCGACGAGCGTTAGCGCAAGGAGGATATCCCGCGGTTGCTTGTCTTTGCCCAGCGTCGGAAAAGAACGCTGGCATTGACGCCGCCAAAACCGAAACCGTTGGATATGGCATATTCAGCGTCCAGGGATCGCGCTTCGTTTGCGACAAAATCGATCCCGTCCGCTTCCGGATCCGGCGTGTTCAGGTTCAGTGTCGGCGGCGCGATCTGGTTTTTGAGCGCCAAAATCGTGAAGATGGCTTCCAGCCCGCCGGCCGCGCCGAGCAGGTGCCCCGTCGCAGACTTGGTTCCGCTGACAGCCACCGACTTTCTTTGGCCAAATACACTTTTGATAGCCTTGATTTCTCCGAGATCGCCAACCGGTGTAGAGGTCGCATGCGCGTTCAGATGACCAATCGCAGAAGGGGCAATGCCCGCTTGCGCGATGGCAATTTCCATTGCCCTGCGCGCGCCGCTTCCGTCTTCGGGACCGGAGGTGATGTGATGAGCATCGGCTGTCGTGCCGTACCCGACGAGTTCTGCAATCGGGGTCGCACCGCGAGCGAGAGCATGACTAAGGGCTTCTATAACGAGTATGCCCGCGCCCTCACCCATGACGAAGCCGTCGCGCAACGTATCGAAGGGACGTGATGCCTTGGCCGGCGTCTCGTTAAAGCCCGTTGATAGTGACCTTGCCGCCGCGAAACCGCCAAGGCTGACAATGTTCATACAGGCCTCAGTGCCACCACAAACCGCAATGTCGGCTTCATTGGACCTGATCAGTCTTGCGGCATCGCCGATCGCCTGAACCCCAGCGGCACATGCCGTCACGGGCGCTCCAAGCGGACCTTTGAAACCATGGCGGATCGAGACTTGTCCCGCTGCGAGATTGACGAGGAAAGACGGTATTGTGAATGGTGAAAGGCGGCGGACACCGCGGTGGTCGACGGTGCGTACCGCGTCGGTGATTGCTGGAAAGCCGCCGATACCGGACGCGATAATGGTCGCGGTTCTTAGCCGATCTTCATTCGATGCCGGCTTCCAATGTGCCTGCGCCAACGCCTCTTCAGCCGCTGCCAGTGCAAAGATGATGAAGCGGTCGACCTTCCGTTGATCCTTCGAGGGCAGGGTCCTGTCAGGATCAAATCCTCCTTCGGGGTCGTCAGCCAGAGAAGGGACCAAGCCTCCAATTTTCGACGGCAGATCCCCGACCACGTCGTCATCCAGTCGTCGAATGCCGCTTTGGCCTGCAAGAAGTCGCGACCAGGAGATATCGACGTTTGCTCCCAGGGGGCTGATGGCTCCCATTCCTGTTACAACGATACGGCGCATCTGTTTTCCACCTGTGTTTAATCCTAGAAATAGGCATGCCTCCGGCGTCCTACCGAATAACCGGTCGTTAACGTGGGACACGCGGTTCTCGCTATTTTTCAGATACTTGGGCGACTGAGGCTAGGCTAAATGCACCTACCGCCGCCCAGTACCAAGAAGCTGTCCGTTAGGCGCTGACATCGCGGCCAGCTATGCGCCGGACTTCACTTGCGGCTGAATCAAGAACACCGGATGACAATTCTTTATCCTCGATGATCCTGGACAACATTACTGCACCGACCATCATGGACAATATTGCCATGGCCTTGTCGGCGACCGCCGTTCCGTCGCTCTCGCCGATCATTTCTTCGAGCACCTCGAAATGTGCTCGGATGCCATCCTCAAACGGGCGCCGAACTTCGGCAGTTTGACGGGCAGCGTCGGAACCGAGAGCGACAAGCGGGCATCCTTCTGCCTTCTCGCCGCTATGATCTTTCGAGAGGTAGAACCTGATGACTGCCTCTAGTGGGTCTGACGTATCTGCTGCGGCAGCAGACCACCGGCGGGTCGCACTCTCAAGCGCGCGCCGCGAAGCCAGTGCGGCAAGATCGTCCTTCGATGCGAACTGCTTGTAGAATCCACCCTGGGTGAGGCCTGCACCCTTCATCAGGTCTTTCAGGCCGATCCCATCGAACCCGTGCTCTCGAAATAATCGGCTGGCGACAGTGATCACCCGTTCCCTGTTTTCTTCTGCCTGTGCGCGGCTCACTCTCATATGGACCTCATTTTAGATTTCATTTGACATCTATATTATTTTTAGAGTTAGGTTGCAATCTAATATTTTTGGAATGGCCGTCAAGAAGGGGCGATGAAATGAAACGGAAACTTGTTGTCACTGCAGCAGCAGTGCTGGCGCTGGCCGCAGGCGGAGCCGCAGCACTGCTGCTTCCGACGCAGGCACCCGAGGCAAAGGGTGCCGATCCCCGGACATTGGCGCCACTTGTCAACCTTGCGACGGCCCGACTGCCTGCCAATTCGAGCAGCAGCTTTACCGGAACCGTTGGTGCCCGGGTCCAGAGCAACCTCGGCTTTCGTGTCCCCGGCAAGATCGTTGAACGTTTTGTCGACGTCGGGGAGCAGGTAAGCGCTGGACAGCCATTGATGAGGCTTGACGAGACCGATCTTCGCCTTGCTCTGACCGCCAAGCGGAACGCTGTCATTGCAGCACAGGCGACATTTGTCCAAGCGAAAGCCGATGAGAAACGCTTCGCCGTGCTGGTGAAGACCTCTGCCGCTTCGACGCAGCAATATGAACGATCGAAGGCCCTGTTGGATACGGCGACGGCACAGTTGGCTGCCGCACAGGCGGACGCAAATGTAGCAGAAAACGAAGCGAAATATGCAGTTCTCGTTGCCGATGCAGACGGAACGATTGTCGAGACGCTTGGTGAACCCGGCCAGGTTGTGACGGCCGGGCAACCGGTAGTGCGGCTCGCGAAATCCGGTCCTCGCGAAGCCATCGTCTGGCTTCCTGAAACCATGCGTCCTGAAATCGGTGCTCAAGCTTCTGCGTCCATCTATGGCAGAAGCAACACGGAAAATGCCACCTTACGCCAAATCTCCGATTCTGCCGATCAACAGACCCGCACCTATGAAACGCGATGGGTGCTTGAAGGGGCTGCGGCCAATGCTCCACTGGGGGCGACCGTCACTATAGAAATCGAGAACAGAGATGCACAGAACCACGCCGAACTGCCGATCGGTGCCCTTCTGGACGACGGTACGCGCACAGGCGTGTGGATCATTGATCAGCAAACATCGGCCGTGACGTTTCGTGATGTGAAGGTCGAACGGCTGAGCGAAGAGAATGTGGTCCTTACGAACGTTAAGCCCGGAGAGGCAGTTGTTGCCCTCGGCGCACATCTTCTGAAGGATGGAGCGTCGGTTCGCACCAGCCTTGAGACAGAAAAGGCAGCAAACTGATGAACTTCAATCTGTCCGCTCTGGCCGTTCGTGAACGTGCCGTCACGCTCTTCTTCATCGTTCTCTTGTCGCTCGCCGGTGCGTATGCCTTCGTCAAGTTAGGCCGCGCGGAAGACCCCTCCTTTACCATCAAGACATTGACGGTCACGACTGTCTGGCCGGGCGCAACCGCACGCGAGATGCAGGATCTCGTTGCCGAGCCGCTGGAGAAACGCATTCAGGAATTGGCATGGTACGACCGTGTCGAGACAACGACGCGTCCCGGCTTTGCCTATCTTACCGTTACGCTCAAGGACAATACGCCACCAAGCGCCGTCGCCGAAGAATTTTATCAGGCGCGCAAGAAGCTCGGCGATGAAGCCAGAAACCTGCCGCAGGGTGTTCTGGGGCCATTCGTGAACGACGAATATTCTGACGTCAGCTTCGGCCTTTACGCTCTCAAGGCGCAGGGCATGCCAATGCGCGATCTCGTCCGGGAAGCGGAAAAGATCAGGCAGGACATGCTTCATGTGCCAGGCGTAAAGAAAATCAACATTCTGGGTGAGCAGCAAGAGCAGATATTCGTCGAGTTTTCATACGAGAAACTTGCGACACTTGGCATCTCTCCGCAGGATGTTGCCGCAGCGCTTCAACGGCGTAACACGGTAACGCCGGCAGGTTCTATCGACACGCAGGGTCCCCAAGTTTTCATCCGTTTCGACGGCGCGTATGACAGCATACAGTCTATCGCCGATACGCCTATTGTCGCCTCGGGGCGCGCGCTAAAACTTTCGGACATTGCAGAGGTTCGTCGCGGCTATCAGGAGCCGTCAACTTACCTCATTCGCCACAATGGCGAACCGACCATCATGCTCGGTGTTGTCATGCAGCAAGGCTGGAACGGTCTCGAGCTCGGCAAAGCCCTGGAACAACGCTCCAGCCAAATCGCGCAATCGCTGCCACTTGGCATTACGCTGACGAAGGTGAGTGATCAGGCTGTCAATATTGATGCGGCCGTTGGCGAGTTCATGATGAAATTTGCTATGGCTCTGGGCGTCGTGCTGTTCGTCAGCCTTATTGCACTTGGCTGGCGGGTGGGCATTGTCGTTGCACTCGCCGTGCCGCTGACGCTTGCCGTCGTCTTCATTATCATGCTGGAGAGTGGACGCTTCTTCGACCGCATCACGCTTGGCGCGTTGATCCTGGCGCTCGGTCTTCTGGTGGATGACGCGATCATCGCCATCGAAGTCATGGTTGTGAAGATGGAAGAGGGCATGGACCGAATCGGGGCGGCTGCCTATGCCTGGAGCCATACTGCGGCGCCTATGCTATCGGGCACGCTTGTGACCATTATCGGCCTGATGCCGGTCGGTTTTGCCGCCTCCGCAGCGGGTGAATATGCCGGCAATATCTTCTGGATCGTCGGTTTTGCTCTGATCGTATCCTGGTTCGTCGCGGTGATCTTCACCCCCTATCTCGGCATTAAGCTGCTCCCCTATATCAAGCCTGTGGCAGGCGGCCATCATGCGATCTACGATACGCCGAACTACAGGCGGCTGCGCGGCGCGATCGAATTCACCGTCAAGCACAAATTCCTGACCTGCGCTGTCGTTGGCGTCGTTATGGCACTTTCCGTTGTCGGAATGGGTGCGCTGAAGCAGCAGTTCTTCCCGACCTCTGACCGCCCTGAGGTTCTTGTCGAAGTCCGCATGCCTGAAGGCACGAGCATCGAAACGACGACAGCCACGGTCAAGAAGCTTGAAGACTGGCTGAAGCAGCAGCCCGAAACGAAGATCGCGACCAGCTACATCGGTCAAGGTGCGCCCCGATTCTTCTTTGCAATGGCGCCTGAGCTGCCCGATCCGGCCTTTGCAAAGATCGTTGTTCTGACGCCCGACGCCCATGAGCGCGAGGTGCTGAAACTGCGTCTGCGGGAAGCCGTTGCGCAAGGGCTGGCGCCCGAAGCATTCGTTCGTGTGACGCAACTCGTCTTCGGCCCCTACACGCCGTTTCCTGTGGAATTCCGGATCAAGGGGCCGGACGCCGAAGAGCTGTACAAAATCTCCGAGCAGGCCCTTGCTCTCATGACTTCGGTACCTGACGTCAGAAACGCCAACCGCGACTGGGGTAACCGCACACCTGTTGTCAGGTTCGTTCCTGACCAGGATCGCCTGAACCTTATTGGCATGTCCAGTGCCGAGGCTGCCCAGCAAATACAGCTCCTGCTGAGTGGTGTGCCGGTTACGCAAGTCCGTGAGAACATCCGAAATGTTCCTGTCGTGGCCAGAAGCGCGGGTGAAATCCGCCTCGACCCAGCAAGGCTCGCCGACTTTTCGCTTGTCACGAGAGAGGGTCGGACAATCCCGCTCGACCAGATCGGCCACACGGAGGTGCGCTTCGAAGAGCCGATCCTCAAGCGCCGTGACCGAACGCCTGTGGTAACCGTGAGGTCCGACATCAACGAGGCGACCCAACCGCCAGAAGTCGCCCAGCAGGTTATGAAAGCGTTCGAACCTCTCATTGCGTCACTTCCGGCGAGCTATAGCATCGAGATGGGCGGCAATATCGAGGAGTCACTTAAGGCCAATACGGCCTTGGTAAAGGTGTTCCCGCTCATGATAGCTGCAACCCTGATCGTCATTATCCTTCAGGTACGCAGCCTATCGACGATGACGATGGTGATGCTGACAGCCCCGCTCGGTCTCGCAGGCGTGGTGCCGACGCTCATCCTCTTCAATCAGCCCTTCGGCTTCAACGCGATCCTGGGTCTCATCGGTCTGGCGGGCATCCTCATGCGCAACACGCTGATCCTGACCGAGCAGATCAAGGAGAACAAGGCGGCAGGTCGGGATGACTATCATGCGGTGATCGAAGCAACGGTTCAAAGAACAAGGCCCGTCATCCTCACGGCGCTTGCCGCAGTCCTCGCCTTCATTCCCCTGACGCATTCGGTTTTCTGGGGTTCGATGGCCTACACGCTGATCGGCGGAACGGCAGTCGGGACGTTTATCATCCTGCTCTTCCTGCCTGCACTCTATGCAGCATGGTTTCGCATCAAGCCGCCAAAAGCGGAAGGATCTTCGACGACCGGCGCGGACGTCCCCAGACCTCAGCACGCATTGGCCGCCGAATAGACAAGGTATCTCCCGCAGGAACCCCTGCGGGAGATATATCCTAGAGGCAGGCACGGCGTTGGGGGGCAAGCCCCCACTCGGGTCTCGTCGCAGTCATGATGAGAAGGAAACCGCAATGAACCCTGTAGTATCAGTATTCAGACATCCTCCTGATGGTGGCAGGGGGTACCACCGCGACACACGCGTCAGATGGGCGCTTGAGGAGGTCGGTCAGCCGTATAGTTTGAGGTATGTTACCTTCTCTGAAATGCGTCGCCCCGACTATATGCAACTGCAACCGTTCGGTCAGATGCCGGTTTATCAAGAGGGGGATTTGACCCTCTTCGAATCGGGCGCCATTGTACTTCACATAGCACAGCGTTTTGCCGGCCTGCTTCCAGGGGGGCCAGATGCCCGCTCCCGGTCCATCATGTGGATGTTTGCCGCCGTTAACACAATCGAGCCATGCATCGCTTCAGGCAGTGTCGGGTATCTTGAGCAGAGGCTTCAACAACTCGCCCTGGTCCTTGGCGAGAAGACATGGTTTGAAGGCGAAGACTTCAGCGTTGGCGATCTGATGATGGTTAGCGTTCTGCGACCACTGAAGGATTCGGACATTCTGAAGCAGAGCAGGCGTCTGCAGAATTACGTGGCCTGCGGCGAGGAAAGAGAAGCGTTCCAACGCGCTCTGAATGCGCCCCCATCAGTGAGGAGAACATCAGGGAGATCAGACGAAAATCTGTCGGTGGAAAATTTCGCTCTTTAACGGGAATCCGCATGATTCGGGTTCTTTTTCTTGCGGCGATTGGCAATTCAGGAAGCAGCAAAGGAAGAAACTCCTTTTTCCTCTTCGCCGCACCATCGATCCGTTTGAGGTAAGTAACCTGAGTTTGAGTTATTTAGAGGTCTGATCAGGATGACGCAAATTCGTATCGGTCAACTGCGTTCGCTGATCACTGAGTGTCACTAACGAACCGATGATGCGGCGTGGTTGCCTGTGCTGCGACACCATCGAAAGCAGGTCCCGCCTGGAAACAAACCAAGACTTACGGCTGCCAACAACCAAAAGCGTGGGAGAGATCAGCCCAGCGAGCGGGAAGCCGACCGGCGCTAAACTGATTTTGGAGATCAGGCTGAGCCGCCGCAGATAGCTTGCCGCGCCTTGTAACTCGCTGCTATATCGGTTGCGGGATTGCCAGCCCTTCCACCAAGGTGGCGATGGCTGCGTCTAGCGGCGCCGATCCGACCTTTTCCGGCACCAGAAGTCCATCGATCGCCAGCAAGGTGATGCCGTGAATAAGCGCCCATGCGGCGGTCGCCTGCCCCCTAACTGGCCGCTTGCGAATGGTCCCGGCGTCCTGACCGCGACTGAGCATGTCCAACACTATGTCGAATACCGCAAGCGCTCTTTGATCGAGATGCATTCCCACGGAGCGTCCCTCCTCCGCGCTGAACATCAGGCGATACAGGGCCGGGTTATCGGTGCCAAAGGCGACATATGCCAGGGATATTGGCATGATTTCTTCGAACAGAGATTGGGGGGCTTCGGGTTTCGCTCCCGCTAGCGCCTCGCGTAGTCGATCGAATCCAATCATGGCGAGTTCGACGAGCAGAGCAGCTTTGTCCGGAAAGTGTTTGTAGGGCGCGGCGTGGCTGACGCCAGCCCGACGGGCGACCTCTCGCAGCGTAAACTGCCAGTTCTTTTCATCGCGGAGGATGTCTAGTCCCGTTTCAATGATCGTGCGGCGGAGATCACCGTGGTGATAGGGGCGGTTTTGAACGTCCGTCATGGCTTTAAGTTTCTCGTGACTACATTGTTGACAGGGGTAACATTGCGACCTATATAGATCTCAATGTTTCTTTTGTCTACATCGGGGTGTGCCATGAACGCCATAGAAAAAATTACAGACGCCGAGCGTATGGGCCGCATCCTCGCTGCCCAGCGAACCGCATTTTTGCGCGACGGTGCAACATCGCTTGCCGAGCGGCGTGCCTCTCTCGCCAAACTCAAGAGTGCCCTGATCAGCCGGCGGCAAATGTTCGAGGCGGCGATCTCGTCCGACTTCGGTCACCGGGCCCGACAGGAGACAGCCATCATGGAAATCTACGGGGTCGTCGGCGGCATTGACTATCTCCACAAGAACCTGCGCCGCTTCATGAAGCCTGAGCGACGTCATGTTGCCCTTCACATGCAGTTTGGGCGCGCCCGGATCGACTATCAGCCGCTTGGAGTGGTTGGTGTCATCTCGCCATGGAACTATCCCGTTCAGCTGTCTCTGATGCCGTTGATTACCGCGGTTGCTGCGGGAAACCGCGTCATGCTCAAGCCGTCGAATGTGACGCCTGCCACCAATGCCCTCATCGCTTCGATGCTCGGAGAAATCTTTACTGAGGAACAGGTCGCGCTCGTCGAGGGCGACGGTCCGGTCTTTTCTTCACTTGCCTTTGATCACCTCGTTTTCACCGGCAGTACCGCCGTAGGGCGCGCGGTGATGAAGGCGGCGAGCGACAATCTCGTACCCGTAACCCTGGAGCTTGGCGGGAAGTCCCCGGCAATCGTCGCCAAGGGCGGTGTTCAGGATCGTTTTGTGTCAGACATCGTTTGGGGGAAGCTCCTCAGTGGCGGGCAGACCTGCATCGCACCTGACTATGCGATGGTCCATGAGTCCGAAGTCGATACGTTTGTCGCGAGTTTCGACAGGCTGGTAAAGGCGGCCTATCCCGGCGGTCCGACCAGCGAGGACTATACGTCGATTGTCAACGACCGGCAGTATGGGACTCTTATCGACTTGATCGAGGATGCCCGAGCCCATGGCGCGCAGATTATCGAGGTCGGCCACCAGCCGGGCGAGGCCGCCCGCCGTCCGCATACGCTCGCGCCGACGGTTGTGCTGGGCGTCACCGACGAAATGAAGATCGCCCACCAGGAGATATTCGGTCCGATCCTGCCGGTTTTTCCCTATCGTAAAATCGGTGAAGCGATCGACTATGTAAACGCCCGTCCCCGACCGCTCGCACTTTATTACTTCGGTGGAGACTCTGCGGAACGGCGAGAGGTGCTCGACCGCACCACATCGGGCAACGTCACGATCAACGGCACGATTATGCACGTGGCGCAGGATGACCTGCCATTCGGCGGTATCGGCGAAAGCGGCATCGGCGCCTATCACGGCATCGAGGGCTTCAGGCGACTGAGCCATGCCAAGGGCATCTATGAGCAGGGGCGGTGGAACATCGTGAAACTGCTCCAGCCCCCATACGGAATACTGGCCGAACGGATCCTCAAGGTCCTACTCCGATGAAAGTTCGAACTCAAAGGGCGTGCTCGGGGAGCTTCGCTTTCGCCGACACGCCACGTCACGAAGCGATCGAAAGGATAATTCAATGCAAAACGTTACTCACGCTCAAACCTCAAAGACATTCGCAGGGAAATCGCATTCCGGCGCCGCAAGGCGCGCGCTGATCACCGGTGCATCCAGTGGCATGGGCCTCGAATATGCCGACCTTCTGGCAGCACAGAAGATCAATCTGGTGCTCGCAGCCCGGCGAAGGGAGCCGATGGAAAAGATCGCTGCTGAGCTTCGCCAGAAATACGGAGTAGAGGTCGTTGTTGAACCAATCGATCTCGCAGTCCCTGGCGCTGCCGCTCAGTTGAAAAACAGTCTGGACGGCAAGTCGCTGCAGATCGATATCCTGGTGAACAACGCGGGCTATGGGCTGCATGGGGACTTTCTGGACACCACCTTGGAGCGCACGACCGATATGATACAGCTCAATATCACGGCGGTAACAGAACTCAGCTTTATCTTTGGGCAGGACATGGCAGCCCGCGGAGATGGACAGATTCTCCTCATTGCAAGCATTCTATCCTTCCAACCTGTTCCTGGGTTTGCCGCCTATGCCGCTACCAAGGCCTACGTTCTTTCCTTCGGAGAAGCACTTCACCACGAGCTGCGCCCTCGCGGCGTCACTGTTACCTGTCTTTGCCCCGGCCACACAGAAACTGGATTTGATGCAGCCGCCAGCGCGCCGGTGTCGCCAGTGCTACGTTTTCTGACGATGAAGGCGCGTCCGACCGCTGAAACCGGTCTGCGGGCGCTGGCGAAAGGAAAAGCATCCGTCCTCCCAGGGTTCATGAACAACATCATTGTGTTTTCAAATCGCCTGACACCTCGCTCGATGCAGCGATCCGTCATGAAAAGCGTCACGGGGGGATGATGTATTGAGGTGAGGCGGCGGGGTATCCGTCGCCTACCGCCTCGCTACTTTTCAACGCGGGTTCCCGGCCGCCGTGTCTGGCTCTAAGGCTAAAGGTTACTTTATTCCATCCTTCCTAGGTATTCAGCTGTGCTTAATACCCCTTTAACTTTAATAACTATCTGAAGGTTCAGCCTCTCACTAGATTTCACTTTTGGGAGGACTACTGGATGCTAGATAAAAAATACGGTCTGTTGCCGTTGCTCCCGTACGTCGATGCTCGTGTCGTGGGGATGGGTGACGATGGACAGCAATAAGACGGCGCTGATCTCGGTTCGAAATTTGATGAAGGGTTTCGGGGCCACGAAGGTGCTCCGCGGCGTCAACTTTACCGTACTCCCGGGCGAGATTCACGCCCTTCTGGGTGGTAATGGTGCTGGCAAGAGCACGATGATCCGGATCATCACGGGTGCCGTGCGCAAGGACGATGGCGACGTTGTGCTGGCATCACCGAGGGGCGGCATTCCGAAAATCGCGGTGGTGCACCAGGAGCTCGCCCTTCTTCCCGACCTGACCGTCGCCGAGAATATCGCGCTTGTCCACGCCGCATCGGCGGCAACACTGGTGCGCAACCGGTCGCAAGCTGCCCGGGCGCATGAGGCCCTTTGTCTGATCGACCCCCATCTCGCCCATCACGCCCTGCATCGCAAGGCGTCGGAACTCTCGATGCACGAGGGGCAGATCGTGGAAATCGCGCGGGCTCTCTCCACGGGCGCCGAAGTCCTACTTCTGGACGAGCCGACCGCCAACCTTACGGCAGGCGAAACCGAGCGACTATTCGTTGTCCTGCGGCGGCTGGCGACTGAGAAGAATATTGGCATCGTCTTCGTGTCGCATCGCATGAAGGAGATCCGGCAGCTCTGCGATGTCTGCACGATCATTCGCGACGGCATGACCGTCATCGATGCTCTGCCGTTGACCCACTTGAGTGACAACGAGATCATTCATCAGATGGGGCAACCGACAGAGCGCAGCGTCGAGCGCGACAAGCGGGTGCTCGACCAGGCGGGAGGCGGTGTCGTCTTGCGCGGACCCGAGACCTCCGTCCCCGTCCTGAAGGGCCAGATCCTTGGTCTTGCCGGTGCACCTGCCGGGCCGTCGCGCTTGATTGCAGTGCTGAACGGAACAGCCGCCAATGCAGATTGGGAGGTCGACGCTAAGGATTGGCCGAAGCGACCCACATCGCCGCGTCAGGCGGTGCAACTGGGAATCGGCCACGTGTCCGGTGATCGACGTCTAAAGGGCGTGCTTTCCCAACTGCCGATTGTCGACAACGTGCTGGCATCCCGACGGGTGCGCGAAGGTCGCCATCTGGTCCGCGGCTCCGAGCGTGACGAGTGCCTCGGTCTCGTCAAGGCGCTGAAGCTCAAGGCAGGCTCGATCTGGGATCTGCCGTCGACGCTCTCCGGGGGCAACCAGCAGAAGCTGCTCGTCGCGCGCTGGCTCGGTATGCCTCTGAAGATGGTGGTCTTCGAAGAGCCGACCCGGGGCGTCGACATCGGCACCAAACGCGAAATCTACGAGCTCATCCGCAACATGGCCGGGCAGGGCACCATCGTCGTGTGGTGGTCGACCGAAAATGTCGAGCTGCTCGAGCTCTGCGACGAAATCCTCGCCTTCGACACGGAAGGCCGCGCCAAAGGACTGCTCCCACAGGATCAGTTCAACGAAGACGCACTGGCTGACCTGACGGGAATGGCCGCATGACGACGAAAGCAACATCCATGACCTCGAATGACAAAACGGCGCCGCCGCCGAAGTCGCCTTCACTCCTGTCCGTCTACCGGTCGGAACTCGCCATCGCCATTGCCTGTGTCGTTCTGCTTGTCGGCGTCGGCTTCTTCGTGCCGGCTGCCCTGTCTTCCGGCAATTTTGCCAATATCCTCCAGGCCTCGGCTCCCCTTGTCATCATGTCGCTTGGCGTGTTGATCGTCATCATCACCGGCGGCATCGATCTGTCTGTGGGCTCCATCTTCTCGCTGACGGGCATGGTGACGGCTCTCGCCATGGCGAACGGGTTCAGTGATATCAGCGCAAGTCTTGCCGGGCTGGGTGTCGGGATTGTGTTCGGATCGATAAACGGGGCACTGATCACCCTGGTGGGGCTTGCGCCCTTCGTCGTCACCCTGATCACCTATGCGGTTGCGGCATCACTGGCCTTCATCGTGACCAACGGCCGCTCGCTCGGCGTGAACTCGCCAGACTACTGGCTGTTCAACAGCGGTGAATTCATACCGGGCCTGCCGAACTTCATCCTGTTCTGTCTGATTTTCACCGTGGCGCTGGAATTCGTGCTGCGCAAGGTGACGGCCGGACGCTGGTTCTATTCGGTCGGCAGCTCACCCATGGCCGCCTATCTGCTCGGTATTCCGGTCAAGCGCACGCGCTTCGCGGCCTATGTAATTTCGGGCACGATGGCGTCCTTCGCCGGCCTCTTGACCGTCAGCTACATTCTCAATGCAGAGGCGACGGCGGGAGCGTCCCTCATGCTTCAGGCGATCGCCGCCGTCGTCATCGGCGGGGCTAGCCTCTCTGGCGGATCAGGGTCCGCCATCGGTGCCGTGCTCGGCGCCCTGATGATCACGATCATTCAGAACGGGGTCAATCTCATCGGCATCAACAGTTTCTGGCAGGGATCCGTGACGGGGCTCGCAATCCTCGTCGCCGTGCTCATTGACAGGTTCAGTCATCGATAATCACTCAAGGAGGAGGAGAAAGATGAAAACGATCGTTAAAGCAATTGCCATGGCCGCAGCCGTGCTTGTCGCACAGGGGGCTCACGCACAAGACAAGAAGTTTACGGTGGCCTATATCGCACCGTCGCTAGACATCGACTACTGGCAGTGGGTTGCACATGGCGTGCAGCAGAAGGCCAAGGAGCTGGGCATGGACTATGTCGAGTACACCTCGGAAAACTCACCGGCCAAGCAGATGGACAACGCCCGCGTTGCCGTCACCCGTGGTGTCAACGCCATCGTCATCGGTCCGGTCAGCTCGACCTCAACCCCGCCGCTTCTGAACTATCTTGCGCAGCAGAAAGTCCCGATCGCTTTCGCTGGCATTGGCCCGCAGCCCGGCGAGACCAAGTTCACCTCTTCGGTCACGGCCAATAACTACGAAACCGGTCTTGCCCAGGGCAAGTACACTTGCGAACTCGCCAAGGAGCGCGGTGGCTCGGAAGTCGGCATGCTCTCCCTGCCGCAGGACCGTGAAAACGCGCAGAAGTATCTGAAGGGCGCTCAGGAAGCCTTCAACGCCAATGGCTGTCAGCTCGTGCAGATGCTGGAAACCAAGGGCTTGACGATCAACGAGGCCGTCACACAGGCGAACGACTTGTTGACCGCCCATCCCAAGGTCAAGGCAATCTATGGCATGTATGACCAGGCGGGCACGGGCGCTGCCAAGGCCCTCGCAACCCGCGGCCTAAAGGGCAAGATCGGCGTCACCGTTGCAGATGGCAGCCCGACGACCATCCAACTGCTGAAGGACGGCGCCATCCAGGGCATTTTCTTCCAGGAAGCTGTCGGTCAGGGCATGGATGCGACGGAGCAAGTGTACAAGGCTCTGAAGGGTGAAAAGACAACGCAGAACATGGCGCTCGTGATGCCGCTGGTGAAGGCTGCCGACATCGACTCCGAGGACGCGAAAAAGGTGATTGCGCGCGTTTTCCCGCAGTGATCCATTCGACCGGAGGTATCAAAGATGCCTCCGGTCCCTCCGGTTTCCGGCTCACCTCTCTCTCTGATCGGCATCGCGATGAACGACATTCCCTTGATCGATCCCCATCACCATCTGTGGGACATCACCAACAACTACTATCCCTGGCTGAACGATGGCGCTAAGCCGTCAGCCTTCGGGGATTACTCGGCCATCATTCACGACTATCTGATCGAGGACTTCCTCGAGGATGCGAAGAACCAGAACCTGGTCAAATCTGTGCATCTCGACGTCGGTTACGATCCCAAAGATCCGGTGGGCGAAACGCGATGGCTACAGGACATCGCCGATCGCTGCGGCTTCCCTCACGGGATCGTCGGCTATGCGGATTTTCGCAAAGCTGATGTGGCCGACCTTCTGGATGAACACATGCAGTTCAAGAACTTTCGCGGTATCCGGCAGTCGATGAATTTTCACACCGACCCCGCCAAGACTTATCTGGATCGAGCTGAGGTCAGCCGCGCCCCGGAATGGCGCCGCGGTTTCAAGGAACTGGTGAAGCGTAACCTCTCCTACGATCTGCAACTCTACTACTGGCAGATGGAAGAGTTCTTCGAACTGGCGCGCGATTTCCCCGATACGCAGATCATCCTCAACCATACCGGCATGCAGGTGGATGGTCCGTCTCATTTTGACGGCTGGCGCAAGAGCATGCAAAAGCTTGCTGAGGCTCCCAACGTCGCCTGCAAGATCTCCGGCCTCGGGATGGGTGACTTCACCTGGACGACGGAATCAATTCGTCCTTACGTCGAGTCGGCGATCGAGATCTTCGGAGTGGATCGCTGCATGTTTGCGTCGAACTTCCCCGTCGACAAGCTGTTCTCCTCGTATGACGCCATTTTCAATGCCTTCAACGAGATTACGGCAAGCTATACGCTGGAGGATCGCATGAAGCTTTTCCACGACAATGCGGAAAAGTTCTACCGGATCTGAACCTTGCATCAGCAGGTGCATGTAACCTCCCAAGGTCAACTCGACAGGCGGCAACTCTTTGGGGAGCCGCCTTTCTTTTTCAGCGGTTCGCACGGTGGAACGCCGTTCAGCCTTCAGATAAGCTTCGCGGATGCGTGATCTCAATCTCAAAGCGACCGAGTATTTTGAAGCCGTTGCCCGCTTGAGCAGCGTGACCAAGGCGGCCGAAGAACTTGGCATTTCTCCCTCGGCGGTGAGCCAACAGCTTTCGCTCCTTGAGGCGCAACTTGGCGTGAAGCTCTTCCGCCGTGAGAAAGGTCGTCTGGTGCTGACGCTGGACGGCGACCGCCTGTTCCAGACAACCACCCAAGCCTTCAGCGCCATACGCAACGCCCGCTCTGCCGTTTCATTTCAACGGGACCGACGCAATTTCGTCATCCGCGTCAGCCCGAGCTTCGGTGTGCGCTGGCTGGGGCCTCGGGTCGGCGCCTTCGCTGCAGAAAACGAGGACTGGAATCTCCGTATCGATGCGACGCCGGACTTTACTGCATTCG
Organism: Neorhizobium sp. S3-V5DH; assembly: GCF_004343065.1. NCBI lineage: Bacteria > Pseudomonadati > Pseudomonadota > Alphaproteobacteria > Hyphomicrobiales > Rhizobiaceae > Neorhizobium > Neorhizobium sp. S3-V5DH. The sequence continues at coordinate 104,246 of NZ_SMCL01000017.1, forward strand.
AAACGGAAAGTGTCGATATCGACCTGAGATATGGGTTGGGTACCTGGAGCGGCGTGGCCGTGACGCCGCTGATGCACGATCTGGTTCTGCCTCTCTGCAGCCCTGATTATCTGGAACGTTTGCGCCAGATCGATCCTGATCCCGCTCGTCAGCTTGCGGGCGCGCGCCTGATCGACAGCGTCAAAACACTCTATCGCTGGGATCTCTGGCTTGCGGCCAACAGGATCGATATTCCGAAGGTCAACTATCCGCTCCGTTTCGACCGATCCTCCATGTCGATCGAGATGGCTAAGCAGGGAGGTGGGGTCGCTCTCGACAGTGTAAGCCTCTGCCTCGGCGAATTGCAGAGGGGAGAACTGGTCCCGTTTTCGACGGCCTATGAGGTGATCGATTTTCCGGCCTACTGGCTGGTGTGTCCGTCCCGACATCTCAGCCGACGCATCGTCCAGCGTTTCCAGACCTGGATGACGAACGCTTGCAAGCTGCATGACGACGCTGCCCGGGCCCACCTCAAAGATCTGGGGTGCCGTTTCCGGATTGGTTCGGCGACCGACCTGATCGATGTGAAACCTTGGGGGCTATAAGGCTTTCGTCTTAGCATTAAGGTGGCCTACAGAGGTCTTTCACTTTTCTTAAAATCAATCCTCCGGCGACGGTGCTATCTCTGGCTGTAGCGAATGCCGGGAGGAAAACATGAATTTGGCTGGCCGCGCTGTCGCGCGTTCCAATGTTTCATTGGAGCTGCGTGCATGGAATATTCGTCGCAAAGCACTGCTCATGGGGCAGGTTCAGGGGCAGGGCTATATCGGACAGGCGCTCGGGATCGCCGACGTCCTTGCCGCATCCTATTTCCACGCTCTGGACTATCGTCCCGAAGACCCCGAGTGGGAGGGGCGAGACCGATTCCTCCTGTCGATCGGGCATTATGCCATCGCTCTTTATGCCGTTCTGATGGAAGCCGGCATCCTGCCTGAGGATGAACTGCAGACCTATGGGATGGATGACAGTCGCATGCCGATGTCCGGCATGGCATCCTACACACCTGGCATGGAAATTACCGGCGGTTCGCTCGGCCACGGTCTCGGCATTGCCGTCGGCATGGCAATGGGTCTGAAGCGGAAGGCCAATCGCGCCTTCGTCTACAACCTGATGTCGGATGGCGAGCTGGGCGAAGGTTCCACCTGGGAGGCGGCGATGTCCGGCGCCCACCACAAGCTCGACAACCTGATCTGCCTCGTCGACTTCAACGACCAGCAGGCTGACGGTAAGTCGACCGAGATGCTGTGCTCCGAACCGTTGACCGAGAAATGGGAAGCCTTTGGCTGGCACGCCCAGAGGGTCAATGGCAACGATCTCGCCGCAGTCGTCGAGGCCTTCGACAAGGCACGCGCGGTCAAGGAGCCCCAGCCGCGCGTCATCATCTTCGATACCACCATGTGCAAAGGGGTCCCCTTCCTCGAAAGCCGCGAAATCACTCACTTCGTCCGCGTCGAAGCGGACGAATGGGACAAGGCGCTCGCAGTTCTGGAAGAAGGAAAACCGGCATGACCCTCGCATCAATGGCCCGCAAATACGAAGCCCGCAAAGCGCCTGAAGGGGAGCGTCAGGCGACCTCCGCGATGATCGCCTCTCTGGCTGCCGAAGGGTATGACACCGTCGCTGCCCCGTTCGGCAACGCTCTCGTCGATGCCGCGCGCAAGGATGAGCGCATCGTCGGCCTGACCGCCGATCTCGGGAAATATACCGACCTCCATATTTTCCAGCAGGCGATGCCTGACCGCTTTTACCAAATGGGCATGGCCGAGCAGGTGCTGATGTCGGCTGCCGCAGGTCTCGCCCGTGAAGGCTTCATTCCCTTTGCCACGACCTATGCCGTTTTTGCCTCGCGTCGCGCCTACGACTTCATCGCCATGGCGATCGCCGAGGAAAACCTTCCTGTAAAGATCGTCTGCGCCCTTCCGGGTTTGACGACGGGCTATGGACCGAGCCACCAGGCAACCGAGGATCTTGCGATCTTCCGCGGCCTGCCGAACATGACGCTGATCGATCCCTGTGACGCTGACGATATCCTCGGCATGATCCCGCAGATGATCGCGCATGATGGGCCCATCTACTCCCGCCTGTTGCGCGGCAAGGTGCCGTCGGTCATCAAGAAGCACAAGCCGGACTATCGGTTCCAGCTCGGCAAGGCGCATATGATCCGCGAGGGCAAGGACGTCCTCGTGATTTCCACGGGCCTTATGACCATGCGCGCGCTCGATGCGGCCGTGAAGCTCGCTGATGACAAGGTGGACGTGGCGCTTCTGCATTGCCCGACCATCAAGCCGCTCGACCTCGAAACCATCGCTGCCGAAGCCGCCAAGGGCGGACGACTGGTCGTCACCGCAGAGAACCACACGCTCATGGGCGGTCTGGGCGAGGCCGTCGCCGCCGGTCTTCTGTCGCGCGGCATTGCTCCACGGTTCCGCATGATCGGCCTTCCGGACGCGTTCCTGGAGGCGGGCGCGTTGCCGACGCTGCACGAGATGTACGGCATCTCGGTCGGCAAGGTCATCGAGCAGATCAAGGGCTGGCTCTAACCAGCAAGTTCATTTCTTCAAACAGCAGACAAGGAGGAGAAGGGCCCATGAGCCTTCTGAAGGGAAAATTTGCCGTCGTGACGGGGGCTGCCTCGGCACGTGGTCTTGGAAAGGCCACTGCGAAACTGTTCGCCGAACATGAAGCTACAGTCGCCATTCTCGATCTAGATGCGGAGGCCGCACACAGTGCCGCTGCCGATCTCGGCCCGGATCATGTTGGCCTGGCGTGCAACGTGACTGACAAGGCCGCCTGCGATGCGGCCATTGCCGAACTCCTGAAGCGCTGGGGCCGTGTCGACATTCTCGTGAACAATGCCGGCATCACGCAACCGTTGAAGTTCATGGAGATCGGTCCTGCCAACTACGACGCCGTTCTCGACGTCAATCTGCGTGGTACGCTCTACATGAGCCAGGCGGTCATTCCTGGCATGCGGGAGCAAAAGTCCGGCTCGATCGTCAACCTCAGCTCGGTTTCGGCCCAGCGTGGCGGCGGCATCTTCGGCGGCCCGCATTATTCCGCAGCCAAGGCCGGCATACTCGGGCTGACCAAGGCCATGGCCCGCGAGCTGGCGCCCGCCAATGTGCGTGTCAACGCGATTTGCCCGGGCTTCATTGCAACCGACATCACGGCTGGCAAGCTGACGCCCGACATGCTGGAGAAAATCGTGGAAGGCATTCCGATGGGACGTCCAGGTGAAGCTTCCGATGTCGCCGGCTGCGCGCTGTTCCTGGCGTCCGAGCTTTCGTCCTATTGCACGGGCACTGAGGTCGACGTGAACGGAGGATCACTGATCCATTGAATTGATCCAGGTCAACAGGATGGCCGTCTTTCAAGAGGAGGGAGACGGCCTAGGCGAAGCCTCGCTTCGCCCTTAAACATCACACCAAGGAGGAGGATATGCATATGAACATCAACAGACGGACATTCCTGACCGGTGCCAGCGTGGCTCTTGCGGCCCCCGCCATCGTCTCCGGCATTCGTCCGGCCCGTGCGGCGACCACTCTCACGCTCGGCCATGGCGCTGCGCCGGGCAATCCCCGCACCGTGGCTGCGGCAAAGTTTGCCGAACTCGTTGGACAGAAGACCGAGGGCCGCGTGACCATCAATGTCGCCGGCGCCGAGACGCTCGGCAGCGACTCCGCCATGCTGACCAGCCTGCGCACCGGGGCGCTCGACTTCACCGCAAACAGCCAGGGGGCGACCTCGGCGATCGTGCCGGAACTCGCCGCTCTCGGCCTGCCTTTCCTGTTTGCCGACACTGCGGCGGCCATGCGCGTGCTCGCCGGTCCCGTCGGCGAGGATCTCAACAAGCGCTTCGAGGCCGTCGGTGTCGTTCCGCTCGATTGGTGGGACAACGGCATCCGCCACCTGACCAATTCCAAACGCAAGGTCGCCACGCCGGACGACCTCAAGGGCATGAAAATTCGCACGCCCGCCGATCCGATGACCATCGACATCTTCCATGCACTCGGGGCGAGCACGGAACAGATTGCTTTTGGCGAACTCTACATCGCCCTTCAACAGGGTGTCGTCGACGGGCAGGAGAACCCGCTTGCCAATATCGAAAGCTCCAAGCTGTTCGAGGTCAACCGTTTCATCAGCCTCACCGCGCACAAGTGGGAATCGACGCCATTCCTGATGTCCAAAATCGCCGAGGCGCGGCTCGGTGCCGATCTGGAGGCCGTTCGCGCCGCCGCGAAGGAGGCCGGGGACCTGCAGCGCAAGCTGTCGCTCGAGAAGTCGGCGCAGGTGCTGGAGGCCTTCAAGAAGAATTCGGCGGTTGAAGTGACGGAAGTCGATCGCGAGGCCTTCGTCAAGGCGACAGCAACCGTTGCGGAAAACTGGAAACAGAAGCCGTTCGGGGACTTCGTCAAGCAGATCGAAGCTGCCGCACGCGGCTGATGACAAAGCCAAGCCGGAGGCTTCCCATGTCTACTCTTTTGAGGTCCCTCGACATTCTGGCGCTTCTGACCGTGAAGTTCGCACGCTTCATGGTCATTGCCAGCGGCATCGCGCTGACCGTCGTCACAACGGCGAACGTCCTGGCCCGATACGCGCTCAGCAGCGGCGGCTTTTCCTTCGCACAGGAACTACCGATGCTGATCTTTCCCTGGTTCATCCTGTCAGGGATCGTGCTGGCCGCGAATATGGGCGGCCACATGGCCGTCGAGTGGCTCTACGACAAGCTGACCGGGACCGCCCGGCTTGGCGCCTTCGCCCTGGCAGGCGCGATCAGCGTCCTGTCGTTTGTGGTTCTCGCCTATCAGGCGGTCCTGGTGGCCGAAATTGCCAGCGTCGAAAGCAGCCCCGTGCTCGGTATCCCGAACAGCGTCGGCTACTACGCGCTGGCAATTGGTGCCCTGCTCGTCGCCCTGGTGACGATCGCTGCCACGGCCCGTGTCTTCCGGCGCGGTTGGGAGCACCGGATTGAACTCAAGTTAGAGGATGTGCCGCTATGACGCTCATCATGATCGCCGCCTTCTGCATCCTCATGGTTCTGGCAGTCCCTGTCGGGTACGCCCTGATAATCTCCGCCGGCATCGCGGTGCTGTTCAACGGTTATTTACCGCTCTCGATCGTGGCCCAGCAGATCTACGATCAGACCCAGTCCTTTCCCATGCTGGCGCTGCCGTTCTTTATGCTGGCGGGCACGCTGATGCTCGGCGGAGAACTCGGTCGGCAATTGCTCGAACTCGCCTCCAAGGCGATGCAGCGCTGGCGGGGCGGTCCCCTCTCGACCACCGTCGTTTCGTCCGTGGTGTTCGGTGGCGTCTCTGGATCGGCCGTCGCCAATGCCAGCGCCCTGGGGTCGGTGCTGATCCCCTGGCAGAAGAAGCACGGCTATCCGCCGGCGCTCTGTGCCGCCAACAATGCGACCTCCTCGGTCATCGACGTGCTGATCCCGCCGTCGATCCCAATGATCCTCTACGCCCTGGTCAGCGGGGTCAGCGTCGGGGACCTGTTCATCGCCGGCATCTTGCCCGGACTGATTATGGCGGCGAGCTTCGTCCTCGTCTGCTGGTTCGTCTCGGTGCGCCGGAACTATCCCACGGAGAAGTCCCGCCTCGGCGGGCGGGAGCTGGCGACTCTCGCGACTAAGAGCTTCCCGGCCATTCTTCTGCCGATCCTGATCATCCTGCTCTTACGCTTCGGTTTCGCAACGCCGACAGAAGTCGCAGTGCTCTCTGTGGTTTACTCACTGCTTCTCAGTCTACTGTTCTACCGAGATCTCACATGGAAGCGCTTCTGCGAGAACGTCGTGGAAGCCGGTGTCGGGACTGGTGTGGTCATGCTCGTGATCATGGGGAGTGCGGCGGTCGGCTGGGTGCTGACGTTCGATCAGGCGCCGCAGCACATGGCCGACTGGGTTGCTAGCAATATCTCGAGCCCCATCGCCATCATCCTGATGATGAACATCATCATGCTGATCGTTGGCATGCCGCTCGACATGCCACCGGCGATTCTGTTGCTCGGCCCTATCTTCGTGCCGCTGGCTGATGCCATCGGCCTCGACCGTGTGCAACTTGGGCTGATGATGGTTATCAATCTTGGTATAGGTCTCTACACGCCTCCGATCGGAACCACGCTGTTCATCTCGTCGTCGATCGCCAAGTCTCCGCTTGGCGAAACAACGCGGGAACTCGTGCCGTTCTTCACGATGGCGATACTTCTGTTGCTGGCTGTGAGTTTTATTCCGGCGTTGACCGTCTACTGACAGAGTATCTGGGGCGTTCTACAGTCGACGCCTCAGACGCTCCTCCTGTGCTTGTCCCGCCAGGCACTGGAAGCATCGTGCGCCGAGGCATCCGTGCAGCCTCGGCCCAAGGTTCGTGAAACCCCGCAGCGCACGTCGAGCATTTCTCTAACGAGCACTTCGTTCATGCGTCGGCGCGCTTCGCACCGCCAGCCGGCGAGTTGCTCGATTGGATCCGGGCAAATTCTGCCACGGCCGTCAATGGCGCGGCGCCGTGCGACGACGACGGTGATGCTGACGACTCCGCTGAAGTCCAGGAAGGGAAGATCGACGAGGAAGCGGACCAATACTATGTGCAGGATACAGACTGTTCTAACCACGAAGAGCACGATGCCGACTTCGATCAGAGGGATGCAGCGTGAGCGCCGTCTCCCCGTCGAACGTGGCAGCACCAGCACCCACCCCTTATTTTTCGGGGGTGGAGTTTGCAAGCAGTGCGGACGGTTTATCCGTCGACAGACCATCCTCCTTCATCGGCCGCCGGCGACCGGGGGATGGGCGATGATCAATGTCCGCGTTTCGAAACCGCTGGCAAAAGCAATCGTCGACCGGCGAGAGATCCAGCGGCATCTGGAATGTCTCACCCGGCAAATTACAGCGCGCGCGGGAAGGCAGACGACGACGGTGAAAGCCCTGAGCCGAGCGCGTCGCCGATCGGGTCGTCGTACTTGCCATCAGGAGCTCGTCGACCGCCTCACCTTCGAGCGTTGGGTCGAACTCGACATGATCCGCCGCAGGCTGGCGATGCAGAGAGTGTCATCGGTGAACTGCAGCATCGCGACGAGCGACCTTTGCATTGTCCGCCGACATAGGCAGGCCCGGAAACGTAGCCACTGGTGCTGAACTTGCCCGGCTTCGATGTCGTCGGCGTGGCGGGTTTGGCCGCGTCTGTTCCTTCCCCGCTAGAGCCAGATATCGGGCCGTGCTGGACTGCCCTTCTTGTTCGCTGCGGTCTGAACCGGCGGCCGGGCGTTTCAAGGCCGCTGTCGCGCCGCGTGGCGGCCGACCCAGCCTCCCTGCGCGAGGGCAGGCTCGCCGTCTGCTCAGGTCAAAACCTGCTTGCCCGCAGACCGGCCCTGCTGGCTCAGCCGGATCGGACCTGTGAAGCCGCCCGTCCTTTGCCGGTTCTGGTCGTCCGCATCGAAGGGCAGACCGGCACGGGCCGGAACCGCTTCGGCAGCCAAGGAAGGAACAGCCATGGCCAAGCCAGCAACTTCAAACCGCTCCAACGCACGGATCTCGCAACTTCGCAAAGGAGCAACACTCGAAATGGTCCGTCTCACATGCCCCGATGCGGCCCAGGCGCTCAAGATCGCCGAAAGCTTCGGCACCACGGTTGTCGACAGCGAAGGCATCCGCAGCCTGCATGAGCGGCTGATCGTCGAAACCGCCGACAGCCTCTCCGAAGGCTTGGGCGAGCGGGCCATGCAGATCCATCTGCAGCGCATCGTCGGGGCCTTCGTCGGATCGGCGCATGGCGTCGGGCAGTTCTACTCGCGCGTCGTCACCGAGGCGCGCGACGCAACGGCCAAGGCATCCAACGATGCCCGCGACGAGGATCTCGACGGTCCGGTCGGCTATGACAGCGCCGCACAACGCAAGCGGGAATTCGCGGCTGACATGGGTATCCAGTCCCATCCGCTGCGCATGGCAGCCGAGGGCGCGGTGGCGGCTTACGAACAGGTCGTCGGCGAGAGCTGGAAACCATTCGACCGGCCGGTCGAAAACCCGGGCGCATCGCTCGACCGCAAAGCGGCCGAAGTTCAGATGGCTGCATTCGGATAACTCATTTGGCGGGGTCGCACCCCGCCTTCTTTTCCTGGTCCAAGGCCGGTGCTTACAGCGCCGGCTTTTCTCATGCCGAAAAGGAAAACTGGAGACGCGCCTATCGCGACCCGCCCCGCTCGGCGGTCCTGCAGGAGCCGGGCGCCCATGCAACGGCTTTGCCGTCCTCCACGCTGTTGCGGCCGTTCCGGTGCATGGCCACACCATCGGCCCCTGAGTTCGGACCTCCGTGACGGACCGCGATAGGCGCTATCCTAATGGAGAAAGAAGTCATGAGCAGGAAAACGGATTCCAACCGCGTCGACATCTATGCGCGGATCACCGATCGGATTGTCGAGGATCTCGAACAAGGCGTGCGTACTTGGATGAAGCCGTGGAGCGCCGCCAACACCAATGGTCGCATAAGCCGGCCGGTGCGCCACAACGGCGTTCCCTACTCGGGCATGAACGTGCTCCTCCTATGGTCGGAGCAGATGTCGCGCGGCTTCGCCTCGTCGATGTGGATGACCTTCAAGCAGGCGCTCGAACTGGGCGGGGCCGTGCGCAAGGGCGAGACCGGCTCGACCGTTGTCTTCGCCAGCCGTTTCACCAAGTCCGAAGCCGACGGAAACGGCAACGAAGTCGATCGGGAGATCCCGTTCCTGAAGGCGTATTCGGTGTTCAATGTGGAGCAGATCGAGGGTTTGCCCGATGGCTACTATGCGCCGCCGGCCAAGGTTCTTGATCCGATCGACCGGATCAAGAGTGCCGATCGCTTTTTCCGCAATACCGGCGCAGTCATCCGGCACGGCGGCAATCAAGCCTACTATTCGCCGGTCATGGACTATATCCAGATGCCGCCCTTCGAGGCGTTTCGCGATGCTGCCGGGTACGCGGCCGTCCTCAGTCATGAGGCGACGCACTGGACAGCGGCAGCGCATCGCGTCGGACGTGACCTGTCCCGCTATGCCAAGGACCGGACGGAGCGCGCGCGGGAAGAACTTGTTGCCGAACTCGGCAGCTGCTTCCTGTGCGCTGACCTCGGTATCGCGCCGGAACTTGAGCCGCGGCCGGATCATGCATCGTATCTGCAGTCGTGGCTATCGGTGCTGGCCAACGACAAGCGAGCAATTTTCCAGGCGGCCGCCCATGCGCAGCAGGCAGTGAGCTTTCTGCATTCCTTACAGCCGGAAGCGGATTTGATGGCTGCGGCCTAATGCTCAAGCGCGGTCGTCACCACCGGTGGCGGCCGCGTGATCCGTATCACGCTGGTCCCTGAGACCTTGTGCAATGTCAGCATCCAGCCTTCCCCAGATCGACGGTTTTGCGGTGTCGGGTTTGGGTTTACGGGACGGCTTGCGTTCGACGATGAACGGCTTGGTCTGCTGACGCATTGGTTCTCCAGGCTACGATTCGCGGGTGCAACGATATCGCACGAGGCGTCTTGGACAAGCCGGCCGATGTCTACGTGGAGCTCGTTTCCCCAATTGAAGCAGGCAACGACGGCGGTGCAAGTGAGGCAGGGCCTAGGCTACTATTCCTGACCGAGGGAAATGCGGCGGGACGCCACTGCCATATCCCTTCCCGTCGGAGTTGCCGGCAACCCATCTGCGAGCTCGATGAGGCATGTCTGACCGGAGACCGGCTGCGCCTCGATCGTTTTCCCGCAACGGCCACGACCACTTTTCTTACCCCCGTCGGCTGCGCCGCCATTCCTCTCCCACTAACAAAAGTGGCAGTTGCCGCCCTCCATTTCATTCCGGCCTTATCAGGTGCGGTCCGATCGTCACCGGTCTTTGCGACAGCCATCGAGACCGCGATGGGCGCGGCCCGAATACGAGAAAAGGAATACGACAATGGCAACCATCGGCACCTTCACCTCCACCGAAAACGGCTTCACTGGCTCCATCCGCACTCTCGCCCTCAACGTCAAAGCCCGCATCGCCCGCGTCGAGAACCCGTCCGACAAGGGCCCGCAGTTCCGCGTCTACGCCGGGAGCGTTGAACTAGGCGTCGCCTGGCAGAAGACCTCCGGTGAGGGCCGCGACTACCTCTCGGTTAAACTCGACGATCCGAGCTTCCCGGCTCCAATCTACGCAACACTCGCCGAAGTCGAAGGCGAAGACGGCATCCAGCTAATCTCGTCCCGCCCGAACCGGGATTGATCAAGATCACGAGGCTCCGCCACCGGCGGAGCCTTTTCCCTTATCGGAATGGGGACGCGCGATTACCGCGCGTCGAACCTGGCGAGCATCTTGCGTAGTTGCGCGTTCTGCTCGATGAGCTTCTTTGCAAGCTGGCGCCGCAACGCATCGACCTCCACATCCAGGTTAGCCATTTCATCCGCGAAAGATTTCGGGCCGGCAGCGACGGCAGGGGCGACCTCGTCGGTTTGGGCGACGGAAACCACCGGCTCCACGATCGGCTTAATCTTCTTTTGGCGTGCCGGCGCTCGCTCGACCGGTGTTTCGGCAGCTCGGGTCGGCTTGGGAGCAGGCGGCTTCTCGTCAGGCTCTTGCGATGGGGGGAGCGCTGCCGGCTCCTCGTTTCTGGCTGGGGCCGCAGGAGCTTTCGCTACAACTGGTGTCGCCGTTTCGATGTCCGTCGAGTCAGTATCTGGGTCGCGCAGGTTTGCCTCGACTTGCGCCTCGGAGTCGGCCTCCGCGGAGCGGTCGGGCACCGCTGGTTCAATGTCCGGGTGTTCCTCTTCGAGGGAGGGTCTGTACTCGAGAGCAATGGTCTTCGGCGCGACTGCTGGGCTCTCGTCATGGCTATCTGGTTTCGGTTTACGTGACACCAGGTCAGCCACAAATCTCCATGGTGTTCTCATCGCATTTACCTTCAAAGCATGGCGGCGGGGATATTGCCGCGGTCATTCATTGTCACCAAAACCGCATTGATCTCGGTCAATCATACGAAAGGTCGGCGGCGCCATCGCATGGAATAGGTGGCGCCGCTCAAAAAAAGCCGAAATCAGCCCTTGCCAAGGCGCTTGCGCAGATCTGCATTCTCTGCGCGCAGCTTTTCGGAGAGCTCCTTGCGAAGCTGCTTGTTCTCTTCCTCAAGCTTGATGAGGTCGGCGATATCGTCGATGACGTCAACAGAGGTAGCGACCGGAGCGGACGCAGCAGCTCCAACGCGGCGCGCGCGACTGGCGGCCGCCTTCGGTGTGGCAACCGGCTTTTCCGCCTTGACCGGAACCACTTTGGAGCCACGCTTGGCACGTGTTTTCTTGGCCGGCTTTTCTACCGGTGCAGAGGTAGCATCGACGGTGCTGGCCTTAGTGACAGCTTTCGGCGTCCGTGGCTTGCGCGTCTTCTTCTCAGCGGGGGCAGGGGCTGGCGTTTCTGTCGCGGCAGATGCTTCAATCGTGGTTTCGTCGGCCATCAGTGTTCTCCTCTGTTAGGCCGCCAAGCTTTTGATTCGCCGTTACTTAAAGTCAATGCGGAAAGCGGTGTTTCGCGTGCATTCGGCGTTTGCCAGGTCGCCATCTCTACCATGAGATCAAAGCCGGACCACGCATCGAGCGAGGTCCGGCTTTTTTGGGTGCCATACGGAGAGGAGGAAAAACCTGCTCAGTATCCGACGATGATGCCGACCGGATTGCCGTCGTCAAGGATGAGCGGTTCCCCCAATTTCGAATTGGCAGCAGAGCCGCCAACACGAAATCGGCTCCCCCACTCCCCGGCGCTGCCGGTCGCTTCAGCGCTCCTTGACATCGTCATTCCCTATCCGGCGCCGCTGATCGTCTTTCACATAGGAGATCAGACGATGACCTACGAACTCGAATGCAAGATCGAAGAACTTCGGGCCGAATTGCGAAACGCTCTCGATCGTTGCGAGCGCCGCCTGATCGAAGCCGAGCTCGATCTCGCACAGGCCGAACTGACGGTCGCGATAGCGGAGCTGGACGGCCGCGTCGATGCCGAGCCACCGTTCTGAGGGGCGGCGTCAAACCGCGTCTTCATCACACGCTGTCGCAGATCTCCTGTCGATCCCATTTTATTGACATCAGTGGTGGTGCGTCCCGGGCGTCTGGCTGCAACCTGATGACGCCAGAATTTTCCCCGCTTAACGCTCCTCGCGCATCAAGATTCAGTCGCCATCAGGTCCTCCGCTCCGCTTCAGCCCTGTGGGTGCAGCCCTCCTTTCCCGTCCGCTCTTCATCCCCGTAATGAACCGCAATCAAAAGGAGATCCATGATGCGACAGCTCGCAAAATTCCTCAGCGCCACCGGCCGCCGTCTTCGCACCCTTGGCAAGGTCGTCAGTCACTTTTTCCGCAAGGGCAAACTCGGTCTGAACATCGCCGGAGGCGTTGTCACGTAAACCCGCGTCGCTTCGTCATGATGTAAAGCCAGGTCCTCGCAGACGTGGCAAGAAGGTTGACGTGCTTGACGTCGTTCCGCAGAGCTCGGCGGACGTTCCCGCCGCTTTTTGACGACGCGATAAGCCTTGATGAAGAAATCAGGGTGCTGCGGGCGCAATTGGCGAGCAAGCTTCAGCTTCAGTACGCACAGCTGAAGGGGATGCTGGTGCGGTTCACCCGATTACCGCCATCGCGAAAGCCGCCGCGGGAAACCTCGAAATCAATAAATTCGACAGGGAGTTGCCGTCGTCGGGCGATAGCCACGCGCACGCTTCCTCTTGATGACCTCGAGGAACAGCCTGACGGCATCTTCTTCTTTGGGAAACGCATGAACCATGGATCTGCCGGACGCGCCTATTCGTCCCCATCGCCTGATCAGGCAGGGTTCCCCGAACAGCGTCTCCGAGATCGCCAAAGCATAAAACCGCGCCATATTTTTCGCGGGATCGGTTCGTTCGACGTAGAGCTGGTAGGGCTGGGTGAGCATGCGGAGAAGATCGTCGAACGGAAGGAGAACGTCCAACGACAGTTTTGAATCGGTCTGTCGCGACCGATTCAAATTGGTGATGTTTTCCGGCGGGCACGCGTCTCAGACGGCCAATATCCGCGACGCTATGCTACGTGCCCGTCCAGCTTTTCCCTGCAGATCTGCTCGACCAGGTTTTGCAGTACCTGGATCCGTTCGATCAGCCAGCGGAGTTCTTCCTCGGTGATCTCGTAATGCGGTGAGTAGCGGGCATCGACATAAGCACGATCAAGCCGCTCGAAACAGCGGCGGGCGAACTTGGTATCGCGCGGCCATGCCTCGATCAGCCGCGGCTCGATCCGTTCTGCCGAAGACCGGAGGAACTTCAGCCGGTGCGATTTCGGGCTGTAGAGAGTGAGGACGAGGAGGACGCAGTGGTAAAGACGTTCAGTGGCTTGATGGAATTCGAATGCAGCGATCTTAGGGCGCTCTTTCTCGACCGCATATCGGCCTTGGTCGTAGAAGTCACTGGCGCTACCAAACCACTCTGCGAAATATCCTTCTGCCTCCTCCCTGGCTTCCTCCTCGCTAAGCGGTTTCGGCGCCACAAACGGATGACCTTCCTTCTCATAGAGCATGATGCCATCACGGATGATGTCGATGAAGAACGGCCGTCCGCGCGCCAACTGGTCGTTCACGTCTTGAAGCGTGTGCACGATGACATTGACCGGCGTCTCGATCGTCTTCGTCACCAATAGCTCGCGCAAAAAATGATCGGAGACATCATGCCAGAGCTCGTTTTCTTCCGCGACGCTATGCATGTTGACGACGACCAAAATATCGTAATCGGAGCGGTAACCGCTTTTATGATCCTCCACCCAGCCGCCGCGGCTATAGGAACCAAACAAAATGACCTTCAGGATCCGCCCGGCCTCCTGTTTTTCAGAAAGCCTTGACTGCTGCGCGGTTTCGAACTCCTCGAAGATGATCTTCAAGGCGCGCGAAAGCTCGCGACGCTTGCGGTCGGGAAGATGGTTCAAGGCTTCGTTGTCAGTCACGCCACCGCTCGTATCCATTCGTCGTGCCGTATCCTTTTAAAAAAAGCACCGCTCGCAAACCAGTGCCTGACTGCCCGTCAATCATCATCCCCGGTTTGGTCCGTCAAGGATATACAACCGGAAGACCAGGCCCGCCAGCAGGTTGAAGATGGGGTGCCACTTTCAGGATGCTGCCTGGGCCTTCGCGCCAGATCGGTCGAAGGAGTGACGGTTCAGATTGCATCATATCGTCCCCTGAACTCCTGATCTTCATAGTACCGCAGCTTGCTCGCGATGATCGGGCGTCGCGCTGCCAGGAACAGCAATTGGTTTTGCTCGGCCATGTTGCGAACCTCGTCCGGCGTCAACAAAGGCCGGCCGGTATGGTGCTGGCTGAAGGAAAGCCCCGACTGTTCGGAATCGAGCGCCCGCGCCACCGTCTGGAA
>NZ_SMCL01000018.1:0-115268 GCF_004343065.1 Neorhizobium sp. S3-V5DH
TCAAATCGGACTACCCAGGCTCGCTTAGCCTCAATCTCTCAAACCGCCCGGTGCGGACCCGCATGCCGGGTGGTGTGGCAGGGGTGCGATTGATTAAATCGCCCCCTATGCCGATTCAGGCCAAGGTGTAGGCGGTCTTCACGACGGTGAAGAATTCCGCGGCGTACTTACCCTGTTCGCGTGGGCCGAAAGAGGAAGCCTTGCGGCCGCCGAACGGGACGTGGAAATCGACGCCTGCGGTCGGCAGGTTGACCATCACCATGCCTGCTTCCGAGTTGCGCTTGAAATGGGTGGCATATTTCAGGCTGGTGGTGGCGATGCCGGCCGAGAGACCGAAGGGCGTGTCATTGGCAATTGCCAGCGCTTCTTCGTAGTTCTTGGCGCGGATGACGCTTGCGACCGGTCCGAAGATTTCCTCGCGGGAAATCCGCATCTGGTTGGTCGCTTCGGTAAACAGCGTTGGCTGCAGATAGAAGCCGGGGGTATCGCGCTTGATAACTTCGCCGCCGAAGGCGAGCTTGGCGCCTTCCGACTTGCCGATGTCGATATAGTCAGTGTCCTGCTTCAGCTGCTTGTCGTCGACGACCGGGCCGATATGGCTGCCGGCCTTCATGGCGTTGTCGACGTTGAGCGTCTTCAGCTTTTCGGTCAGCGCCGCGACAAACTTGTCGTGGATGCCTTCGGTGACGATCAGCCGCGAGGAGGCGGTGCAGCGCTGGCCGGTCGAGAAGAAGCCGGAATTGGCGGCTGCTTCGACAGCGACGGTCAAATCCGCGTCATCAAGGACGACCATCGGGTTCTTGCCGCCCATTTCCAGCTGGAACTTGCGGTTATGCTCGATCGAAGCGAGCGCGACGCGCTTGCCGGTGCCGGTGGAGCCGGTAAACGTGATGCCGGCGAGGTCCGGGCTGTCGAGCATGGCCTGGCCGACCACCGAGCCGCGGCCCATGACGAGATTCAGCACGCCCTTCGGGAGACCGGCGCGGTGCAGGATGTCGACGATCGCCCAGCCACATCCGGGTACAAGATCGGCAGGCTTGAAGACCACGGTATTGCCGTAGCAGAGGGCTGGCGCGATCTTCCAGGCCGGAATGGCGATCGGGAAATTCCAGGGCGTGATGATGCCGATGACGCCAAGCGGTTCGCGGGTGATCTCGACACCGATGTTCGGACGGGCGGAGGGCACCATTTCACCGGTGAGGCGCAGGGCTTCGCCGGCGAAGAAATCGAAGATCTGGGCGGCGCGGATGACTTCGCCGGTTGCTTCGGGAAGGATCTTGCCTTCCTCGCGGGCCAGGAGCGCGCCGAGCTCGTCCTTTCGGGCGAGGATTTCGTCGGAAGTCTTTCTGAGGATCGCGTGGCGTTCGAGGATGCCGGAGCGGGACCAAGCGGGGAAGGCTGCCTTTGCCGCGGCGATCGCCTCTTTGGCGTCTTCGGCGCTGCCCTGGGCATACATGCCCACCACATCATTCGTGTCGGAGGGATTGATGTTCTTCGAAGCGTCGGAGCCGACCCATTCGCCGGCGATCAGGTTCTGGTAGATGGTCATTGACCTCTCCTTTCATGTGAAAGGCCCCGTCATGGGACGGGACCGTCAGATAAAGCTTGTTCAGTCGCTCACCTGAAAATGCTTGGCAGCCAGAGCGACAGGGCAGGGATGTAAGTCACGAGCAGCAATACTGCTATGCTGGCTCCGAAGAAAGGCCAGATCGTGCGCATCGCTTCACGTATCGTGATGCCGCCCACCGCGCAACTGACGAATAGCACGGTTCCGACCGGCGGCGTGTTGAGGCCGATCCCGGCATTGAGGATCATGATGACGCCGAAGTGCACTGGATCGACGCCGAAAGCCTTGACGACGGGCAGCAGGATCGGCGTTGAGATGATAACCATCGGTGCCATGTCCATGAACGTGCCAAGGACCAGCAGGATAAGGTTGATCATCAGCAGAACGACGATCGGATTGTCCGAGATCGCGCTGATTGCTGAGATGATCAGCGACTGAACCTGCAGGAATGCCATCAGCCAGCCGAACGCGGCCGCGGTGCCGATGACCAGCAGCACCATCGCCGTGGTGCGCACCGCGCCCATGACAGCCTCGACAAAACCTTCCCAGTTCAATTCGCGATAGACGAGCATGGCGACCAAGAAGGCGTAGAGGACTGCGATGCAGGAGCTCTCCGTCGCCGTGAACACACCGGAGCGGACGCCGCCGAAGATGATGGCGATCAACAGGATACCGGGCAGCGAGGCCAGCAGGTAATAACCGACGCGGGCGAGGCCGGGGAACGGGTCAGCCGGATAACCACGCTTAACGGCAACCCACCAGGCCGTGAACATCAGCGCACCGGCGAGCAGCAGGCCGGGAATGATGCCGGCGGTGAAGAGATCTGCGACGGAGACGTTGCCGCCGGCTGCGATCGAATAGAGGATCATGTTGTGCGAGGGCGGGATCATCAGCGCGATGATGGCGGCATTGGCGGTCACGTTGACGGCGTAGTCCTTGTCATAGCCGCGGGCCGCCATTTGCGGGATCATGAGTCCGCCGACAGCCGAGGCATCCGCAACCGCTGAACCGGAAATACCACCGAACAGCGTTGAGGCGACGACGTTTACCTGGCCCAGGCCTCCGCGCAGATGCCCGACGAGGCCGGCTGCAAAGCGGATCAGTCGATGGGCAATACCGCCGCGCACCATCAGGTCGCCCGCGAAGATGAAGAACGGGATCGCCATCATCGCAAAGACGTTCATGCCGGAATTCAGCTGCTGGAAGACGACGATCGGCGGCAGACCTATGTAGAGGACCGTGGCGAAGGATGCGATCCCCAGGCAGAACGCGATCGGCATGCCAATCAGCATCAGGACAGTAAAAGAACCAAAAAGGATGGCGTAGGCCATTACGCAGCCTCCTGCACGAGGACGTCGGCAGCCACTTCAATGCCGACAACGACATCGACAAAGCGCTCCAGAGCGAACAGAGAGATCATCGCGCCGCCGACGATCATCGGGAAGAAATCCGTGCCACCCGGCCAGCCGAGAACGGGAATGGTGGCCGACCACGTGCCGATCGCGAGTAGCGTCGAGTAATAGGCCATTCCGATGCCAAAGAGCACGATGAGGCCGAGACTTATGAGATCCATCGTTTTCTGGATCACCGGCGGCATGACGTAACGGACGATATCGAGCCCGAGATGCACGCTCTCGCGAACGCCGACGGCTGCTCCGAGCATGATGAACCAGGACATCAGATAAAGTGACAGCGGCTCGGACCATGTCGGGGAATCGTTCAGCACGTAGCGGCCGAAAACCTGCCAACCGACGATGAGGGTCATGGTGACCATGCCAATGCCGGCGATGTAAAGTGACATGCGACTGAGCCCGCCCAGAAGGGGTCTTATGGCCAGCATGAAGTTTCTCATGATTACGTCCTCCCGCCGGTGTCTGCGAAAAACCGGCCTACAAAAAAACCGGCCCTCGAAGGAGGGCCGGTCTACCGCTTGAACTTACTTTACGTCCTGGATGCGCTTCAGGAGATCCTTCATCTTCGCATCGGTAACGAAGCGGTCGTAGACCGGCTTCATGGCCGCGGAGAATTCTTCCTTGTTGACCTCGATCACCTTGACGCCGCCGTCGCGGACCTTCTGTTCCGAGCTCTTTTCACGGGCCGCCCACAGTTCCCGCATCTTGCCGACGGATTCCTTGGCGGATTCCTTGACGGCCTTCTGGTCTTCCGGGCTCAGCTTGTCCCAGGACGTTTTCGACATGACCAGAATTTCCGGGGTCATGGAGTGCTGCGTCAGGGAATAGTTCTTGGCCACCTCGTAGTGACGAGCCGATTCATAGGAAGGCCAGTTGTTTTCCGCCCCGTCGACGACGCCGGTCTCGAGCGAGGAATAGACCTCACCCATCGGCATCGGCGTAGGATTGGCGCCGAAGGCCTGCATCATTGCAATCCACATGTCCGACTGCTGGACGCGAATCTTCATACCCTTAAGATCGGCGAGCTTCTCCACCGGCTTCTTGGTCGTATAAAAGGAACGTGCGCCGGAATCATAATAGGCGAGACCAACGAGACCATGGGGTTCGAAGGCTTTCAGAACCTCATCGCCAATCGGGCCGTCGACGACCTTGTGCATATGTTCGGTCGAACGGAACAGGAAGGGAAGGCCCAAAACGGCTGTCTCGGGCACCAGGTTGTTGAACGGAGCGGCGTTCACGCGGTTCATGTCGATGACGCCGAAGCGGGTCTGTTCGATCGTGTCCTTCTCGCTGCCAAGCACCGAGTTGTTCATGACCTGGATCTTGATGCGGCCGTTGGTGCGCTGCGAAATCAGTTCGCCCATATACTTGACCGCTTCCACGGTCGGATAGCCGTCCGGATGGATGTCGGCGGAACGCAGCGTTACTTCCTGCGAATGGGCGGTTGTCGCGGCGAGCGCCAGGCCTAGTGCAAGGCCGAGCATTTTGGTGAGTTTCATGTTTTCCTCCTCTGGTAACACGCCGGAGCCTCCATGCTCCGGTCGTTCTGTCGTCAGTCTCTTTCAGCCGTCCACGCGGGAAGGCCGTAAAGTTCTTCTGGATTCTTCACGAGCGCGAGGTGACGGGCCGTGTCGTCTGGGAGCCAGCCGAGCACGGTATCAGTCAGCGCCGCATCGTTCGGATAATCGGCCTGCTCGCGGGCGAGATTGTGGGGCCAGTTGGTGCCCCAGACGATGCGCTCGGGCGCATAGGCTGCGATTTCGCGCGCCACTGCCGCCACATCGGCATAGTCCGGGCCGCCGGACTTGGACGACTCGTAGACGCCGGCGAATTTGAACCAGCACCTGCCGCCGTCGATCAGCCGCTTGACCGCTGCGACCTGCGGACTGTCGGGCGTGACGCCCGCAAAGAATTTGCCATGATGATCGAGCACCCAGCGGGACTTGAGCTTGGCCAGTCTTGCCTCGTGGTCAAGAATGTTGCTGCCGTCGAATTGTATCGCGAGCATCCATCCCTGGGAGGCTGCTTTCGAATCCACCGCTTCCAATTCGCCGAGGTTCACCGCGCCGCCGGGAAGATCCATGATCCGCGCGCCGACATTGCCCGCTGCGGAAAGGCGCTCCAGTTCTGGGTCCGACGTGGTCGAGTCGATGACGCAGACACCGCGGGCGATCGAGCCGAACTCGGCAAGGCAGGCATTGAGGTTGGAATTGTCGCGCTGCTGGGCATTGCCCTGGGTGACGATGACCCGATCGATGCCGATCCAGCGCATGAATTCAAGATACTGGGCAGGCGTCGGTAAATCTCCTGCCGGCAGGCCTGGGCCGCCGGGCAGGGAAGGGTAACCCGGCAGATAGGCATGCATCTGGGTATCGACCGCGCCCTTGGGCAGTTTAGTCTTGGGAGGATTGCCGGAAAGGGTGCGGACGAGCATCAGATGTCTCCCATGCGGAATTCAGCGAGCGCATCGCGGTTGATCTCGATCCCGAGGCCTGGGCCGTTCGGAATCTGCACCACGCCGCGCTCGTGTTCGATCGGCGTTTTGATCACCGCTTGCCGGAACGGGTTATCGGTGCGGTCGAATTCGAGGATCGGTTCGATCGGGTTGACGCGGACCGGGCTTGGAATCATTGCTGCCATGAATTGCAAGGCTGCCGCGATATGCACCGCCGTACCCCAGACGTGCGGCACGACGCGGATGCCATGCAATGCGGCGAGGTCGGCGACGCGCTTGGCCTCCGTGAAACCGCCCACGCCAGCCAAATCGGGCTGCAGAATGTCTACCGCACGGGTTTCCACCGGTTCGCGTATACCCCAGCGGCTGTGCCAAGTCTCGCCGCCGGCAACCGGGATCGGCTGTCTGGCGCGGACTTCTCGATAGGCAGCGAGCTGTTCCGGGACGACGGGCTCCTCGAACCAGTCGATTCCGAACTGCGATGCTGCGTTGCCGAGCCTGATGGCTTCCACCGCGTCATATCCGTGATTGGCATCGATCATCAGGCGCATGTCCGGGCCGGCGGCATCGCGGACTGCGCGTATGACGCGCAGATCTTCCTCGACGCCGAAGCCGATCTTGATCTTGGTGGCGTGAAAACCCTCTTGGCGGTAGCGGGCGACATCCGTCGCATTGTCCTCGACCCGGTCGACACCGTCGCGCTTGAAGCTGCCGGTTGCGTAGGCCTTGACGGACTCGCGAAAGCGACCGCCGAGCAGGATCGAGACCGGGACACCGAAATGCTTGCCCTTTATGTCCCAGAGCGCGATGTCGATGCCGGACAATGCTGTGACGGCAAGGCCACGCTGGCCCTGGTCGCGAAGCGCATTGTAGAGCCGCGCCCAGATCTTTTCGGTTTCCAGCGGATTTTCGTCGACCAGCCAATTTGCATAGGCTGCGACGACCGCAGCATTCGGTCGGGCAGGGCCAAGACACTCGCCCCAGCCGATCGTGCCGTCGTCGCACTCGATCTCCACCAGAATATGCGCGCGGCGATCGAAGCGCATGGAAGCGCTTTCGAAGGCGACATCGAGCTTGTGTTCGAGAAGATGGGTGCGAACCGATGCGATCTTCATGGCATTACCGCTTGTGGGAGCCGATGAGTTGCAGAAGCATGTCTTCTTCGTCCGCTGTCAGATCGTCCAGCGGCGGGCGTACCTTGCCCGCATCGAAGCCCTGGAGGCGAACGCCAGCCTTGATTGCCGAAACCGCATAACCCTTGCGACGGCTGCGCAGCGCCATGAACGGGTAGAAGAAGTCCCTCAGGATCTCCTCGCAGCGTGCGCGATTGCCCGCCCGAAGAGCCTTGTAGAACTCGACGGCCAGTCCCGGCACGAAGTTGAAGACTGCTGAGGAATAGGTCGTGAAACCGGCCCCGAGATAAGCTTCCGCAAAAAGTTCGGCAGTCGGCATACCGCCGAGATACATCAGCCGATCGCCCATGGTGGCGGTGATCTGCCGGACCAGTCCGATGTCGCCGGTGCCGTCCTTGAAGGCGATGAGGTTCGGGCACTCATCACACAAGCGCTTCAGCGTGTCGACCTGCAGGACGGAATTGTCGCGGTTGTAGACCATGACGCCGATGCCGACCGACTGGCAGATGCGCTTCACATGATGATAGAGCCCTTCCTGTGGCGCATCGATGAGGTAATGGGGCAGCAGCAGGATGCCATCGGCGCCGGCCTTTTCGACGGCGCGGGCGAGTTCGACGCCCACATGGGTGCCGAAGCCGCAGCCGGAAACGATCGCAGTCTTGCCGGAGGCTTCCTTGGCGGCTGCGACGATACCGGGAATTTCGTTCGGAGAGAGCGAGAAGAACTCGCCGGTGCCGCCGGCGGCAAAGAGAACCGGCGCCTCGAAACCAGACAGCCATTCGATATGGCGGCGATAACTTTCCGGTTGAAACTGGCCTTCCTTGTCGAAATGGGTGACGGGAAAGGACAGCAGGCCGGCCCCAAGCGTAGCCTTGATTTCTTCAGGCGTCATGATCTGTATTTCCTCTGTAAACGTCTCCTCCGGACGGAAATTGTCGTACAGGTCGGAGTTACTTGTGTCAACAAGTTATCTTACAGATTCCCGCATCTCTCTCAGGAGGGTCCGGTAGCGCAGTTGGGCACCGCGCAGGTGCCGTCGCATCGCCTCGCGAGCGCCTTCCTCGTCGCCCATGGAGATCGCGCTCACGATGGCGTTATGTTCATCGTCCAGGAGCTTGATATAGGCCGCCTGATCGGCCTCGGAGTCGTCCGGTCGCAGAGCAGCGCGGGGGATGAGATTGCGTCCGATCATCGTGAGAAATTCGCGGAAGCGGGGATTGTTTGTCGCTTCCGCGATCGCGAGATGCAGTGCGAAATCCGCCTCGCTCGTCGGCTTCGAGGCCTCCAGACAGGCGCGAACTGCGTCATGTCGTTCGAGGATAACTTCCTCCTGCGCCGGTGACCGCCGGAGCGCTGCGAGCCCCGCAGCCTCCACCTCCACTGCAGTTCTGAGCTCGAGCAGCTCGATCATCGACGACACGCGAGCGAGGTCGGTATTGGAAAGTGATAACATTGCGGGACGATTCGGCGCGGAGGTCTCCAGCACGAAGACGCCGGCGCCTTGCCGTGCCTCCACCAGCCGGTCGGCCCGAAGTGCGGCTATCGCCTCGCGGACAACGGTGCGGCTGACGCCATGGGCCGCCGTCAGCTGGGCCTCGCTCGGCAGTTTCGAACCAGGCGGAAACTGACCGCTGGCGATCGCCCGCCTGAGCGTTTCGTCAAGCCGGGATACGAGCGTTCCTGATTTCTTCCCGGTATCCGCATTCGTCTCCACGCTCATAGGTTCCCTCATCCTTCTCCAGCCACGCCGAGTATTCCACTCGGGATAGCGTCTATTTCCGGTGCCCTGTTGTGCAAGATGTATGATAACTTTGGGTGGTTGTCATCAACAACGTTCGTATTGCAGGAAGGCGCGGCGCGCTCGCCGCCGGAAAGTGGGCAGGAACAAGCGGCACAGATGCCGCTTCCGCCTTACGAAGCCAAAGCGTTTTCAGGTCTGGCCGATGCCGCAATCGCGGGGGCGGCAACGAGAGCAAGTGCCGCAGCAGAGGCAAAGAATATTCCGTAGCCGAAGGCGTTTGCAATCTGGCCGGCCAGGATTCCGCCGAGGATGCTCACCAAAGCGTCCATGCACTGAAAGAGGGTAAAGTCGATTCCAGCCTGCCGTGGATCCGACCAGCGCATGAACTGGGCGTAAAGCGCGACGAAGCCAAAAGCCATGATGCCGGACGAACTGCCGATCGCTGCGACGACCAGCAGGCTTTCCGGCAGCAGTTTGGTAAAACCTGCAAGGCTGAACAGCGCGAGAAACGCCGCCTGGACAAGGAGTGAGAGCGCCAGCACGGGCCGCACGCCCCACAACCTGACGCAGAGCCCGCCAAGAAGTGCCGCGGCCAAGCCCACGAAAAGGCTTCCCACTCCGTTCAACAGGCCTATCGTCGCCACGTCGAACCCGGAATCGACGAGGAAGGGGCCGATCATCCCGAGCGCTGTTTTCTGCGCGATCACAAAGATCGCCGAAACCAGGAGGCCGCGACGCAGCTCCGGCCGCCTCAGCGGAGCGCCGAGCGATGGAACGTGCTGACGGGTTTCCTCCGGCAGGTTCCGTGCGGCGCCGAACAGGAAGGGCAGGCCGAGAAGGAGCAGGATCGCTGATATCGTCCAGGATGCCTGAGACCAGCCGAAGGCCCCGACCAGGTAAAGGAACAGGCCACCGCCTATCGCCGAACCGAGATAGGCGCCGCCGACCTGTGCGGCGTTGCCCCAGCCATGCTGCGCCTTGGACAGCGTCTGAACCGCAAAACCGTCACAGGCGATGTCGACCGTCGAGGCAGCAAAGGCCACAACCGTCAGGCAGGCAAGCAACGGAAAGGCTTCACTCGGCGTCAGGCTGCCGACCAGCAACATGCCGACGATCGAGATCAGTCCGCCTGTCGCAACGATTTCGGCAGAGCGGTTTTTTCCTCTTGGCGGCAGCCGGTAGCGCTCCACCCAGGGCGACCAGAGGAATTTGAGCGCCCAGGGCAGCGCGATCAGCGAAACATAGCCGATCTGGTCGAGCGGTACGCCCTCGGAGCGCATGATCGCGGGAAGGCCGGCCCAGGTAACGCCGCCGATGACGCTCTGCGCGACGTAAAGCCCACCGATCCCCGTGAGCACGAGGAGCGGCGAGGGCGGGTTGCGGATCGCTGTCTCAGCCATCAGAAGCGATAACGCAGGCTGCCATAGACCGTGCGTCCTTCGTCCCAATAGCAATTTCCGGCAGAGCAAACCGCCTTCTGGGTGTCGAACAGGTTCTTGGCGTTCACCTGAAGGGTCAGACCCTTCAGGTCCGGGTTCTGATAGCCGAAGTCGTAGGACAAGGCAGCGTCCATCAACGTGCGGGAATCATTCTTGAATGTATTCGTGTCGTCGCCATAGCTTTCGCCGATATAGCGGACGCCGGCGCCGAGACCGAGACCGGCGAGCGGACCGTCTTCGAACAGATAGTGCCCCCACAGCGAAGCGATGTGGTTCGGTGTAGCGGAAAGCTGATTGCCGACCGTGCCTGCCAGTCCCTTGTCGATCTCCATGCGCATGTAGGTATAGGAGGCGATCAGGCTGAAGCCGTTGTCGAACGAGGCGTTTGCCTCGAGTTCGATGCCGCGCGAATGCAAGTCGAGCTGGCGCTGAACCTGATTGCCGTCCGCGTCGAACGTACCGTCATAGACCACGCCGTCGGTCTGCTTGATATCGAAGTAGTTGGCGGTGATGACGGCGTTCGTATCCGGGATCTCATATTTGACGCCCACTTCGACCTGGTCGGCGAGCGTGGGTCTGGCAACAGATCGAACGCCGGAGGTGTCGTACACGAAGCCGAGGTTTGGCGAGAAGGACCGCGAATAGTTGGCATAGGGAATTACGCCCCATTCGGTTTCGTAGGATATTCCAACTCGGCCGGAGAAGGCGCTATCGGTACTGTCGATCTCGGTCAGGGCAGCCGTGACGCTGTGCGACTTCGCCCAATCCTGTCGACCGGTCACGAAGAACGTCCATTTGTCCCATTCCATCTGGTCGTGGAGATAGAGGCCGTACTGGTTCATTTCCTGGCTGCCGGAGAAGAAGAAGGGCTGCGACTTCAGGTCGTCGACCGATACGAAGGAGGAGGCGGAACGTGCGCTGTAGTCGGTCCAGCTGTAGTTGAAGCCGGCGACGGCCGTGTGGCTGACCGGGCCGGTGTCGAACTCGAACTGCGCCATGTTGTCGATCGAGAAGTTCTTCACGTGTTCCTTGTAATGTCCCCAATAGCGGGTGGGAGCAGCCGGATAAAAGCCGCTATACTGCAGATCGGCATCGACGTCGTGATAACGCAGGTTCTGCCGCAAGGTGACGACTTCGTTCAGGCGGTGCTCGAATTCGTATCCGATGCGGCCCTGCTTGGTGGTGAAATCGTTCCAGTCCGGGTCGCCGGCATAGGTTCGCGAGACAGTTCCGTAGGTTGGATTGTCGTAGAAAGCCGTGCCGCCCGTGACCGAGCGGGAATATTCGCCGAGCACCGTTAGCTTGGTGTCTTCATCCGGCTTCCAGGTAAAGGCCGGGGCAATATAGAACGTGTCGTCGGGATAGCCATCAATATGGGTGTCGCTCTTCCGGCCGAGCGCTGTCAGGCGGTAGAGGAGCGTGCCTTCTTCATCCACAGGCCCCGACAGATCGATTGCCGCCTGATACCTGTTGTCTTGCCCGATCACCGTCTCGACCTCATGGAAGGGCTCGTCCTTGGGACGCTTGGTGACCAGATTGACGATGCCGCCGGGGCCGCTCACACCATAGAGCGATGAGGCCGGTCCTTTGAGGACGGTGATACCCTCCAATCCGTAAGGTTCGGTCCGAAACCAGGCCGAGGGGCCATTAAACTGCTTCAACCCGTCGCGGAAGAGACCGGTATAATAGGCCGGGAAGCCGCGAAGATAAAAAGCATCATAGCGGGAATCGTAGCCGAACGTGTTCGGATTGGCGCCCGCGGTATAGCTCAGCGATTCGTTGAGGGTGCGCGGCTTCTGGTCCTCGATCTGATCTTGCGTAACGACCGAAACGGCTTGGGGAATTTTGACGATCGGGGTGTCCACCTTCGTGCCGATCCGGTCGGATTTTGCGACATATCCTTCCTGAACGAGGATGTCGTCGCTTTCCGACTCGAGAATGATCGGCGCGAGCGTCGTATCGGCGTTGGGATCCTGAGCCTTCGCCCAGCCAATGGAAGTGATGACCACGCCTGCCGCCAGCAGGCCCACCCGCACTTTGATTCTCATAACTTGCCCCTAGACTCATGAATAGTTCGAGCTCACAAATATGATACTGTCTGTCAAGTATTAATGGCGGTTCGAACGGGGGCAATTCGAAGATATCGGCTGGTGTATCCGGTAAGCATCAGATGGCGAGGGATGAAATCGGCGTCCGCTTCAGGCCTGTCGCAGCGCATTCTTGTTTCGCGACGGCCTACCCACCACATGCTGTTCTTCTTCCGCTTCTTCCATTTCCAGAAGCGCGGATTTCTGGAGTTCTTGCCATGGGTTTCATCGACATCAATCCTCCTGTTCCCGAGGATGGCGCCCTGCTTGACGTCTATTCGGAGACTGTTGCCGGCGCGGTTGATCGCGTCGGCCCTGCCGTCAGCCGCATCGAACGGCTCGGCGACAACGGCCATGGGTCCGGCTTTGCCATATCGCCCGACGGGCTGATCATCACCAATCACCATGTCGTCGGCGACGCGAAGGCCGTGCGCATCCGCAGCGCCGACGGCGCGGTGGGGCAGGCGAGCGTGCTCGGGCGCGATGCGGATACCGATATCGCACTTGTTCGTGCCGACATGGACGTCCAGGCCTGGGCCAGGCTCGGCGATTCGAAGAGACTGCGCCGCGGCCATGTCGCGATTGCCATCGGCAATCCGCTCGGCTTCGACTGGTCGGTCACGGCCGGCGTGGTTTCGGCACTCGGACGCTCGATGAGGGCGTCGACCGGCCGGCTGATCGAGGACGTCATACAGACGGATGCAGCACTTAATCCCGGCAATTCCGGAGGTCCGCTCGTCTCGGCTGCCGGCGAAGTCGTCGGCGTCAACACGGCCGTCATCCGCGGTGCGCAGGGCATCGCCTTCGCCGTCGCCTCTAACACGGCGAATTTTGTGGTCTCCGAAATCCTGCGCTTCGGGCATGTACGCCGGGCTTTTGTCGGGATCGTCGTCGATACGATCGCGCTGCCGCGTCGGATAGCGTTGAAGGCTGGGATGACCCAGGAGACGACGGTACGCATTCGCCGCATCGATCCGGGCAGTCCCGCGGAGCGGGCCGGGTTGAAGGAGGGGGATTTCATCCTGGCGATCGACGGCCAGCCGGTCAGCGGCGGGGATGATCTTATCCGTCTCCTGGATGGAACGCGAATAGGCAGGGAAACGCCGATTACCCTGTATGATCTCGATTCACGGATCACCCACCGGGTGCTGGTTCCAGCAGCGAGGCCGAAGACCTGATAATCGGCCGAGTCGGCGCTGGTTGTCGCTTCCCGATCAGGATTGTCGCCGGCTATATGTATGGAGCAGATGCGGTGACGGGCGGCGGTGGAAATTGAAACTTGTGGCGGTTCTCGCTACGATTTTGCGCAAACACGCAAGGGGAATCGGTTGACGAAAGGCATTGGACTTTGGGCTGCAGCCTCTTTTGCGCTCCTCCCGATGGAGGCATCAGCGCAGGCTCAGTGGCAGCCGGTCGAACAGGTGCAGACCTATCCCGTTACCGGCGATTCCGGGATCGATCTCTATGGATCGATCGGTGAAAGAGGCCCAAAAGTGGGCAAGGAGGTTCGGGCCATTGCCCACACCAACTTCAAACTCACCTGGACTAGGAAATACGAACCACAGCCAGATGGTGCCTGTACCCTGGTCTCGGCAAAACCGAAGCTGATCATCACTTACGTGCTGCCAAAGCCCGTTTCTCCCTTGTCGCCGGAGATTAAGAGGAAATGGGATATCTTCATCGCGGGGGTCCGTCGGCACGAAAATGTGCACGGGGTTATGATCGTCGACATGGTGAAGGAGATCGAGCGGGTGAGCGTCGGCCTCACGGTCGCCAACGATCCGAGGTGCTCTAAAATCCGGACGGAGCTGACCGCGAAACTCGGCGAGATTTCCAGGACTCACCGCAAGCGCAACAGCGATTTCGACAAGGTCGAGATGAGCGAGGGCGGCAACGTCCATCAACTCATCCTGAACCTGGTGAACGGCAAATAGTCGAGGCAGCCGCAAGGGCGGCTGCCAGAACGATTCAACAAAGTGGCGTAGCTATCTGTTAAGGCTGACTAAGCGCAGTACTTCACCTCCTGCGCATCAGATTGACGATCAGCACGCCGAGGATCGCTATGATGCCGCCTGCGGCCCCGATTACGGTGGGCACTTCGCCAAGCCACAGGAAACCGATCAAGGTGGCGGTCGGGGGGACGCCATAGAGGAAGTTTGCGGCCCGGGCTGCGGACAGGCGCTTCAAGGCGACTGCCCAGGTGACGTAGCCGATCACGGTCGGAAAGACGACCAGATATGCGACGCTCCAGTTCACGTCGGCGGGCGCAACGGCAAGCGCCTGTATCGTGAAAGGTACCGCCGGGAGCAGGGGAATGGAACCGATCAGCATCAGCCATGCGGTGACGGCAAGCACCGGCATCCGACCAAGGATCGGCTTCTGCAACACGCTCGCGACGGCGGAGCAGAGGGCGGCGCCGAGAATAAGGATGGCGTTGGGATCGAGATCGAAGCCGTTTTCGCTCGATGCAGCGATAAGAGCGACGCCGGCAAACGAGACCGCCGTGCCAAGCCAACCCCACTTCCCGAACCGCTCGCCGAGAACGAAGGTCGCAATCAGCGCAGTAAAGACAGGCATCGTGTTGATGATGAAGCTTGCCGGCCCCGCGGCGACCGTCCGCTCGCCCATGTTCAGCAGGACCGCATAAGCTGCGATGAACAGGATCGCTGCGACGGAAAGCCTCACGACATCCCGCCTTGCGGGAAGTACCGGCCTTGCCGCAGCGAGATAAAGGACTGCGATCAAGGCCGCGGAAACATAGCGTGCGGTGGCGAGTTCGATCGGGGTCAATGCCCCCAGACCGATGCGGATGGCGGCGAAGGAGGAAGCCCAGAAAACGATCGTCACGAGGATCGCGGCGAAGGCAATCCAGTCAAATCCCTGTCTTTCATTCATTGCTGGTGAGTCCATTGCAACAGTGCTCATGTCTGCCTCCGTCTGGCGTAGTCGACATTGGTTTAGGCCGTTGATCTATGCTTGAAAAGCAACGCGATCGATGATCATATGTGCGCATGGTTCACAGCTCGCAGACTTTGCCGCCTCTCGATACTTTGGAAACGTTTGCCCGGGCCGCTCGCCTCGGGTCCTTTTCGGCTGCGGCGGAAGAGGGCGGTGTGACACACGGGGCCGTCTCTCGTCAGGTCGCGCGGCTGGAACGCTGGATGGGGGTCCGGCTTTTCCTGCGTGAAGCGCGGGGCGTGACGCTGACGCCCGAAGGAATCCGGTTTTTGGCCCGCACCGAAGATGCGCTTGGAATCCTGGCCAACATGGACGAGAGATGGCTCCCTCGGCGCAACAGGACAGCGGTGCGGCTTTCGGTGACACCATCCGTCGCATCGCTCTGGTTGTTCCCACGACTGTCCAGGCTGGAGACCGAGGACATTCATCTCGAACTGGTGCTCGAACATCGGCTGGCTGATTTCAGCGAGGGGATCGATCTTGCGATTCGCTGCGGAAAAGGGCCGTGGGCCGGCGTCCGCAGCTTGCCGCTCTGGCAGGAGGAGCTCTACCCGATCGCGGCACCCATGCTGGCGGAACGACTAGGCCCGCATCCCGACGCCAAGTCCCTGCTCGATTATCCGATCCTGCATGATTCCAACATCGAAGCCTGGCGGCGCTGGCTGGCGGCCGAAGGTTTGGACTACGTGCCGCGTGGGCATGACCGGCGCTTCGAGGACTATAACCTCGTGGTCGATGCCTGCTCGCACGGCCTGGGTATTGCGCTCGCCCGTCCACCGCTCGCCGATGCGGCACTTGCCAGCGGCAGGATCGTGCGGGTTTCGGAAAGGACGATCGAACATCACGTCGCCTTTCATCTTATCCGATCAAACGATGCGTTGCGCGGGGCGGCGGCACAATTTGCCCACCGGTTTTTATCCGAGGCAGGGCACGACGAGGCAGCAATCGCCGCCTTCCTGTCGCCGGGGCGGGGGCGGTGACGGGCATGACAGTCTTCTCGAATGGAAGCTCCATTTTTCGTAAGGAATAGCAGGTTGTCTCTTCCTAGCGCTGTTCTACTTCCTCCGGCAGACGAAGCCGAGGAGCATCCATGGATACCAAAGCAACGATCGCACGAATCTGGCGGGGCCGAACGCTGGCCGAAGTGGCCGATGAATATGAGGCTTATCTGCGGGAGGCAGGCATTCCGCCGCTTGAGAAAACGGCTCTTGCCGTGCAGCTCTTTCGGGATGACATCGGCGCGGAAACCGAATTCATCACCACCTCCTACTGGCCCGATTTTGAATCCATGGCAGCGTTTACGGGTGGCGATCCCGACAAGGTGCATCACCTCGACCGCGATCCCGAATTCCTCATCGCGCTGCCCGAGAGAGTAGCAATCACCAGGATCCTCATCGATCGAAAAAACTAAGTGAGGGCGCTCACGCGGCTCCGGACTGGAGATAGCTGATCACCGCGTCGGCGATCATCCCCTTATGGCGCTGCATTGTCTCCGGTTCGGAGAGATCGCGACGGAAGATCGTGCCGAAGGTGTATCGGTTCGAGACCCGGAAAAAGCAGAAGGCGCTTATCAGCATGTGCACGTCCATCGGATCGGCTCTTCTCGTGAAGACGCCGTCGGCTATGCCGCGGTCGAGGATTGCTGCGATCGTCTCGATGATGGAAACGTTCAGGTCACGGATGGCATCGGAACGCAGCATGTGGGCCGCGTGATGTATGTTTTCGATACTGACCAGGCGCACGAAGTCCGGATTGGTTTCGTCGTGTTCGAACGTGGTGAAGATCAGCGTTCGCAACGCCTGTTCCGGCGGTAGATTGGAAAGCTGCAGATCGGCTTCCAATGTACGGATCTTGCGGTAGGCGCGTTCCAGAACGGAAAGATAAAGGCCTTCCTTGCTGCCGAAATAATAGTAGATCATCCGCTTCGAGGTGCGGGTCTTTTCCGCAATCGCATCGACCCTGCCGCCGGCAAGGCCGTTGGTGGAAAACTCTTCCGTCGCGACCTCCAGAATATCCTCCTGCGTGCGCTGCGGATCGTTCTTCCTGGTGTTTTGGCGTTTCGCTGCCATCCCCAACCCGCCTTCTTAAATTTACGCATCTTTTCCAAAGTCATAGCGATCCGTACCGGCAATTTCAACAGATCATGCTTGACATACTCACTAGTTAGTACATTTTATCATCCAATCAGCGGTCCTGAGGAGGGGGCGCTGGTGAGAGCTTCCTGTCAGGTGCAAAGTGGTGACGTTCCACGCGTCACCTTGGCAATTGGGCGGCGAAGCTTCGGGAGGACTGAATGACACGAATTATCGACTGGTATTTCCTTGCCTTGAAGGTGATCATCGCGCTGCTGCTGGCGGCCATGGTGGTGCTTGTCTTCGGCAATGTGGTGCTGCGTTACGCCTTCAACCAGGGCATTACCGCTTCCGAAGAGCTGTCGCGCGTTTTCTTCGTCTGGCTGACCTTCCTTGGTGCAGTCGTCGCAATGCGTGAGCACGGGCATCTCGGCGTGGATTCGCTCCTGAAGCGCCTGCCGCCCGCATCCGCGAAGATCGCAGTACTTCTCGGCCAGGGGCTGATGCTAGCCGCCACATGGCTGATGGTGAGCGGGAGCTGGACCCAGACGCTTATAAACCTTCCGGCCAGCATGCCGGCCACGGGCATTTCCATGGGCTGGTTCTACGGAGCCGGGCTTGCCTTCGGTGTCCCGACCTTCCTCATCATTCTTTATGACGCCTTCCAGGTAGCGACGGGGCGCATCGATCTCGCGACGGCCCATCTGGTCCGTGACAGCGAGGAGGAGATCGCGCTCGATAGCCACCCGGAAGCGGCCGTTGCCGGCGTTAACAAGGTCTGAGGAGAGCCGCCATGACACTGACCATCTTCCTCGGCGCACTTCTCGGCCCAATGGCACTCGGCGTGCCGATCGCGTTCGCGCTCATTCTCAGCGGCGTCGCGCTGATGATGTATATGGACATTTTCGACGCGCAGATCGTCGCTCAGAACGTGCTGAACGGTGCGGACAGTTTCCCCCTGATGGCAGTGCCCTTCTTCCTGCTTGCCGGCGAGATCATGAATACCGGCGGTCTCTCGAAGCGCATCGTCAACCTCGCCATGGCGATGGTCGGCCATATTCGCGGCGGTCTCGGCTTCGTTGCAATCTTTGCCGCCTGCATTCTGTCGAGCCTTTCCGGCTCGGCGGTGGCGGATGCCGCAGCGCTCGGCGCGCTGCTCTTTCCGATGATGATCAAGTCCGGTCATGATCCGGCCCGCACCGGCGGTCTCCTGGCTTCAGCCTCGGTCATCGGTCCGATCATTCCTCCCTCTATCGGTTTCATCCTCTATGGCGTTATCGGCGGCGTTTCGATCACCAAGCTTTTCCTCGCCGGCATCGTGCCGGGCCTCATGATTGCCGGGGCCCTTTGCATTACCTGGCTGATCGTTGCGCGCAGGGAACAGTTCGAGCTTCCGCAAAGACAGAGCCGGCAAGTTCGCATTGAGGCTTTCCTGGAAAGCATCTGGGCGCTGATGCTGCCGGTCATCATCATCGTCGGGCTGAAATTCGGCGTCTTTACGCCGACCGAAGCTGGCGTGGTGGCAGCCGTTTATTCGCTCTTCGTGTCGATGGTCGTCTATCGCGAACTGGCGCCCTCACAGCTCTTTTCCGTCTTCGTCGCGGCCGGAAAAATCACGGCGGTGGTCATGTTCCTGGTTGCCTGTGCGGCAGTCTCCGCCTGGCTTATCACGGTCGCCGACGTGCCGGGCAGTCTCGTTGCGCTCATCGAACCTCTGATGGACAACCAGACGCTTCTGCTTCTGGCGATCATGGTGCTGATCGTCGTCGTCGGCACGGCGATGGACATGACGCCCACCATCCTCGTCATGACCCCCGTGCTGATGCCGATCATCAAGCAGGCCGGCATCGATCCTGTTTACTTCGGCGTGCTGTTCATCATCAACAATTCGATCGGGCTGATCACGCCGCCGGTCGGCACCGTGCTCAACGTCATCTGCGGCGTGTCCAAGCTGTCGATGGAAGACCTCATGAAGGGCGTGATGCCGTTCATGATCGCCGAGCTGATCGTCCTTTTCCTTCTCGTCCTCTTTCCGCAGCTGGTGACCGTGCCGGTCGCTTGGTTCGCGCGGTGAGACCGAGGGGTGCCTTTTTAAAATGCATGTCAACCGGCCGTGGGGAACCCGGCCATTCTCTGGGAGGAAACTATGTTCGACACGATGAAGAAACTGGCGCTGGGGATCGCGCTGCCGGCGTTGTTGTTTGCCGGTACGGCGTCCGCCGAAATCGGCGCGCATACGCTCAAATTCGCAGCCGCCAACAACAAGGGCCATCCGCAGGTCACCGGGATGGAGAAGTTTGCCGAGATCGTCAAGGAAAAGAGCGGCGGCAAGATCGAGGTGAAGCTGTTCCCGGGCGGCGTCCTCGGCGGCGACGTCCAGACCGTCTCGGCGCTCCAGGGGGGCGTGGTGGAAATGCTGGTGCTGAACGCCGGCATTCTGGCAAGCAACGTCAAGGCATTCGGCGCCGTCGACCTGCCGTTCCTCTTCAACAGCGGCGAAGAAGCCGACAAGGTGATGGACGGCGCATTCGGCAAGAGCCTCGCCGACAAGCTGCCGGCGACCGGTCTGGTCGGACTTGCCTACTGGGAACTCGGTTTCCGCAACCTGACCAATGAACGCCGGCCGGTCACCAAGCTCGAAGACATCAAGGGCCTGAAGATCCGCACTCTGCAGTCGCCGATCCCGATCGAGATGTTCAACAGCCTGGGCGCCAACGCCGTGCCGCTGCCTTATACCGAACTCTATACGGCACTCGAAACCGGCACGGTCGACGGCCAGGAAAATCCGGCCGCCAACATCATCAACGCCAAGTTCTACGAAGTCCAGAAATACATGACGCTCACCCGTCACCAGTACAATCCGCAGATCGTGCTGATCAGCAAGAAGTTCTGGGACAACCTGAATGACGAGGAGAAGGCGGTCCTCCAGTCGGCAGCGACCGAGGCACGCGACTTCCAGCGTAAGGTCTCGCGCGAGGCGGATGCGAAGGCCGTCGCCGAGATCAAGGAGAAAGGCATGCAGGTCGATGAGCTCAGCGCGGCCGAAACCCAGAAGCTGCGTGATGCCGTGAAGCCGCTGATCGACAAGTTCAGCGCCGACATCGGTGCTGACACCGTCTCGCTGCTCTTCAGGGAACTCGAAGCCGTACGCAAGAAGTGACCGTTCCATCGGCCCGTCTTCACCGGGCGGGCCGATCCATCCAGGCATACAAGGCATAAACCATGGCCGAGACATTGCTGAAACCGTTGAAGGCCGCGCTGATCGGCGCCGGCATCCAGGCCTCGCTGACGCCCGCCATGCACATGGTGGAAGGCGCTGCGCAGGGCATCCGCTACGACTACGAGCTCATCGATCTGAATCAGATCGGCCGAACGCCGGAGAGCCTTCCGGACCTGCTTCGCGATGCCGAGGCGAGGGGGCTGATCGGACTGAATATCACCCATCCCTGCAAGCAGCTCGTCATTCCTTATCTCGATGAGCTGTCCGAAGAGGCGAGGGCACTGGGAGCGGTCAACACCGTCGTGCTGAAGGACGGAAAGCGCTTTGGCCATAACACCGACTGGTGGGGATTTGCCGAGAGTTTCAAGCGTGGTCTGCCGGATGCAGATTTGCAGGCGGCGGTTCAGCTTGGTGCCGGTGGCGCCGGTGTTGCCACCGCTTACGCCATTCTTTCCCTCGGCCTGAAGACGCTTACGGTTGTCGACCGAGAGCCGGAGAGGGCAGAGCAGCTGGCGGAAAGCATGTCGGTACTCTTTCCGGATACGACGATTTCGGCTTCGAGCGATGTCGCTTCCGCAATGGAGACGACGTCGGGCCTCATTCACGCGACTCCGACCGGCATGGCGAAATATCCGGGCATGCCGCTGCCGCCGGAGCTGCTGAAGCCGCATCATTGGGTTGCGGAGATCGTTTATTTTCCGCTGGAGACGACGCTCCTGAAGAAGGCTAGAGAGCGTGGATGCAAGGTTCTCAATGGTGGGGGAATGGCCGTCTTTCAGGCGGTGGGCGCCTTCCGGCTATTTACCGGGCACGAGCCCGATGTAGGCCGGATGATACGGCATTTCGAGACTATGACTGCTTGATTGTCCGTATCGGCAGCGCCGAGCGGATTTAACTCTGGTGATCCTTGGGCGGCTAATTATAGTGGGCCGGCCGCGCTTTTGCGGCCTCGCATTGCCCGCCATGCTTTCCCAGGTAGTTCTTCCATGACACTTGCCATTTCCGCCAAAGACATCGACGACCTTGCGCTGATCGAAGAGTTGAAGCGCTGGGTCGAAATGGAAACGCCGACGTCCAACGCGAGCGCCGTCAATCGTCTTGCAGATCGTGTCGAGGTTTTGAGCAGGCTGGCGGGTTTGGAAGTGGAGCGGCTGGCAGGCACCCTCGGCTTCGGCGATATCCTGGCTGTCCGTTCTCCGCGTCCGGCCGGCAGCAATGAAAAGACCCTGCTCGTCCTTGCCCACCTGGATACGGTACATGCGGAGGGTGTCATCGCCAAGCAGCTGCCATTGCGGCAGGAGGGCGACAGACTCTACGGCCCCGGCATCTATGACATGAAGTCCGGTGCCCTGATGGCGTTCGAAGCCATGAAGCTTGCCGTCAAGCAGGGAAACCACATGCCGATCGACCTGATCTTCGTGCCGGACGAAGAGACGGGCAGCCTGTCCTCGCGTGCCTTTATGGAGGAGGCCGCGCGGAGAGCCGGATATTCGCTCGTTGTGGAACCGGCGCGCGACGGCGGCAAGATCGTCGTCGCCCGCAAGGGCGTCGCCATGTACGACATCACCGTGAATGGACGCGCGGCTCATGCGGGGGTGAGGCCGCAGGAGGGCCGGAGCGCCATCCGCGCCGCTGCCCGTCTGGTGCTCGAGCTGGATGCGCTCAACGATGCGGAACGCGGCGTGACGGTCACCGTCGGAACGATCCACGGCGGGACGGGACGCAATACCGTTCCTGCAGAATGCCGGCTGCAGGTCGATGTCCGTGTCCCCAACGATGCCGTAGGCAGGGAGGTGACGGGCAGGATCGAGGCGGTGCGGCCGGTCGATCCCGACATCACCTTCGAAATCGTCGGGCAGATGAACCGGCCGCCCTTCGCGCAATCGGAAGAGGGGCGGAGATTGTTCGATGTCGCGGCCGATATTGCCGGCAATCTCGGTATCAAGCTTGAAGGCATGGCGACCGGCGGCGGGTCGGATGGCAATTTTACAGCAGCCCTAGGCGTGCCGACACTCGACGGCCTCGGCGCGGATGGCGCCGGTGCTCACACATTCGAAGAGCATATCTTCTTGAGCAGCATTGCTCCGCGCACCGCGCTGCTCGCCAATTTGATGCTTTCACTCCGGGCAAGATGAGCTCAGGCCGGCAGGGGCACCTCGAAGGAGTTGCGGATACGGCTCTTGCCGACCTCGATGACGTGACGCATGGCGGCAATGGCTTTCTGAGGATCGCGCGATGCTATCGCATGGGCGATCTTCAAATGATTATCGGCCACCTCGTCGATCATTTCGGGAGAAGCGGCCGGTGAGGAGAGCTGGAACGATATGGCCAGCGCTGCCTCGATCAGCGCGCTTGCCGAGCGCATGAACGGATTGCCGGACATCCGGGCGATTGCGAGATGGAATTCCAGATCCACGTTGGCGATCGTTTCCGGCGTGTGCGAGAGATCATCGAACTTGGCGGCGATCGCATAGAGCGCGATAATGTCGTCGCTGGAAGCACGCAAGGAAGCAGCAGCTGCCGCGGCTGGTTCGAGCGCCATGCGCATTTCCGCCAGGTGCTCGATGAACTCGTAGTCCAGCCCCGACTCGAAGCGCCAGCCGAGAACGTCAGGATCGAAGAAGTTCCAGCTTGCCTTGTCGAGGACGCGGGTTCCGACCTTTGCTTTCGCTTCGACAAGCCGTTTGGCCGCCAGCGTCTTCATGGCTTCCCGAAGTACGGTGCGGGACACCCCGAAGCGCGCCGAAAGTTCTGCATCGCCCGGTAGCAGCGAGCCTTCCGGTATCTTCCCGGACACGATTCCGCGGCCCAGCTCCGCTACCACATGCGCGTGGTTGCTGCGGCGCTTTCGACCACTGATCGTCGTTTCCAGAAGACCCAATTAAACCTCCCTAAGCCGTCCCTCGGCCAATCGCCTGTTCGAATACCAGATGATCCCGCGCTGCAATACAATGAAGATGAAGAGCAGAATGCCAATGACGATCTTGGTCCACCAGGAAGACAGCGTGCCGTCGAAGACGATGTAGGTCTGGATCAGGCCCTGGATCAGGATTCCGACGAATGTCCCTGCAACAAGACCGACGCCGCCCGTTAACAGCGTGCCACCGATAACGACCGCCGCGATCGCATCCAGCTCGACGCCGACGGTCGCCAGCGAATAGCCCGAAGACGTGTAGAGCGTATAGGCGATGCCGGAAAGGCCGGAGAGAAAGCCCGAAAGGGCATAGATACCGATGGTCGTCGGTCCGACCGCCACCCCCATCAGTTCCGCAGATTGTTCGCTGCCGCCGATCGCATAGACATTGGCGCCAAAGCGGGTCCGGCCGGCAACGAAGGCGCCGACGACAAACACCAGCAGCATCAGCATGGCGAGCGCCGTCAGCCTGCCTCCGCCCGGAAATCGGAAATAGAAGCCCTGGATCGTATCGATGACCTCGTGCGAAATCGGTACCGACTCCGTCGAGATGAGGTAGGCCGCGCCGCGGGCAAGAAACATTCCCGCAAGGGTGACGACGAAGGGCGGGATGCCGAGATAGCGGATCATCGCTCCCATTAAGCTGCCGAACAGCGTTGAGATCACCAGCACTACGGTAAAGGCGGCGAGCGGATGGACTCCCAGCGATCCGACCAGCACGGCGACGAAGACACTGGTGAATGCAATAACCGAACCGATGGACAGGTCTATGCCGCCCGAAAGTATGACGAATGTCATCCCGACCGCCGCAATGCCGAGGAAGGCATTGTCGGTCAGGAGATTGCCGATCACCCGGGTCGACAGCATGTTCGGGAACTGCAGGATGCAGAGCGCGTAGGCGATGACGAAGATGCCGAGCGTGGTGACGAAGGGCAGGTTGCGGGTATGGATCATCGCGCTGCTCCCTCCACTTTGCTGGCTGCCGTTTCCGGCCGGGTCTTCGCCGCTTTCACGAAGCCGAGCAGGTTCATGATCGCCGGAGATTGGAGTGTCAGCACGACGATGATGATGCCCGCCTTGATGATGAGGTTGAATTCCGGCGGGAAGCCCGAAACCAGGATGCCGGTATTGATCGACTGGATGATCAGCGCGCCGATCAACGAAGCGGTGATCGAGAACCGGCCGCCATTGAGCGATGTTCCGCCGATGACGACTGCCAGAATTGCATCCAGCTCCAGCCAGAGACCGGCATTGTTGGCGTCGGCGCCGCGGATGTCGGCGGTCACGATCAGGCCGGCTACGGCTGCGCAGATACCGGATATGGCATAGACGAAGAACAGCAGGAACCGCGCCCGTACGCCGGCAAGGGTCGCGGCGCGCCGGTTGATGCCGGTCGCTTCGATCAGGAAGCCCAGGGCAGAGCGCCTGACGAGCACGCCGATCAGAAGCGCCGCCAGGATCCAGATCAGGATCGGAACCGGGATGCCGGCCAGCGAACCGGAGCCCAGGGCAGAAAAGCCGTCATTGTTGAAGGTGAGAATGACGCCCTCGGTGATCAGCTGCGCAATGCCGCGCCCGGCCACCATCAGGATCAGGGTGGCAATGATCGGCTGAATGTCGAGGAGTGCGACGAGGACGCCATTCCACAAGCCGCACACCAGGCCGACGCAGAGCGATGTGAGGATCACCACCGAGAGCGGATAGTCCTTGCTGATGAGGGTTGCAGCAACGGCGCCGCAAATGGCGATCACCGCGCCGATCGAAAGGTCGATGCCTCGGGTCGCGATCACCAGTGTCATGCCGATCGTCAGCAGTGCTACCGGGGCGGCACGCACCAGAATGTCGATCAGGCTGCCGTAGAGGCGGCCGTTCTGGAAGGAGATCGTCAGAAAGCCGGGGGCGATCGCCGTGATCAGCGCGAGAATGATCGCCAGCGCGACCATCTGCGGGGCGAGGCGGCGCAGGCGGCGGGTGAGACGGTTCATCACGCGGCCTCCGTACGGGCGGAGGTGGCGATTGCCTGCATGATATTGTCGGCCGTCAAGGCGTCGCCGGACAGTTCCGCCACATGCCGCCGGTCGGAAAGCACGATGACCCGGTGGGCGACCGCCGTCAGTTCCTCAAGTTCCGACGAGATCACCACCAGGGACATGCCCTCCGAACACAGGCGTTCTATCATCTTGAGGATTTCCGCATGCGCGCCGATATCGATGCCGCGTGTCGGTTCGTCGAGGATCAGCAGGCGCGGCTCGGTCGCCAGCCAGCGGGCGAGGATCGCCTTCTGCTGGTTGCCGCCGGACAGGAATTTGATCGGCCGGTTGGCATCCGGCGGGCGGATATCGAGGGATTTGATGAAGCTTTCGGCCAGAGCGTGCTTTTCACGCGAGGAGATCGGCTTTGACCAGCCTTGCCGGGCCTGCAGCGCCAGAGCGATATTATCGGCAACCGAGAAGTCGCCGATGATGCCATCGGTCTTGCGTTCCTCGGGGCAGAAGCCGAAGCCGTTGACGATCGCCGCCTCGGGGGAAGTCAAGGAAACCGGCCGGCCGTCTATCGTCGCAGTGCCGCTGTCGGCCCGATCGATGCCGAAGAGCAAGAACGCGGTCTCGGTCCGCCCGGAGCCGAGGAGGCCCGCAATGCCGACCACTTCGCCGGGGCGAATATCAAGGTCGAAGGGCGCCACGCTGCCGCGCTTGCCATAATTTGCGAAGCGTATGGGCGCCTCGGCGGTTGCCGCAACCGTCTCGTCCTGGGCCTGATGTTCGCGGGTGATGTGCTGCAATTCGCGGCCGAGCATCATCGAGATAAGTTCCAGCTGCGGCAGTTCCGAAAGTTTTCGCGTGCCAACCAACCGCCCGTTGCGCAAAACCGTGACGCGGTCGGCAATCGCATAGACCTGGTTCAGGAAATGGGTGATGA
This sequence comes from Neorhizobium sp. S3-V5DH, assembly GCF_004343065.1. Lineage (NCBI taxonomy): Bacteria > Pseudomonadati > Pseudomonadota > Alphaproteobacteria > Hyphomicrobiales > Rhizobiaceae > Neorhizobium > Neorhizobium sp. S3-V5DH. Next base: position 25,918 of record NZ_SMCL01000018.1, read on the forward strand.
TGATGATGCCGAGGCCTTCTTCGCGGAGCCGGCGCAGCACCGAAAACAGCATCTCGACCTCATGGGAATCGAGGCTGGCGGTCGGTTCGTCGAGAACCAGGACCTTGCCGGACAGATCCACTGCACGGGCGATCGCGACGATCTGGCGGACGGCCACCGAATAGGAGGAGAGCAGGGCGTCGACATCGATGTCCAGGCCATAGCGGGCAAGCAGCGCCTTCGAACGCCGGCGCATTTCGCGGCGGTCGATCAGACCGAAGCGGTGCGGCTGGCGCCCCAGAAAGAGGTTTTCGGCTACCGTCAGGTTTTCCAGCAGATTGACTTCCTGGTAAACCGTACCGATGCCGAGTGCCTGAGCCTCAGCCACGTTTGCCGGGGTCACGTCGCTTCCGTCAAGTTGCATGGTTCCGCGGTCACGGCTGTAGACCCCGGTCAAAATCTTGATCAGCGTCGATTTGCCGGCGCCGTTTTCGCCGAGCAGCGCGTGGATTTCGCCCCGGTTCAGGGAGAAGTCGACGCCGTCGAGCGCCGTGATGCCGAGAAAGGCCTTGCCTATGCCTCGGGCTTCCAGAAGAGAATTGGAATCTGACATGCCGATAATTCCCGCACGTATCAAAGAACCGGAGCGGTATGGGGGCTCCGCTCCGGTTTCAGTTAGCGCCCGGCCCAGAATGAAGAGCAGGCCGGGCAGCGGGAGGACTTAGTAGCCGAGACCCTTCTTGGCCTCATAGACCTTCATTGGATCATCCTTGGCCGTATAGAGCTTGGATTCCGTCTGGATCCACTTCGGCGGCTCTTTCTTGTTCTTCAGATAGGCTTCGAGCGCATCGAATGCAGGGCCGGCCATGTTCGGCGTCAATTCCACCGTCGCGTTGGCTTCGCCCTTGGCCATTGCCTGGAAGATATCCGGCACGGCATCGATCGAGACGATCTTGATGTCGGTGCCGGGCTTCAGGCCGGCTTCCTTGATAGCCTGGATGGCGCCGACGGCCATGTCGTCGTTGTGGGCATAGACGGCGCAGATACCCTTGCCGCCGCCTTCGGCCTTGATGAAGCTTTCCATGACTTCCTTACCCTTGGTGCGGGTAAAGTCGCCGGTCTGCGAGCGGACGATCTTGATATTGCTCTTGCCGGCAATCGCTTGATCAAAACCTTTCTTGCGGTTGATGGCGGGCGAGGAGCCAGTCGTGCCCTGAAGCTCAACAACCTTGCAATCCTTGGAGCCGACTTCCTTGACCAGCCACTCGCCGGCGACCTTGCCTTCGAAGACGGTGTCGGACGTAACAGCGGTCAGGTAGAGGTCCTTCGGCGCATCGATCTCACGATCGAGCAGGATGACCGGGATTTTCTCTTCCTTGGCTTCCTTCAGGACTGCGTCCCAGCCGGTCGCCACGACCGGTGCCACGAAGATGGCGTCAACGCCCTGGGCGATGAAGCCGCGGATGGCCTTGATCTGGTTTTCCTGCTTCTGCTGCGCATCGGCAAATTTCAGATTCACGCCACGTTTTTGCGCTTCCTGCTTGGTAACGGTGGTTTCAGCCGCACGCCAGCCCGATTCGGAGCCGATCTGCGAGAAGCCAACGGTGAGTGATTGTGCGGATACGCCTGAAGCAAGTGCCAGGCCGAATGCGACGGTAACCGCCGCGAGTGCTCTTTTCATCTATAATCCTCCCAGAGATGAAGCAAACTGACGGAGCCGAGGATGAGCATATAATATTACTTTTTCAAGAGGCATTTTTGATGAAGTTGCGGGAAACTTCAGTTCGAGCACCTGTGCTTGTTTTTTAACGCATTGATATATATAAAGAATCTGTATGTGGAAAAATTTCCATGGCGTCTGAAGGGCTGCCCAATCGTTCTTGACAAGCGGGCGATCAATCCAATAGTCGTATTTATGACTGCATCGGATCCGAAGGTTCTGGTGGGAGGCGCATGGTGGCAGGAGACGCCATGCAGAATATGAAATCATTGGGTAACGGAATCGATGTTGCGCGTTCTTCAGGTTAAAGATGGCAGCGGCAAGCTGCAGGTCGTCGCATGGGATGGAGAAGGGGCTGCACGTATAGTGCAGGGCGTTTCTTCGACATATGAGCTCGCTCAGCAGGCAATTGCCGCCGGCCAGACGCTGGCGCAGCGCATCGATGCCGCGGGCCTGGGCGATGCCGTGGATGTTCAAAAGGCTGCCGAGGAGGGCCGTCTTGCTCTGCCGATCACGCATCCGGATCCCGGCCATTTCGTCGTAGCCGGGACGGGGCTCACCCATCTCGGTTCCGCGGACGGCCGCGACAAGATGCACAAGGCCGCTCAGTCCTCGGAAAAGCCCACCGATTCCATGCGCATGTTCCTCATGGGTGTCGAGGGCGGCAAGCCTGATCTGGGGCAGATCGGCGCGCAGCCGGAATGGTTCTACAAGGGCAATGGCTCGCAGTTGCGCGCAACCGGCGAAAATCTCGTTTCGCCCGCCTTCGCGCTCGATGGCGGCGAAGAGCCGGAGCTTGCCGGCATCTATCTGATCGGACCGGACGGTACGCCCTTCCGCATCGGCTTCTGCCTTGCCAACGAATTTTCCGACCATGTGACCGAAAAAGGCAACTATCTCTGGCTTGCCCACTCGAAGCTTCGGCAGGCCTCGCTGGGCGCTGAGCTTCTTGTCGGCGATCTGCCCGATCATGTAGAGGGCACGTCGCGGGTGCGTCGCGGCGATCAGGTGATCTTCGAGAAGCCCTTCCTTTCCGGGGAGGCGAACATGTCTCATACGATCGCCAATCTCGAGCATCACAATTTCAAATATGAGCTGTTCCGCGAACCGGGCGATCTGCATGTCCACTTCTTCGGTACGGCTACGCTTTCCTTCTCGGAAGGGGTCAAGACGGAGCCAGGTGACGTGTTCGAGATCGCTGCGGCTCCCTTCAAGCTGCCGCTCGTCAACCGCCTGACGGTTGCCGCCGACAAGCCGGTTACGATCAAGAAGCTCTGAGGGTCCCATGGCTTCTATTCGTCTTGCCATCGTCGGTCTCGGAAAAATCGCAAGAGATCAGCATCTCGGCGCGATCAAGGCGACCGACGGCATCGAGCTTGTAGCCGTCGCAAGCCGCCATGCCCAGCTCGACGGCGTCGCCTGTTTCCACGAAATCGGCGATCTGCTTGCATCGGGCGTGGAAGTTGACGCCGTTTCTCTCTGTACGCCGCCGCAAGGCCGCTTCGAGCAGGCCAAGGCGGCGCTCGACGCCGGCAAGCACGTGATGCTCGAAAAGCCGCCGGGCGCGACGCTGTCCGAGGTCTACGCCTTGGAGGCACTCGCAAGGGCGAAAGGGTTGACGCTGTTTTCGACCTGGCATTCGCGCGCCGCTGCCGCAGTCGAGCCGGCACGCGCGCTGCTCGCCAAGCGAAAGATCCGCAGCGTGGCTGTGGAGTGGAAGGAAGACGTCCGTCACTGGCATCCGGGTCAAGCCTGGATTTGGGAGCCGGGCGGTCTCGGGGTATTCGATCCGGGCATCAATGCATTGTCGATCGTCACTCAAATCATGCCGGAAAAATTCCACCTCACCCGGTCCGAGCTGACCTTCCCGGCCAACCGCGCGGCACCGATCGCCGCCAGCCTTGCATTCGAGACCGATAGCGGGCTTCCGGTGGCGGCGGAATTCGACTGGCGGCAGACTGGCCCACAGACATGGGATATCCGGGTTGAGACCGACGAGGGCCCGGTCGTTTTGACGCATGGCGGCAGCCGGCTTTTTGTCGATGGTCAAAACGCGATTCTCGAAGAGGACCGCGAGTACCGTAACCTTTATCGTGATTTCGTAGCATTGGTGGCTGCCGGCCGGAGCGATGCCGACTTTTCGCCGCTGGTGCATGTCGCCGATGCCTTCATGCTGGGCCGGCGCATTCAAACAGATGCATTCGAGGACTGATTATGAGCAATTCAGAGAACGCTCCATCCAATGAGATCGCCGAAACCGAGCACCGCCGCCAGGAGGTGAAGAAGCTCCGCTCGCGCGCCTGGTTCGACAACCCGGCGAATGTCGACATGACGGCGCTTTATCTTGAGCGCTACATGAATTTCGGCCTCAGCCAGGCAGAACTTCAGTCGGATCGGCCGATCATCGGTATCGCGCAGACCGGCTCCGACCTCTCTCCGTGCAACCGCCATCACCTCGAGCTTGCTCATCGCTTGCGCGAAGGCATCCGGGAGGCCGGCGGCATCGCGATCGAATTCCCGGTTCATCCGATCCAGGAGACCGGCAAGCGTCCGACAGCAGGTCTCGACCGTAACCTGGCCTATCTCGGCCTCGTCGAGGTGCTCTACGGTTATCCGCTCGATGGCGTCGTCCTCACCATCGGTTGCGACAAGACGACCCCGGCCTGTCTCATGGCCGCCGCCACGGTCAACATTCCCGCGATCGCTCTGTCGGTCGGACCAATGCTGAACGGATGGTTCCGCGGCGAGCGCACCGGTTCGGGCACGATCGTCTGGAAAGCCCGCGAGCTGCTCGCAAAGGGCGAGATCGATTATGCAGGCTTCGTCAAGCTGGTCGCGTCGTCGGCGCCGTCTACCGGTTACTGCAACACCATGGGCACGGCAACGACGATGAATTCGCTGGCCGAGGCGCTGGGCATGCAGCTGCCGGGTTCGGCGGCCATCCCGGCACCTTACCGCGACCGCCAGGAGGTTTCCTATCTGACCGGCCTTCGCATCGTCGAGATGGTGAAGGAAGATCTGAAGCCTTCCGATATCCTGACCAAGGAAGCCTTCATCAACGCGATCCGCGTCAATTCCGCGATCGGCGGCTCCACCAATGCCCCGATCCATCTGAATGCGCTCGCCCGCCATATCGGCGTCGAACTCACCGTCGACGACTGGCAGACCTATGGTGAAGAGGTGCCGCTGCTGGTCAACCTCCAGCCGGCCGGCGAATATCTCGGCGAAGATTATTACCACGCGGGCGGCGTGCCGGCGGTCGTCAACCAGCTCATGGAACAGGGCCTCATTCACGAGGACGCTATGACCGTGAACGGCAAGACGATCGGCGAGAACTGCCGCGGCGCCATTATCGAGGATGCCAAGGTTATCCGCCGCTACGAAGAGCCGCTCAAGGAGCGGGCCGGCTTCCGCGTGCTGCGCGGCAATCTCTTCTCGTCCGCGATCATGAAGACCAGCGTCATTTCGCCGGAATTCCGCGAACGTTATCTGTCGAACCCGGCCGACCCGGAGGCATTCGAGGGCCGGGCCGTGGTATTCGACGGACCGGAGGATTATCACCACCGGATCGACGATCCGTCGCTGGAGATCGACGAGCATACCGTCCTCTTCATGCGCGGCGCCGGTCCGATCGGTTATCCTGGAGCGGCGGAAGTCGTGAACATGCGCGCGCCCGATTACCTCCTGAAGAAGGGTATTTCGTCGCTCGCCTGCATCGGCGACGGACGTCAGTCCGGCACGTCGGGCAGCCCGTCCATCCTTAATGCTTCGCCGGAAGCGGCGGCGGGTGGCGGCCTTGCGCTGCTGCGGACCGGTGACCGCGTGCGCATCGATCTCGGACGGGGCACGGCCAACATCCTGATCTCTGACGAAGAATTAACCGAACGCCGTAAGGCTTTGGAAGCAAACGGTGGTTACCACTATCCGAAGCATCAGACCCCCTGGCAGGAAATCCAGCGAGGCATCGTGGGTCAGATGGAAACCGGCGCGGTTCTTGAACCGGCCGTCAAATACCAGCGGATCGCCCAGACAGCCGGGCTGCCGCGCGATAACCACTGATCGGTAACGATCCCCAGGGGCGGCGGGGGGCCGCCCTAACCTTAGCTACGGCGGCTCAAGGGGAGCCGACCTCAAGGAGGAGTACTACATGAGCATCTTGAAATATATGACCACGGCCGCCATGCTGGCGGGCCTGGCCTTTGCTGCGCCTGCCGCAGCTCAGGAAAAGGGTCTCGTCGGCGTCGCTATGCCGACCAAGTCTTCGGCGCGCTGGATCGCCGACGGCGACAACATGGTGAAGGTTCTCAAGGAGCGCGGCTATCAGGTCGATCTGCAGTATGCGGAAGACGACGTTCCGAACCAGCTTTCCCAGATCGAGAACATGATCACCAAAGGTGCCAAGGTTCTCGTCGTTGCGTCGATCGACGGCACGACGCTTTCTGACGTTCTGCAGCAGGCTGCCGACCAGAAGATCAAGGTCATCGCTTATGACCGCCTGATCCGTGACACGCCGAACGTCGACTACTACGCCACCTTCGACAACTTCCAGGTCGGCGTGCAGCAGGCGACGTCGCTCGTGAAGGGCCTGAAGGCCGACACCGAAAAGGGTCCGTTCAACATCGAACTCTTCGGCGGTTCTCCGGACGATAACAACGCCTACTTCTTCTACAACGGCGCGATGAGCGTGCTTCAGCCACTGATCGACAAGGGTACGCTGGTCGTCGGCAGCGGCCAGACCGGCATGGACCAGGTTGCGACCCTTCGTTGGGATGGCGCGACGGCACAGGCTCGCATGGACGCAATCCTGTCGTCCACCTATTCCGACAAGAAGCTGAACGGCGTTCTGTCTCCCTATGACGGCATCTCCATCGGCATCCTGTCTTCCCTGAAGGGTGTCGGTTACGGCAGCGGCGACATGCCGATGCCGATCGTAACCGGCCAGGACGCGGAAGTTCCGTCGGTCAAGTCGATCCTTGCTGGCGAGCAGTATTCCACCATCTTCAAGGATACCCGCGAACTTGCTAAAGTGACTGTCGACATGGTGGATGCGGTCATGAGCGGCAAGGAGCCCCAGGTGAATGACACGAAGACCTACGACAACGGCAAGAAGGTCGTTCCGTCCTACCTGCTGAAGCCGGTTATCGTCGACAAGACCAACTGGAAAGAAATCCTGATCGGCAGCGGTTACTACACCGAAGCTCAGGTCAAGTAATCTCATCGACCCGCGCAGCGGAGCAATCCGCTGCGCGGGCTTTCTTATTGCGGAGTGATCATGCTCGATCCCGTCTCTCTTCCCGAAAAGCCGCCGATCCTCGAGATGCGGGGCATTTCGAAGAGCTTTGGCGCCGTCAAGGCGCTTTCCGATGTCAGCTTCACCGTCAAGGAAGGCGAGATCCATGCGCTCGTCGGCGAAAACGGAGCCGGTAAATCAACGTTGATGAAGGTGCTTTCGGGAGTCTATCCGCATGGCTCCTACGAAGGTTCGATCCTCTTCGATGGGGAGGAGCGGCACTTCCGCGACATCAACGATTCCGAAAAGCTCGGCATCATCATCATTCACCAGGAGCTTGCCCTCATTCCGCTGATGTCGATTGCCGAGAATATCTTTCTCGCCAAGGCGCCATCCAAATACGGCGTGATCGACCGCGACGAGCGCTACAGGCTCACCAAGCAGCTCCTGGCCAAGGTCGGGCTCACCGAAGCGCCGGAAACACTCATCACCAATCTTGGCGTCGGCAAGCAGCAGCTGGTCGAAATTGCCAAGGCGCTGTCGAAGGAAGTGCGCCTGCTGATCCTGGACGAGCCGACTGCGTCGCTCAACGAAACCGACAGCGCAGCACTTCTCGAACTGCTCAAGGAATTCCGCCGCAACGGCATCACCTCGATCATGATCAGCCACAAGCTGAACGAGATCACAGAGGTCGCTGACCGCATCACCGTTCTGCGCGACGGCCGGACCGTCGGCACGCTCGACTGCCACGAAGGCACCGTCGACGAGGATGAGATCGTCCGCCGAATGGTCGACCGCGACCTCGAAAGCCGTTATCCGGCCCGCACCCCCAAGATCGGCGAGGTCATCTTCGAAGTCGAAAACTGGTCCGTCTATCATCCGCTGCACGCAAGCCGGCAGGTTGTCAAGAATGTATCCATGAAGGTCCGCGCCGGCGAGGTCGTCGGTATTTCGGGCCTCATGGGCGCCGGCCGCACCGAATTCGCCATGAGCGTCTTCGGCCGCACTTACGGCCGCGACATCACGGGCACGGTGAAGATCCACGGCAAGGAAGTCGATACGTCGGACGTGCATCGCGCCATCAAGGCGGGTCTCGCCTATGTGACCGAAGACCGCAAGCACCTGGGGCTCATTCTGGCGGAAGACATCCGCAAGAACATCTCGCTTGCGCATCTCGGCGGCGTCTCGAACCGCGGGGTCATCGACGACATCCAGGAAATGAAGGTGGCCCAGGAGTTCCGCACCCGGATGCGGATCCGCAGCCATACCGTTTACCAGGAAACCGGCAAGCTCTCCGGCGGCAACCAGCAGAAGGTGGTGCTGTCGAAATGGCTGTTCACCGGGCCCGACATCCTGATCCTGGATGAGCCAACGCGTGGCATTGATGTCGGCGCAAAGTACGAAATCTATTCCATCATCAACGAACTTGCGGATGCCGGAAAAGCCGTCATCGTGATCTCGTCCGAAATGCCAGAACTGATCGGCACCTGTGATAGAATCATGGTGATGCATGAGGGTGAGTTCGTCGGCGAAGTGGCCGGCGAGCAGGCAACGCAGGAAAATATCATGCGCGCCATCATGCGTCGCAAAGGGAGATAATCATGACCACCCCGCAGGAAGCAATCACCGCTCCCAAGCTGGCAACGAGTTTCTGGAAAGATAACCTGCGCGACTATGGGATGCTGATCTCGCTGGTCGTGATCGTCATCTTCTTCCAGTTCGCGACCGGTGGCATTCTCCTCAAGCCGCTCAACGTAACCAATATCGTCCTGCAAAACAGCTATATCGTCATCATGGCGCTTGGTATGCTGATGGTGATCGTGACGGGCCATATCGACCTCTCGGTCGGCTCGGTTGCCGGCTTCATCGGCGGCCTGGCCGGGCTTCTGATGGTCCGGTGGGGCTTTGATTTCGCGAGCTCGATCGTGATCTGCCTCGTGGTCGGCGGGCTCATCGGCGCCATTCAAGGCTACTTTGTCGCCTATTTCAAGATACCGTCCTTCATCGTGACGCTGGCGGGCATGCTTGTCTTCCGCGGCTTCATGATCGCCATTCTCGGCAGCCAGGCTATCGGTCCGTTCCCGCCGATCTTTCAGAAGCTGTCGTCCGGCTATGTCGTCGAGCTCATCTCCTCCGATGGCGGCGTCTACCTGACCTCGTTCATTCTCGGCCTGCTGCTTGCCGCAGCGCTCGTCTGGCAGAACTTCCGCAGCCGCGCCCGCCGCATCTCGCACGGCGTGGAGAGCGAACCGATGGGCTTCTTCATCGGCAAGAACATCGTGGTTCTGGCCGCGATCGGCTATGTCGCTTATCTGATCTCGTCGCACCGCGGCATGCCGAACGTGCTGATCATCATGGCGGTGCTGGTCGCGGCCTACGGCTTCTTCACCAACCGCACCATCATCGGGCGGCAGATCTACGCGGTCGGCGGCAACGCCCGCGCTGCCGAACTCTCCGGCATCAAGACCACGCGCCTCGTCTTCTGGACATTCGTCAACATGGGCGTTCTGGCAGCGCTCGGCGGCCTCGTCGTCGCGGCCCGCCTCAACAGTGCAACCCCGAAGGCCGGCTCCGGCTTCGAGCTTGACGTCATCGCTGCCTGCTTCATCGGCGGTGCCTCGGCCTATGGCGGCGTCGGCAAGGTGACGGGTGCCGTCATCGGCGCATTCCTGATGGGCGTGATGAACAACGGCATGTCGATCCTCGGCATCGGCATCGACTACCAGCAGGTCATCAAGGGGCTGGTGCTTCTCGGTGCCGTCTGCGTAGACGTCTATAACCAGCGCCGTTGAGAGCCTGACACAGGCATCGGCAATCAAAAAAACGCCCGGAAGCGGCTGCCGCTTCCGGGCGTTTTTGCATTGATCTGCGCCGGAGAGGGCGGCGTGACCGGGCGGATCAGTGTCCCGCGATAACAAGTTTCAAATGACGGAAGATGAGATTCAGCGGCATAGCGAGGTATCGCCTACGCACTCCCTGGCCAGGGCAACGCCATCGCAGCCCGTGTTGGGGGCGCTGACGTCAGCGCCCCCAAACCGTTTCGTGGCATCTAGCGGCTATCCAACGAGCGCATTGTCGTCGCGCTTGATTGCGACCACGGTCGAGCGTGGCAGTTTGCCTTCGCCATCCGGGAAGGGAGCATCGGGATGCTGAATGCCGACGAAGTGGGTGCGCTTGTCGGCCGACCAGGTCTGGCCGGTGACTTCCGCGCCCTTGGGCGCGGTCAGGAAACGCTCGATGCGGCCGGTGACCGGATCGCCGGCGAGCATCTGGTTGTTGCCCTGACCGAGGAATTCGCCCTCATTGGTGTCCTCGCCGTCGGTCTGGATCCACAAGAGACCGGTCGAGTCGAACATCATGCCATCAGGCGAGTTGAACATGTTGCCGGAGTTGATGTTGGACGAACCGGCATAGGGGCCTTCCTTGTGCACGTCCGGATTGCCGGCCATGACGAACAGGTCCCACTTGAACTTGCCGTCGGCATGGTCGTCGTTTTCCGGATACCAGCGCACGATCTGGCCGTACTCGTTCTTCTCGCGCGGATTGGCCGCGTTGAGCGCCATGACGTCGCCGCCGGCGTTCGACTTCATCTTGCCGTCCTTGCTCACGGCGCGGTTCGAATTGTTGGTCAGCGCGCAATAGGCCTCGATGGCGACCGGGTTGACGGCGACCCATTCCGGACGGTCCATCGTCGTGGCGCCGACCTTGGAGGCGGCCTGGCGGGTGAAGACGCAGATCTCGTCCATCTTCATGCCGGTCGATTCCGGCGTCAGCGCGACCCATTCGCCCGTACCGTCGTCGGAGAACTTGGCGACGAAGAGCGTGCCTTCGTCGAGCAGCTTCGAGGTGTCGCCGCCCGGTACGTAGATGCCGTTGGAGACGAACTTGTAGAGGAATTCGCCACGCTCGTCGTCGCCCATGTAGACGACCACACGGCCGTCGCGTGCGACCACGGCGGCGGCGTTCTCATGCTTGATGCGGCCGAGCGCCGTGCGCTTGACCGGGGTCGAGGAGGCGTCCGACGGATCGATCTCGACGATATAGCCGGCGCGGCGGGGTTCGTTCGGGTTCTTGGCGACGTCGAAGCGTTCGTCGAACTTCTCGTAGGCATAACGCGTCTCGGCGACGATGCCGTAGCGCTTGTAGTCATCGGGCAGCTTGAAGGCGGCGTCGGTCGTGCCGAAATAGCCGTTGAAGTTCTCTTCGCAGGTGAGGTAGGTGCCCCACGGCGTGCGGCCGGCGCCGCAATTGTTGAAGGTCCCAAGACAGTCGGTGCCGTTCGGGTCGGCTGCGGTCTTGATGAGATCCGAGCCGGCGGCCGGGCCGGAGAGCTTCATCGGCGTGTTGTGATGGATGCGACGGTTGAACGGGCTGTCGAGCACGATCTCCCAGCCATTTTCCCCTTCGGCCACTTCCATGACGGTGACGCCCTGCATGTTCTGCAGGATGCGCACTTCATCGAGATTGGCCGGAGTGCCCTTTTCGCGATGCGGCAGGTTGATTTCGGGGTTCACATATTCGTGGTTGACGGCGATCAGCTGGTGGTCGCCGACGACGAAGAGTTCCATGCCGTCGGTGTTTTCACCAAACACCTTATCGGAGTTTTTGAGGCTCACACCCTTCACAGGGTCAACGTCCGGCACGCCCTTAAACAGCGGCTGCCCCCACTTGGCGAGCGGCTTCCAGCTGTAACCTTCGGGTACATGGATCGTATTGTCGGTGAAGACGGGGATCGGCTTGAACGCGAAGCGGCCGGCCGAGGCTGCCTGCTGTGCCTGGGCAGAGGTGGACGACATCAGGTTGCCGAGCGTGCCCATCGCAGCCGCGGCGGAGCCGATGGCAAGGACACCGCCGAGGAAGCCGCGCCGCGAAAGGGCACTTTCCACCACGCGGTCGAATTCGGTCTCGGCCGGCGGCGGATTGTGCAGTTCGTCCCACTCGTCCCAAGACAGTTTGCTGGTGTCGACGTCAGTCATGGTGGTTCTCCATCGTTGCTTTCGGAACAATCGCAACAAGCGGCGTACTTCCGGAATAATACATCTGGATGACGAGCGGCCGTTATTCGCGTTCAGGTCGAAATCTGTCCCGTGGAAAGCCAACGCATGCCTTTTGTAGCGGGGGCGCCGGGCGCCGGTCCTGGTGTCGTGCACGGAGCTCGGCGCCGGCTGCGCCCATTGGTTCGACGCCGCCGACATGCCGATCATGATGCTGCTTTTGAGGGGATACGCCACTTCGAATGGCTACATCCAGGGCTGTGGTAACTCTTGTCCGGCGGGCTCCGGCATTGTTGACTTGAATCAAGGAATGCGCGGTCGGAAGGGTCCAAAGTAGTCGGGTCGTGATGGCTGCGCGAACAGCCCCATCGGAGGATCTACAATGGTGAACACGATCCTGCACCCTGGTTCCGAGGCGTCTCCGGCAGTGTCCGCGCATGTCTCCGTTCCAGTCCTTGCCGCCACACTTGCCTCCTTCGCTACCATCTCGTTTCTGCTGTGCATGCTGCTCGGCTTCGTCGCTCCGGAATGGGGTCTGCACCGGACTTGGCTGCAGTTCTATCTGGGACTGACCGGCTTCGATCTGCAGAGCCTGGCGCTGGGCGTTGTTCAGAGTATCGTCTTCGGGGGCTATGCGGGAGCGTTGATCGGCACTATCTTCAACGCCATCAGCCGTCGCTTCGGCTGATCAGGGGAACGGAGCCGCACGCATGGCAGCCGATCGCCGCAGGTTCGCATGGATGAACGCAGTGCTGACCGTGCTGGTCGGGCTTGCGCTTCTCTTCGCGCCGACGGCAGGCGTGCAGGCGATGCGGTGCCATGAACATTCCGTTCACGAGCACTCCGGCTTCGAACGCTCCTCGATCCAGGAGGCCGTCCACGCCTCGGTCAAGGGCGGCCTTCACATTCCCGACCACAAGAGCTGCTGCGCCGTTCCATGCGGCTTCTGTGTCGTCCTGACGAATATGGACAGGCCGGAGGCGCCGGCAGCCATTGGCTCCTTCCTCCGTTTTGCATGGCGCGACCAGACCGGTCACGGTCTGGCGCTTCCGCCGACGCTTGGTCCCCCCCGTTTTCCGGTCTGAGGATTCCGGAAGCCGCTCCGTTGCGGCATCCGGCCATTTCGACGGGCTTCCTCACGGGTGCCCAAGACCAATGATCGGCGCAGCCGATCCGGAAACAGGACCAATTGCAATGAACCGCCGTGATTTTCTTAACGGTCTGATGGTCGGCGCAGCAGCGCTTGGCACATCGGCCGCCCTCCGTCCCGTCCGCGCCTTTTCGCAGGACGCAAGATCCACATCTGCACAGGGAGCGCCTCGCAGCCTCTCCGTCGGATACAGGACCATAGACGTCAGGGGCAAGTCTGCCCGAGTCTTCGGCCTCGTCCAGCCAGACAGCAGTTCGGGGCTGACGCTGGATGCCGGAACGGAATTCGATGTCGCGCTGTCGAGCGCTATCGACCAGCCCACTCTGATCCACTGGCACGGTCTGACGCCGCCCTGGGCGGCCGACGGCGTACCCGACAACCCGGCCGCACTCCTGAAGCCGTCCGAGACCCGCCGCTACATCTTCCCGGTCGGCGCGGGTGGCACGCATTGGATGCATGCCCATACGCTGCAGGAGCAGAACCTCCTCGCTGCACCGCTGATCGTGCGGACTGCCGAAGATCGCGCCCGCGACGAGCAGGAGGTCGTGATCCTGCTCCATGACTTCTCGTTCAAATCCCCGGAGGAACTGCTTGAAGGGCTGAAGGGTGTGAGCGCCGGGCATGGCATGCGGTCTGGCCATCAGGGCATGATGCAGACAATGAAGACTATGCAGGGGCATCAGATGCCGATGACGGGCATGTCGACGATGGGCATGCCGATGGCGGCCACGTCGGCGATGGACCTCAACGACATCGAATATGACGCCTATCTCGCCAACGACCGGACGCTCGACGATCCCGATGTCGTAAGGGTCGAGAAAGGCGGCCAGGTTCGTTTGCGCATCATCAACGGCGCCACGGCGACTGCCTTCACCATCGACACGGGCAGCCTTTCCGCGGAATTGGTCGCCGTCGACGGGCAGGGCGTGCAGCCGGTCACGGGGACGTCTTTCCCTGTCTCCATGGGTCAGCGTCTCGATATCCGCATCAGCATTCCGAAGAACGGCGGTGCGTTTCCCGTCCTCGCGTTGCGCGAGGGAGCCGTGGAACGGACGGGCATCATCCTTGCCACCGCGGGTGCGGATATTCGCAGGATCGCCGTTGATGGCGAGGCGAGGGGGCCGGTCCTCGGGCTCGATCTCGAACAGCGGCTGCATCCCGTCATCCCGCTGGCAGCCCGCGCGGCGGACCGCCGCTTCGAACTTTCGTTGACGGGCGACATGGCAGCCTACACCTGGGGAATCGATGGCGCGGACGGTCTTGTCGTGAAGCGCGGCGAGCGGATCGAAGTGGTGATCAGCAATACCTCGATGATGGCGCATCCGATGCACCTGCACGGCCACCATTTCCAGGTACGCGCCGTCAATGGAGCGCCGGTCGCAGGAGCCGTCAGGGATACCGTGCTGCTGCCGCCGATGGCGAGCGTCGTCCTGGCATTCGACGCCGACAATCCCGGCCGCTGGCCGCTTCACTGCCATCACCTCTACCACATGGCGACGGGCATGATGGCTTACGTGACCTATGACGGCATCGGTTGACGCGGTTGATGACTGCGAAGCCCTTCCCGAAACAAATCGACGAGACATTCTCATGGACAACAAAAACTCCCCATCTGCCTGGAGCACTTACAGCCGGACCGTCTTCATCGCCTTCACCGCGATCGCGCTGGCGCTCGTTGCCTACGAGCACCGCGTGCACGTCCTTGGCGTTCTGCCGTGGCTCCTCATCCTGATCTGCCCTCTGATGCACGTCGTCATGCATCACGGCCACGGTCACGGCGGCCATCCCGGCCATGATCATGCCGGCCACAGACTGGGCGCGGCCCAACAGAAGACGAAGGAGACCCGCGATGTTTGATGTTCCGGCCTACGGGTTCTGGAGTCTGGTGTTCATCAATTCCCTGGTGTTCATCATCTTCGCCGCGAGCTTCACGAAGCTTGAGACAAAACGGGACTGGCGCTCGCTCGGCGCCTTCTCCGCCTTCGTCGTCGCGCTCTTCACGGAGATGTACGGCTTCCCGCTCACCGTATACCTGCTGTCCGGCTGGCTCGGGCGGCAATTCCCCGGCATCGACTTCTGGTCGCATGACGCCGGCCATCTGCTGGAGATGATGTTCGGATGGCGGGTCAACCCGCATTTCGGACCGTTCCATCTCCTGAGCAATCTCCTGATCGTCGCAGGCTTCTGGCTGCTTGCGTCAAGCTGGCACGTACTCCACGCCGCCCAGCGCGATCACCGTCTGGCGACCTCGGGGCCGTATGCCCGCGTCCGGCATCCACAATACGATGCCTTCGTCGTGATCATGATAGGATTCCTGCTTCAATGGCCGACGCTTGTAACGCTCGCCATGTTCCCGGTCCTCGTCTGGGTCTATGTGCGGCTGGCGAAGCGGGAAGAGGAAGCCTCGCGAGCCGAGTTCGGAGCCGCATGGGACGCCTATGCAAGAGCGGTACCGAGGTTCCTTCCAAAGCTCGGCCGTGGGACGGATGCAGCCGGTTCTCATCGGGAAGGAGCAATCCATGACTGATCATCACACGCATGCAAGCCATTCCCTTTCCCGAAGCGGCCACCTCCACGAAGAGAAGAAGCCCGCCTCGAAGACGAGCGTCAAACCAGAGCCTGAGGCGGACGTGATCTACACCTGCCCGATGCATCCGCAGATCCGGCAGCTTGGCCCCGGCAACTGCCCGATTTGCGGGATGACGCTGGAGCCGGAAGTCGCGACCGAAGCGACGGGAGCAAGTCCTGAACTCTTGGACATGACCCGCAGGTTCTGGATCGGACTTGTGCTGACGTTGCCGGTGCTCGCTCTGGAGATCGGGAGCCATCTCACCAACCTTCACATGCTGCTCGGGGCGCAGCTTTCGAACTGGATCCAGCTCGCGCTTGCGACGCCAGTCGTCCTCTGGGCGGGATGGCCGTTCTTCGAGCGAGCCTGGGCCTCGCTCGTCAATCGCAGCCTTAACATGTTCACGCTGATCGCGATGGGAACGGGTGTCGCCTGGGTCTACAGCGTCGTCGCCACGGCCGTACCCGGCATCTTTCCGGACACCTTCCGCGCCGCTGACGGTTCCGTTGCGATCTACTTCGAGGCGGCGTCTGTCATCACAATCCTCGTGCTCTTGGGGCAGGTTCTGGAACTCAGGGCGCGGGAGCAGACCGGCGGCGCCATCCGGGCGCTGCTGGACCTCGCGCCGAAGACGGCCCGCCGTGTCGGAAATGACGGCTCGGACGAGGACGTCAGCCTCGACGTCGTGGAGGTCGGCGACCGCCTGCGGGTCCGGCCGGGCGAAAAGGTGCCGGTTGACGGGGAACTGGTCGAGGGGCGCAGCTCCGTCGACGAATCCATGATCACCGGGGAATCCATGCCGGTGACGAAGGAGGTCGGCGCAAAGCTGATCGGCGGCACGCTCAACCAGAGCGGCGGTTTCGTTATGCGGGCGGGCAAGGTCGGACGCGATACCATGCTTGCGCAGATCGTGCACATGGTCGCGGATGCCCAGCGCTCCCGCGCACCGATACAACGCCTGGCCGACCAAGTGTCGGGCTGGTTCGTTCCCGTGGTGATCCTTATCGCGGTCGCCGCCTTCGTCGCCTGGGGCATCTGGGGACCGGAACCTCGCTTCGCCCACGGCCTCGTCGCTGCCGTCGCCGTGCTGATCATCGCCTGCCCCTGCGCTCTCGGACTGGCGACCCCGATGTCGATCATGGTTGGTGTCGGGCGCGGCGCGGGGATGGGTGTCCTCATCAAGAACGCCGAGGCGCTGGAGCGTTTCGAGAAGATCGACACGCTGGTGGTCGACAAGACCGGCACCCTGACGGAAGGCCGGCCGAAGGTCACGGCGCTGAAGGCCATCGACGGCTTTAAGGAGACGGAGCTTCTGAGACTGGCCGCCACCCTCGAACGTGCCAGCGAGCATCCGCTTGCCGCGGCCATCGTCGCTGCAGCCAAGGAGAGAGAGATCGCTTTGGGCGAGGCGCGCGACTTCGACAGCCCGGTCGGTAAAGGCGTCACCGGGACCGTCGACGGCAAAAAGCTCGTCATCGGCAGCCATCGGATCATGGCGGAAATGGGGATCGACCTGTCGGTTCTCATGGGCGAGGCCGAGATGTTGCGAGGAGAGGGGGCAACGGTGATCTACGTCGCCGTCGACGGCAAAGTCGGCGGCCTTATTGCGATTGCCGATCCCGTCAAGGCGACGACGCCCGCCGCCCTGCGCTCGCTCAAGGAGGAGAATATCCGGGTCGTCATGCTGACTGGCGATAACAGAACGACGGCACAGGCGGTGGCGAGAAGACTCGGCATTGACGAGGTGGAAGCCGAGATCCTGCCGGAGGACAAGGGAAGGGTGGTTGCGCGGCTTCGAAGCGAAGGGCGTGTCGTGGCCATGGCTGGAGACGGGGTCAACGATGCGCCGGCGCTTGCCGCGGCCGATGTCGGCATCGCCATGGGCACGGGAACGGACGTTGCGATCGAGAGCGCCGGCGTCACGCTGCTGAAGGGCGACCTGCAAGGGATCGCTAGGGCGCGCAAGCTCAGTCACGCGACCATGAGCAACATCCGCCAGAACCTGTTCTTCGCCTTCTTCTACAACGCCGCGGGCGTGCCCGTCGCGGCGGGCGTGCTCTACCCGGCCTTCGGGCTGCTGTTGTCGCCGATCATTGCGGCGGCCGCCATGGCGCTCTCCTCGGTAAGCGTCATCGCCAACTCGCTCAGACTGCGCCGTTCATCGATCGACTAGGTGGCCCGGCGGCGCGTTCGCCGGACACGACATTCGAATTCATCCTGTCCCACTTCAGGGGGCAGGCGGATACAGACCAATCTAGAGGAGAAACGACATGAGAACCACAACAATTCCAACCGCTGTCCTGCTTGCCGCGGCGATCGCCTTCGGGAGTGCAGGTTTTGCCCTCGCGCAGACCAGCGGAGCGGATCCGCATCACCCGGCGGAGTCGTCGCAGGCCGCCCCGCCTTCGGGGACGGACGGCATGGCCGGACAAAGCCAGGGGACCATGCCCGGCTCCGACATGATGCCGGGCGGAATGATGGGGCGAGGCATGATGATGCAGCCCGGCATGATGGGAGGAATGCCGCAGATGGGCATGCGCGGACAGATGATGAAGATCATGTTCGCGATCGCCGACACCGACGGGGACGGCGCGCTGTCCTTCGAGGAGGTGGCGGCAGTCCACAAGCGGATCTTCGACAGCGTGGATGCGAACAAGGACAGCAAGGTAACGCCCAAAGAGATGCTGGCGTTCTGGCAGCAATAAGCATCGGACCGGCGACGGCGGGATCGGCGGCAATGTCCACCAATCCCGCACGGCCGCGACGACAAAGCATCAGGAAGGGCGCACCGCCAGATAGACGAAGGGCTTCGATCCGTCGCGCGGTACGGCCATCACGTCATAAGAGGCGTTGGGATCTGTTCCCATTCCCAGCGATCCCTTGGGCATGCCCGCGACCGCCAGCCCAGCGATCGGCGGTCGCTCATTCAGGAGCCTTTCCGCCGCCTCAAGGGGCACGTGCCCTTCCAGGTAATAGCCGTCGACGATGGCAGTGTGGCAGCCATGAACCTCGTTCGGCACCTTCAGTTGTGCCTTGATCATATCCATGTCGTCTTCGTTGCGGATAGTCACCACGAAGCCTGCTGCCTCGTAGGCCGATGCCCAAGCACCGCAGCAGCCGCAGTACGGGTCCTTGTGCACAACCAGCGCCGTGCCTTCAGCTGCTGCGGCGCGTGGCAGGAATGCCGCGGACGCTGCCATGCAGATGAATTGCCTACGTCTCATTTCTTTCTCCATCTCAACTCGGCCGCATCGGGAGAGCGCTCGCGTTGACGTTTCACATCTGCCTGTAGGTCGGAGCTTCACGTTCTGGTCTGACTCATAATATCATAAGTTGGAAGGAGCAGAACGGCACGGCGAAAATGTCGCGTTTCGTCTCGCAACTCGGACTGAACGTCCCGGCGCATCAGGTCGCCGATTCCGTCACCGCGTCTTCTATTATCTCCTCGGGGATATCATCGAAGGACGCGTAGTTGAGATTGTAGAGCTTGGCATAGAGCTTGCGGTTGCGCATCAGATCCGCGTGGTTGCCGCTTTCGATCAGCTCGCCGTTCTGCAGCACGATGATGCGATCTGCCTCGCGGATGGTGGCGAGACGGTGGGCAATGACCAGGCCGGTGCGGCCTTCGAGCAGCTTCACCAGCGCCTTCTGGATCAGCATTTCGGTATAGCTGTCGATGTTGGCGGTCGCCTCGTCGAGCACCAGGATCTTGGCATCGGCCACAAGCGCGCGGGCA
This sequence comes from Neorhizobium sp. S3-V5DH, assembly GCF_004343065.1. Taxonomy (NCBI): domain Bacteria; kingdom Pseudomonadati; phylum Pseudomonadota; class Alphaproteobacteria; order Hyphomicrobiales; family Rhizobiaceae; genus Neorhizobium; species Neorhizobium sp. S3-V5DH. Next base: position 45,296 of record NZ_SMCL01000018.1, read on the forward strand.
AAACTGATCAATTGCCGCTGACCGAGCGAAAGGTTGCCGCCGCGCTGGCCGAGTTCGGCATCGTAGCCGCCCGGCATGCGCATGATGAAGTCATGGGCGCCCACGGCCTTGGCCGCCTCGATCACCTGCTCCCGCGTCGCTTCGGTCTTGTGGTAGCGGATGTTGTCGAAGACGGTGCCGGTGAACAGGAAGGGTTCCTGCAGCACCATGGCGATCTGCCGGCCGAGCGAATCCTGCGTCAGGTCCCGGACGTCGTGGCCGCCGACCAGGACCTGGCCCTGCTGGACATCGTAGAAACGATGAATGAGCGACATGCAGCTCGATTTGCCTGAGCCTGTCGGCCCAACAAGAGCCACCGTTTCTCCAGGATTGACCTTGAAACTCACATGTTTCAGCACCGGATGTTTCGGATTGTAGCCGAAGACAACGTCACGGAATTCGACCGAACCATCCATGTCCGGCGAGAGGACTTTGGCATTTGGCGCGTCCTTGATGTCGACTGGCACGTCCAGCACTTCGGTCAGCCTCTGGCCCGAGGCCATGGCGCGCTGCATCACGGAATATTGCAGCGTCAGTGAACGGATCGGGTCGAAGAAGCGCTGGATGTAGAACAGGAAGGCGATCATCACACCGACATCCAGCGCCTGGTTGAGGACGCGGGCGCCTCCCACGACGATGACCAGCGCCATGGCGAGGCCGGTGAGCGTATCGACGATCGGCACCATGACTTGGGCGTATTTCGCGGCCGTCAGATGGGTCCTGAGGTTCGCCCGCGCCTTGTCGTCGTAGAGCATGAAGTTGACCCGTTCGCGGTCCATGCTCTGGATGGCACGAACGCCATGGATTGCTTCGGCAAGGGCGCCGTTCGCGACGGAATTGGTCTCGTGCGCGGCCATGAAGGACTTGCGTGCCCTCGGCAGCCAGAAGATGCGGACGACAAAAAGGACCGGCAAGGCCGAAAGCGTCAGCAGGCCCAGTTTGAAATCAAGGTAGAGCATCACGAAAACGATGCCAAAGAGCAGGGCGATATCGCCCACCGACAGCACCGAGGTTTCCAGAAATTCCTGCATGGAATTGACGTCGCCCTGCAGCCGCGACATCAGCCGGCCGACTTCGGTCTTGTCCATCCACGAAAGAGAAACGCGTTGGAGATGGCTGAACATCGCCTTGCGGATGTCGAAGAGAACGTCCTCTGCGGCATTTCCGACCAGCATTTCCTGTGCATAGCTCGCGCCGAAATTGATGACGATCGCCACGAGAAAGGCACCGATGGCCCCGATGAGCACGCCGTGATCGGCGCTGCCGGACTGCATGCCGTTGTCGATCGCGTAACGGATGATCAGCGGGATCACCAACTGCATGGCGGTGAAGATCAGGACGGCGACAACCGCCCAGTAGATTTTCACCCGATAGGGGCGCACGAAGGCCCATATCCGCTTGACGATATCGCCGTCGAAGACCTTGCCGAAGATTTCCTCTTCGATCCGGTGTGAGCCGACGACCGCCCGGGGCGGCCGCCTGCCGTCGTCGCGCACGTCGGCGCGTTCGGTTTCCAGTTCATCGGCCATTCCCGGCTCCTCCTCAGGCCGTCATCAAGCGGTCAGCGCGTCGTCGTCGGGGCGAATCTGCAGATCGTAAAGCGCCTTGTAGCGACCGCCCAAAGCGAGCAACTCCTCGTGCGTGCCGCTTTCGACGATCCGCCCTTCCTCCATGAAGAGGATCCGGTCGGCATGCATCAGCGAACTCAGGCGGTGCGCGACGATGATCGTGACGCGATCCGAAGCGTATCTGCGCATGGCGCTGCGGATGCGCTGCTCGGTGCCGGCATCGATCGCGGCGGTGGAATCGTCCAGCACCATCACGGCGGGGCGCAGCATCAGGGTGCGGGCGATCGACAGGCGCTGGCGCTGGCCGCCGGAAAGAGAGACGCCGCGTTCACCGACGACAGTGTCATATCCGCTGGGAAGGCCGAGCACATAGTTATGCAGCTGGGCGCTTTCGCTGGCGCGCTCGATCCGGCCTTCCTTCGCCCAGGGATCGCCGTAGGCGATGTTGTTTTCGATGGTAGTGGTGAAAAGGAAGGAATCCTGCTGCACCACGACGACCTTGCGGCGCAGGGATTGCAGCGTCACGCTGCGAATGTCCTGTCCGTCCATGGTGATGCGTCCGGCTGTCACGTCATAGAAGCGCGGGATCAGATGAGCCAGGGTCGACTTGCCGCTACCGGGAGGTCCGACGATGCCGATTGTTTCGCCGCGTTTTGCTTCAAAGGAGATGTCCGTCAGCACTTTATGCTCTTCTGCGCCGGGATAGGCGAAATCGACGTGTTCGAAGCGCAGCGTGCCTTGAGAAACGGCAAGGTCCTTGGCGTCCTTTTCGTCCTTGATCGCAATATCGAGATCGAGCAGCTCGAAGAGCCGCGCCCCGCAGGTAGAAGCACGGGCAAAGGCATTGACCATCAGGCCGAGCTGGCGCACCGGCATCTGCATGATCGTCATGAAGGTCAGGAACGAGGTGAGCGTGCCGACCGTCATCTCGCCGGCCATCACCTTGGCTCCGCCGAGCCAGAGAACGAGCACCATGGCGAGGAAGAACGAGAAGGTCATGGCGCTGGTGTTTGCGACCCGAATGCCGACGCGTTGATGCGCCAGCGTCACGGCGCTCTGCGAGGCTGTCTCGAACTTGTCGAGTTCATGTTTCTGCGCGGCGAATGCCCGGACGACGCGAATGCCGCCGAGGTTTTCCTCCATGACGCGGGTCAGCACCGACAGCCGCTCCTGTAGTTCCAGCCAGGTGGCGCGCAGCCTGAGCTGGGTCACGGACGACCGCCAGCCGACGAAGGGAACGAAGCTCAAGGCGAGCAGACCGAGGACGACATCGGTGGAGAGCAACAGGTAGGCACCGATGCCGATCAGCATGGTGAGAAGCACCATACGCACCAGTGCCGTCGAGAAATACATGCGGACGCCTTCGAGGTCGAGAAGCCCGACGGTGATCAGGTCTCCGGAATGCATGCTGTCGTGAAAGCTGAAGGACAGGCGCTGGATCTTTTCGTAACACGCGAGCCTCAGCCGATAGCCCATGTGGTGGCCGACGGATTCGCTGTAGTAGTTTTGCACGAGCGTGAAGATGCCGCGCAATACGCTCGCGCCCAGCAGAAGCAGTGCCGTGGTCAGGAGTGCATCCTGAGCCGCGCGGCCGGCATCACCGCCGGTGAGCACGACCTGCGTGTGATCCACCGCCTCGCCGAGCAGCTGCGGGATCATCAGCTGAAACGTCGAGGCGACCAGGGTCGCGCCGATCGCGAGACTTGATTGCCAGGGATGGCGGAAGGCCATGACGGTGATGCGGGTGAGGATCGAGAGGCCCTTGCCCCAGCCTGTCGCATTCACGAACGCCAACGAAGCCGACGGCTTCGCGACGCGAAGTTTTGCTTCGCTGCTCACGGTTTTATTCCAAAATGAATCACTGGGCCGGTTAAAATATCCGGAAAGACCACTATGAGATGAGACTCGGTAGAAGACCTAGCGTGCACAACCGTAATTGCCAGTCAACATAATTGACAAAATGCAGGTACTTCGATGGGACGATCCGGCATTTTCCGAGTGAATGGTTGGAAAGGTGCTCATCTGAGAACTTGAAGAAACGGATCTCATGGGTGAAAAGGTCGGGTCGGCTGAGCCAGGCAATTCAATCCGCCGGTGCCGTCGTTTTTGAACCCGAGGATCCGGATATGAACAAATTGGACCGCCGCCGCTTTCTGAAGACTTCGGTTGCCACCGGGTTGGCGCTCGCCGCTCCGGCCTATGTCCGCACCGCCAACGCTCGCGCGACTGCGATCACGGTCGCCTCGCTTCTGGGCGACGACAAGCCTGAGACCAAGATCTGGGTGAAGATCGGCGAACTGGTGGAGGCAAGGCTTCCCGGCCAGTTCAGGTTCAATGTGGTCAAGAACGGCGCACTTGGAGGCGAGAAGGAAGTTGCCGAGGGCGCCCGGCTGGGTTCGGTGCAAGCAAGCCTCTCGACAGTTTCCTCGCTCTCCGGATGGGTGCCGGAATTGCAGATCCTCGATCTTCCCTTCCTCTACCGTGATCGCGACCATGTGCGCCGGACCGTGGATGGGGAGATCGGCGGCAACCTGAAAGAGAAGCTTGCTGCGCAGGGTTTCGTCGTCGGAGATTTCATAAATTACGGTGCCAGGCACCTGCTTACCAAGGAGCCCGTAACGCGCCCCGATCAGCTCAAGGGCAAGAAGATCCGGGTCATCCAAAGCCCGCTGCACACCAAGCTCTGGAGCGCCTTCGGCACCACGCCCGTGGGCATCCCGATCACCGAAACCTACAATGCCCTGTCGACCGGCGTGGCGGATGCCATGGATCTCACCAAGTCCGCCTATGCCGGATTCAAGCTCTACGAGGTCGTGCCCTATATGACCGAGACGGGCCATATCTGGGCCTCGGGGGTGGTTTTCTACGCAGCGAACTTCTGGAACCGGCTGACGGACGAGCAGAAGACGGTTTTTCGCGATGCTTCGCAGGAGGCGGCGGGTTATTTCGACCGCCTTATCGTCGAAGACGAAGCCAGGTCGGTGCAGCAGGCGTTGGGGAACGGCGGCAAGGTCTTGAAGCCGGAGGCGCTCGACGAATGGCAAAAGGGAGCGCAAGGGGTTTGGCAGGAGTTTGCGGCCACTGTCGGCGGGATCGACCGTATCAAGACCATCCAGGCGGCCTGAGGGCGGGAGAATACGCATGACCAGCGGCCTTCATCACGTCACGGCGATAACCCGGAAGATCCAGGCCAATGTCGATTTCTACGTGGGTTTCCTCGGTCTGAGGCTCGTAAAGCGGACGGCGGGTTTCGAGGATGCGCGTCAGCTTCACCTCTTCTACGGTGACGGCGGCGCATCTCCCGGCTCATTGGTGACGTTTCTTGCCTGGGAGGACGGATCGCTCGGCCGGGTAGGCCATGGCGCGCCGAGCGAAATCAGCTTTTCGATCGCGCCGGACGCGATCGGTTTCTGGCTGACGCGGGCACTGCAGTACAATGTCAAGCTCAGCGGCCCCACACAGGAGTTTGGCGAACCGGTTCTGCGGCTGACGGATCCTGACGGCATTATCGTGAAACTGGTTGGGGTCGAGGAAGCCGCGCCCTGGATCTGGTGGGCCGGCGGCGGCATTGCCGAGGCTGACGCGATCCGCAGACTGCGCGGCGTGACAATCCTATCGGAAAAGCCGGCGGCGACGGCGGATTTCCTGGCGCGTCACATGGGACTTACGCCTGGACCGAAGGAGGGCACTATCCAGCGGCTCACCTCGGAGGCGCAGGACATCGTCGATGTCCGCGATGCGGGCGGCTTCTGGACCGCGGCTCCGGGCACAGGAACGATCGATCATATCGCCTTCCGGGCGCCTGACCGGGCACGGGTGGAGGCGGTGTATTCGGCGCTGGAAGCGGAAAGCAGCGGCGAGATGAACATGCACGACCGCCATTATTTCTATTCGCTCTATGTGCGTGAGCCTGCCGGAACGCTGATCGAATTGGCAACCGACGGGCCGGGTTTCACGGCCGACGAACCTCTGGAAACGCTTGGCAGCCGTCTTTTCATTCCGGCGCATTTCAAGGAAGACCATGAGGTGCTCCGGGTCATGCTGCCGCAATTCGGCCTGCCGGGAGAGGAGCGCATCATCTATCGCGACCTGCCTTTCGTGCATCGTATCCACATGCCCGAAACGTGGGACGGTTCCACACTGATCGTGATGCATGGAACGGGCGGCAACGAGACGACAATGCTTCCCTTCGGCCGCAGCGCTGCGCCGAATGCGATGCTGATCGGGATCCGGGGACGGTCGACCGACGAGGGACATCCCCGTTACTTCCGCCGCTTTAGCCAAACGACGTTCGACCAGAGGGAGATCGTATCCGAAGCGGAAGCTTTCGCGGCCTTCGTGCAGGAACTGGGGCCGGCCTATGGCGTCGATCCCGACCGTACGGCTTTTGCAGGCTGGTCGAACGGCGGCAACATGATCGGCGCGGTCATGCAGCTTCATCCGAAACTGATCCGCAAGGCGGTGCTGCTGCGTTCGATGAACTGCCTGGAAGAGAAACCGTCCGTTGTTCTTTCCGGCAGCAAGGTTCTTTCATTGAGCGCCACGGACGATTTCTACGGATCTCTCGCGGAGGAACTGGAGGAGCGGCTGCGGACTGCCGGTGCGGAGGTCACCGCGATGAAACTCGATGCCAACCACGGGATCGGGTGGGAGGACGAGACGATCGCTCGCAACTGGCTGAGCGACGCCGGGATGTAAATTTTCGTCCGGCCGCGTGCCTTACGAGATGTCGGCCCGGTCAGTCGCCGTAGTGGAGGGAGACCGCATCGACGGCTGCGGCGATATCCGCCTTGAAGCCGAGGCGCCTCAGACCCATGCCGAAGGCCGTGACATTGCCGAGCACGCTGTCGAAGCGGGCGCGGCGGCCGGTATGGTTCAGCCGGATGAGCCGTTCGGCGCCAGGGCCGACCCCGGCAGAGAGCTCCATGACGCCGGGCGCGACAGCCAGCAAGGCGGAGGTATCGGCACCCGCAGGCAGCCTGGCCGTGGTGACCAGATTGGAACGTCCGGCGGGAGGGACCCACAGCTCGGCTCCCATGGCGGCCAGTGCTGCTCGAGTTGCCCGGGCAGCCCGGACATGCCGGGCGATCATCTGCTCCAGGCCCTCTGCCTCCACCCGATCCAGCGCCGCCTCGAGCGCGAAGAATTCCAGCGGCGCCGCCGTCCCGGGCAATTGGCCGCGGCCGGTTTCGAGCCATGCCCTCTGGTCGAAAAGCGAAAGAATGGAATCCCTTGGTCCGCCTTCTTGAGAAATCAGTTTCCAGGCGGCGGGGCTGATCGACATGGCGGAAATGCCGGCCGGGCCAGCCAGCGATTTCTGAGCGCCGATCACGGCGACGTCGATGCCGAGCTCATCGACGTTCAAGGCATGGCCGCCGACGGAAGCGACCGCATCGACGATCGTCACTATACCGCGGGCACGCGCAAGCAGCATGATCTCCTCGAGCGGATTGCGGATGCCGCTCGCCGATTCCGCATGGACGAGTGACAGGACCGCAATGTCCGGATGAACCTTGAGGTTCGCTTCGACGGCCGCCGCATCGATGGGGCGCGCCGGTTCGGCCCTGAGTTCGATCACCTCGGCACCGGCACGTCTCAGCCAGTTGCCGATCCAGGCGCCGTAAAGGCTCGTAACGATGTTGAGGACCTTCATGCCGGGCCGCGCGACGCTGGCAGCCGCCGCCTCCAGCGCCACGACGGCTTCCGCCTGGATGAGCAGCACATCCATCCGTGTCTTCAGGATGTTCTTCAACCGATCGGCGACGGCGCCATAGCGCGCTGCGGGAAATGCGGGCGGATCGTTGAGCGGGTTCCACGATTCAAACGTCATGATGGGGTCTCTCTGGCATTCCGGTGACGAGACGCGGCACGGCGGCGATCAGCGCCCGCGCGGCGGACGATTGCGGATTTTCGATCACCTGGCGAGCGGAGGCGATTTCCACCAGTCGGCCGGCTTCCATGACTGCGATGCGGTGGGAGACGGCCCGCAGCACCGCAAGGTCGTGGGAAACGAAGAGGCAGGCGATGCCGCGCTCCTGCTGCAGTTCGACCAGGAGTTCGAGGATCTTTCCGCGGATGGAGACATCGAGCGCCGAGACGGCCTCGTCAAGCACGATCAGGGATGGCCGCGTGGCGATCGCTCTGGCTATCGCGATCCGCTGCCGCTGACCGCCTGAAACCTCGCGGATCGAGCGGCTAGCGTAACTTGCCGGCAGTCCGACCCGTTCGAGCAGGGTCGCTATCTCCCTCGGCCTCTCCACCTTCGGGACGATATCGTGGATCCGCAGCGGGTCGCCCAGGACCGAGGCGACGGTGGCGCGGGGATTGAAGGCGCCGAGCACGTCCTGAAACACCATCTGCATTTTTGCGCGACGGCGGCGCAGTTCAGCGCCCGAAAGCGCCAGCCAGTCTTTCCCTTCAAACCGGATACTGCCTGCATCGGCGGACGTCAGCCGCAGGAGAATGCGGGCGAGCGTCGATTTTCCGCTTCCCGACGCACCGACGAGACCAAGCGTCTCTCCGGGGTCGAGCGTCAACGAAACATCGTTCAGCGCCGCCACGTCGCGGCCGCCGGAGGAGAAGCGTTTCGAGAGGTTTGCGATATCGAGCAACATCAGGACGTCGCCTCGCGGATGAGAGGGGGTGTGGAGAGATCCCGATGGCTGGCAAGCAGCGCCCTGGTATAGACATCCTTCGGCGAGGTGAGGATGGCCCCGGTTGGTCCGGCCTCGACCAATCCGCCGTCCCTAAAGATTGCCACCCGGTCTGCAAAGCCAGACGCAAGCGCGATGTCGTGGGTGATGAAGATCAGCGTCATCCCGGCTTCGCGAACCAATTCGTCGAGGAGCGAGACGATTTCGGCCTGGACGATCATGTCGAGCGCGCTGGTTACTTCGTCCGCGATCAGAATGCCGGGCCCGGCCGCGAGAGCGGCCGCGATCGCCACCCGCTGCCTTTGTCCACCGGAAAGCTGATGCGGGAAAGCCTTCAACACTTTTGCCGGATCGGGAATCCGGACTCGTTCCAGCATGTCGAGAGCCCGCTCATAGGCAGTTCTCCAGGTCAGTCCGAGATGGCGGCGCGCGCCTTCGGCCACCTGTTCGCCGATCGTCAGCACGGGGTTGAGGCTTGCGGAGGGGTCCTGGAAGACGAATCCTAAGTCCCGGCCGGGAAGCGGCACCTGGCCGATGGACCAGCGCATCTCTCCGCGCACCCTCGCGCCAGCCGGCAGAAGCCTTGCAATTGTTCGCGCAAGCGTACTCTTGCCGGACCCGCTTTCGCCGATGATTGCCAGCCGCTCGCCGGCGTGGATATCGAGATCGATATTCGTCAGCGCGGGCACGGAATTGCCTCGATAGGCGACCTCGAGCTCTCTGATTTCGCAAAGCGCGCTCATGCCTCGCTCCCGGCGAGCGTTTTCCCGAAGCCCTCACTGAGCAGATAGACGCCGATAACCGTCACCACTAGAGCGATGCCCGGAAAGATCGACAGCGACGGCGACGAGCGCAGGACATTGCGGCCTTCGGCAATCATCGAACCCCAGGTGACGATATTGGGATCACCCAGGCCCAGAAAGGAAAGTGCGGCCTCCGTGAGGATCGCGGCAGCGACGATGATCGCCGACAGCGCCAGCACCGGCGGCAGGGCGTTCGGCAGGATTTCCTTCCAGGCGATCTCGACCGGATGCATGCCGATCACCCGGGCGGCGGCGACGTAGTCCCTTTCCCGGATCGAAAGCACCTGCGCCCTGGTCAGCCGGGCCGGGTCGGCCCATGCGCCCAAAGCGATTGCCAGCACCACGACGGGAACGGAGGCGCCGATGACGCTGACGAAGGCAAGCGCCAGGAGGAAGCTCGGCACGATCTGGAAGGCGTCGACCACCCGCATCAGCGCCTCTTCGACGAGCCCGCCGGCAAAGCCGGCCGCCAGCCCGACACAGAGGCCGATGGCAATGGCAGCAATGGCCGCCGCAATGCCGACCGCAAGCGAGGTGCGGGTTCCATGTATGATGCCGGCGAGTACATCCCGGCCGAGTCGATCCGTGCCGAGCGGGAAGGCGGGATCGACGAAGGGCGCCAGCAACGGGTCGCCCGCAATGCGCAGAGGATCACCGGGCGACAGCACCGGTGCGAACAGCGCGACGAGTATCAGCGTGGCCAAAATGCCAAACCCGGCCATACCTTCCGGCGTTTTCATGAGATTTCGAATCCGCCTCATGCTGCCGGCTCCGAGGCGCCGACGCGTGGATCGAGTGCGGCGTAAAGGAGGTCGATCACGAGGTTGATGCAGATGACCAGCACTGCGCTGACAAGGATGATACCCATCAGAAGCGGCGCATCGCGACCGCTCACCGCTTCCTGAGCCAGCCTGCCGAAGCCGGGTACCGCAAAAATGCTCTCGATGACGACGCTGCCGCCGAGCATGGCTGCCGACTGAAGGCCGAGCATGGTGACGAGCGGCAGGAGCGCGTTGCGGGCAACGTGGCGCAGCACGATGCGGCTGCGGGACAGACCCTTGGAGCGGGCGAAGAGCACGAAATCCAGCGCCCAGACATCGGCCATCCCGGCACGCATCACCCGCAGGAAAAGCGCCGTATAGATTAGCGCCAATGCCCCGACCGGCAGCACGAGATGGGACGCGATATCGGCGGCGCGGGTGAGGCCGGTCTTGCCGGAGGCGATCGTTTCGATCCCGGAAGTCGGCAGCCAGCGAAGCTGAACGGCAAAGACGATGCTGAGCACCAGGCCGAGCCAGAAGCTCGGGATCGCGTAGAGAATCAGGGAAACGGTGGAAAGCACTCTGTCGCTTGCGCTTTCTGGCTTTGCACCGGCGACGATGCCAAGTGCGGAACCGAGCCCAAAGGCAAGCGCGGTGGCGCTTCCCATCAGGAGCAGGGTATTAGGCAGGCGTTCGAGAACGAGGAGGAGGACCGGCCGGTCGAAGGCGACGGACCAGCCGAGGTCAAGTCGTGAGAGCGAAGAGATGTAGAGCCAGAGACGGGCGAGCATGGACTGGTCGAGGCCGTAGGCCTGGCGCAGCGATTGCGCCACTGTCGCATCCCCGCCGCCGATAGACAGCAGATAGGCGTCCACGGCGTCGCCGGAGGCGGATTCGAGCAGCAGGAAAGTCAGGACGATGACGATCAGCAGCACCGGAATGCTGCTGATCGCGCGTCGCCTGATCAATCGAAGGGCACGGTTCACGCTGCGGAAGGCCTTTGGACTCGTTTTTTGAAATCCGAACCTATCACGATTGCAGCGCCGTATCCGCCCAGTTGGAGACTGCCCAGCGCGGATTGTTGGAGACGTTGAGCACGCTGTCGCGCGCCACGGTGATGAAGCCCCACTCGGCGACGTTGATCAATGGCAAGTCGGTGGCGACCAATCTCTGGAACTGCTTGTAGAGGTCGGTGCGGGCCTTGGTGTCGACCGTCTCTGCCGCCTCGGAGATGACGTCGTCCAGTTCCTTGTTGGCGTAGCCGCCCTGGTTGGAGAAGGGCACTCCGGCGGGGGTGCCGGACTTCACGAGAATTGTCGTCGAGATTGCCGGATCGCCGCGGAAAACCGGCGGAGCGACTGCGAGATCGAAATCGTGGTCCGTGTAGACCGCTTTCTGGTGAGCAGCGGAATCCGCATTGACGAGTTGCGCATCGATGCCGATTGCGGCGAGCGCCTGGCGAAGATAGGCGCCGAACTGTTTGGTCTCGTTGAAATAGGGAGCCGGGCGCAGCTTGAGCGAGAGGCGGTTGCCGTCGGCGCCTTTCGGATAACCGGCTTCGTCAAGCAGGGCATTGGCCTTGGCGACGTCGAAATCATAGGCCGGCACGCTGGCGTCGTAGAATTCCGGGGCGTTCTTCGGCACTGGCCCGGTCGAGGCAGCCGCATAGCCGAGGAAGATGGTGTCGACGACAAACTTTTTGTCGATGGCATGCGCGATTGCCTGGCGCACCTTGAGATCGGCGAGTTCCTTGCGGCGGTGGTTGATCTCCACCACAAGCTGGTAAGTCAGTGCTTCGTAGCCCTTGGAGATGACCTTGATACCCGGCACCTTGGAAATGCGGGCGAGATCGGTGAGCGGTATGGCCGAGAAGGCGGCGAGCTGGATCTCTTCCGCTTCCAGCGCCGCGCCTGCGCCGGCGCGATCCGGCAGAACGCGGAAGATCACCTCGTCCAGCTTCGGTTCGCCTTTGTTCCAGTAGTCGGCATTCCTCGTCAGGCGATAATATTCCCCCGGCTTGTATTCCGTGAACTTGAACGGGCCGGTGCCGACGAGCTTTACATTGGCAGGATTAGTGGCGATGTCGGTGCCTTCGTAGAGGTGTTTCGGTACGACGCTGCTGACTACCGGGAGGGCATTGCGGATCAGCTGGAAGGGCGTCGGCTTTGAGAAGCGGAAAACGGCGGTCGCCGCATCCGGCGTGTCGACCGCTTCGAGATTGGCGAAGACGAGGCGGCCGAGATTTTGCAGCGGCTTCCAGATGTTGAGCGCCGAATAGGCGACATCGGCGGAGGTGAACGGCTTGCCGTCGTGCCATTTCACGCCTTCGCGCAGCTTGAACGTCACCGATCTCCCGTCCGCCGATCCTTCCCATGAGGTCGCAAGGCGCGGCGAAAGCCCGTCCTTGCCCTCGAAAGAGGCCTCCGCCAGCGGCTCGATAACCTTGCTCGCGATGAAGAAGACGCCGTTCGAGGCGACGATCGCCGGATTGAGATTCTTCGGTTCCGAATCCGCCGCGACGATCAGCCGGCCGCCCGAGGGAGCATCTTGAGCGCGCGCCAGCGTCGGCAAGGCGGTCGAGGCGAGCAAGCCAGCGCCTGCCTGCAAAAGAGTGCGTCGGGATAGGTTGGCGATCGTCATGGTTGGCTCCTCGGTGCGGTCTTTCGGCAGCATATTGGCAGCGAATTTTCTTCCCGCACAGACAGGAATTTCTTCCCCCGCGCATTCGGGAACAAATTCTCGCCGGATGTTGAGGCGAACGCAAAAAGGCCCCGGCAGCCGGAGCCGCCGGGGCAGGTGCCCTGGGAGGAGGGTCAGGGATAGATCTTTTTCGCCAGCTCCATCAGCGGACCGTATTCGTTCATCTCGCGGGTGCCGAGCAGCTTGGCGCTCGCAAAGCGTTTCGATTCCGGATCGAGTTGATCCTCGACGCCCTTGGCGACTGGCAGCATCCAGGCCTTGGCGTAGGTAACCTGCTGCTCCATGTCGAGGAAGTGGTTGATGAAGAGTTTGGCGGCATTCGGATGCGGTGCGTTCTTCATGATCGCGAAGTGGATCGATACATAGGGTACGCCTTCCTCCGGCACGATCACCTTGATCGGCAGGCCCTTCAGATCATTGGCAAAGGCGAACATCTGCGGGATATAGACCGGATATTCGCCGCGGGCGACGCGCCGCGCGTCATTGCGCAGATCGCGGCTGAAGACCGGCTTGTTCTCGGCGAGCTTCTCGTTAAAGGCCTGTCCGTAAGTCTTGTTGAAGACCACGAACATGGTGCCGCCGGACCCCAGCGGGCGCATGTCATCGGACAGGATCTTGCCCTTCCATCTGGGGTCGGCGAGGTCCTTCCAGCTCTTCGGTTCGTCCTCGGGCTTCACAAGTCCGGTATTCACCAGGATGCCGTAGGCCTGCAGGAAACCCGGCACATGGTCGGCGGTGACTTCCTTCTTCATGTCGTCGCGGATATTGGCGACGTTCGGTATCTTGCCCAGAGGCTCGACCAGGATGCCTTGGGTCTTGCCCGTTTCGATCGAATTGGCGGAGTGCATCTGGATGTCGGCCAGATAGCGTCCGGCGGCATGCTCGGAGCGCAGGCGCTCGGTGAGTTCGCTGGCGCGGACATCGAGGGATTCGACCTTGATGCCGTATTTCTTCTGAAAGGACTCGGTCACCGCTACGAAGTTCGGGGCGCCGAGCTGCGAATTGTAGACGGTGACGGTGCCTTCCTTCTTGGCGGCCTCCACCACCTTGTCCCATTCGGCATCTTGCGCCAAGGCCGGATTTGCGATCAACGCGGCAACCGCAAGGGCTGCCAATTGACGGATAAGCGACATTTTCTCCTCCCTAGAATCTTCGCTATCTTGCAGTCTGTGTTCAGATCTCCACGATGACGTAGTCCTCATCGATGGAAACCGGAAAGACCTCGGCCTGATAAGGACCCTCCGCGAGCGCTCCGCCTTTTGCGACGGAGACGTCGAAGCTCTTGACACGGGTGCGGGCCGGGTCGCACCAGGACTTTCCCGTGCGAATGTCGAATTCCCAACCGTGCCAGGGGCAGCGCACCAGTTCGCCGTGCCGCGTCATGCGGTAGTGGCCGGGTTCATCGGATTCGGCGAGGCCCACCACCTGGCCGCGGCAGAGATCGGCGCCCTCGTGCGGGCAGCGATTGGCGATGGCGAAGAATTCGCCCTTGACGTTGAAGAGGGCGATGTCGCGGCCGGCGACTTTCACCAGCTTGGACTTGCCGATATCGAGTTCATCGACCTTGGCGACGACGTGACGAGCCATTCTCAGTTCAATCCATAGAAGTTGACAGCATTTCCGGCGAAGATTGCCGCCTTTTCGATCGCCGTGAGCGGCACCTTGAAGGCAAAGCGGGGATCGTCGAAATCCCAATGGGGATAGTCGGTCGAGAACATCAGCCGGTCGGTTCCGATCCACCTCAGTGTATCGGCCAGGTTCTTCGCCGGGTTCGGCTCCTCCATCGGCTGGGTGGTGAACCAGACGTTCTGCCGCAGATATCCGGACGGCGGACGCTTCACATGCGGGACCTCGTCGCGCATCGTTTGCCAGGCCTTGTCCATCCGCCACCCGAATGACGGCACCCAGGAGAAGCCGCCTTCGACGAAGGAGATTTTCAGTTCCGGGAAATGTTCGAAGACGCCTTCGAAGATGAGGCTTGCGATCACCGCCTGCATGGTCTGCACCTGGCTGTGATGTTCTTCGAGATAATAGGAAGGCCAGCCGGCGCCGGTCGCCTGGTGTCCGCCGACGCCGCCGACATGCAGCGATAACGGCAGGCTATGTCTGACGGCAGCCTCGAAGATCGGCCAGTGGCGGCGTTTCCCCAGGGGCTCAATGGAGCGCGGCGGCAGCAGGACCTGCACGAAGCGCTTGTCCGAAGCGCGCCGATTGATCTCCGCGACGGCATTGGCCGGATCTTCCTGCGTGGCGATGATCGATCCGCGCAGACGGGGTTCTGGATCCAAAAACTTGCCGACCTGCCAGTCGTTGATGGCGGTGGCGATGGCGATGGCAAAATCGGGATGGCGTTGGCCGCTGGCATTAAAGCGCAGCGGCACGAGGACGCCGATATCGATGCCGAGGTTGTCGAGATGCTGTTCGCGCAGGAAGGGCAGGTCGGAGCCCGGCGGGCCTCCCGACGGAGGCCAGCTATCGACGCGCGAGACTTCCGGCACCATGCGCGGATGGGAGAGCGTTTCCGACAATCCCTGGCGCGTATGGCCGCCATAGGTCGCGAGATGATCCCGCCAACGCTGCGACAGATAGGGCTGTATTTCCGCCGGCGTCTTCATCGACGGATGGATGTCGCAGTCGATCAGATTGTATTTGGCCTTCGTCTCGACCGGGCGTTCCAATGTGCCGTTTTCCGTCATTTCGCGACCTCCTCGTTAAAAATCCGCGGCGATCCGCGGATAGGTGGCAAGCGGATTGTCGATCAGGATCTTCTTGGCAAGCGTCTCGCCAAAGGCGACCGGCAGGGCGTTCAAGCCCTCGAACTGCGCATGCGGATAATCTGTCGAGAAGAGCAGGATGTCGTCGCAGTCGATGTGTTCGAGCGTGCGGGCGAGCGCGTCCTGGTCCGGCGGAGCTTCGATGGGTTGCAGCGTGAAGCGGACATGCCGCTTGACGATATCGCTCGGCTGTTCCGTCAGCCACGGCGTTTCGGCACGCACGCCACGCCAGGTCTTGTCGGCCCGCCAGAAGAAGGACGGCAGCCATGTGAAACCGCTTTCGGCGAAGACCACCTTGAGGTCCGGCACCTTTTGGAAGACCCCTTCGGCGACGAGGCTCAACAACTGGCTTTCGAAAATCGATGCCTGCGCCACATAGGATTCGACGAAATAGCTCGGCCAGCCGGTGGCGGTGGGCGCATGGCGGTTGCTGCCTCCTGCATGGATGCAGAGGGGCAGATGGTTGCGGGCGGCCGCCTCGTAGATCGGCCAGTAACGGCGGCGACCGAGCGGCTCGTCGTTCTGGGCGAGGATCAGGACCTGCACGAAACGGTGGTCCGCAGCCCGTCTCTCGATCTCGGCGACGGCAAGCTCGGCATTCTGGGCGGAGACGATGATCGAGCCTCGCAGCCGCGGTTCCCTGTCGAGCCATTCCCGTGCCAGCCATTCGTTGGCGGCGCCGCACAGGGCTGCAGCCATGTCGTCTGAATGCATGATCATCGCGCCATGCAGGACATTGCAGATCGCCAGTCGCGTGCCGAACGGATCGAGCGCTTGGGCGCGAACCGCCTCCAGCGTATCGCCGGCAAAGCCGCTCTCGGCCTTCCAGTCGGAGCGGACGTTGATTGGCGCCCGTGGCGGCGAGGACGTCATGGCAAGGCTTAAACGATCGACGCCGCGCATGACGAAGGTTTCGCGCCAGTACTCATCAAGGTAGGGAAGCAGCGTCTTCGTTGCTGGCGATGCCGGGTGGAGGTCGCAGTCTATGCCGCCGACGGTCGAAAGCCCCAGCTTGCTTTCCAATGATCGGATCATCTCGTTCATGCGGGCACTCCCAGGATCAAGGCAGGCGGTAAACCTGTTTTGCGTTTTCGCGAAAGATCTTCTCGCGCTCGGCCGGCGACAGCGGCACCTTGAAGGCGTAGCGCGGGTCGTCGAAATCCCAGTGCGGATAGTCGGTCGAGAACATCAGCCGGTCGGTCCCGACCCAGCGCAGCGTATCGAGCAGGTGGCGGTTGTTTTCCGGCTCCTCGATCGGCTGGGTGGTGAACCAGACGTTTTGCCGGATATATTCGGATGGGGGCCGCTTCACATGCGGAACTTCCGAGCGCATCCGATTCCATTGTCTGTCGAGCCGCCACATCAAGGGTGCCGCCCAGGCAAAACCACCCTCGACGACAATGAGTTTCAGTTTGGGAAAACGCTCGAAGACACCTTCGAAAACCATGCTGGCGACGACACTCTGCAGGCTGTGCGAGAAGGCGTAGTGTTCCTCGATATAGAAATTCAGCCAGCCGGCGCCGCTATTGGTGTGCCAGCCGAAAGCGGCGGAATGCATACCGATCGGCATGTCGTAGTGTTCGGCGACTTCGTAGATCGGCCAGTAGCGGCGCCGACCTGCCGGCTCGATCGTGCGGGGCGGGATGGCGATCTGGACGAAGCTTCTGTTGCCGATGCGTGCCTCGATCTCGGCGATCGCTGCGGTTGCATCTTCCTGGGCAACGGAAATGGAGGCCTTGAGACGTGGTTCCGGACCGGTCCATTTGTCGAGCTGCCAGTCGTTGACCGCAGTGCACATGGCCGCACCCAGATCCTGGTTGAGCGTTGAGGATCCGGCGGCGAGCGGCTGAAGGATCCCGTATTCGATGCCGAGCGGATCGAGGAGCTGTTCGCGCAGGAAGGAAAGGTCCGAGGCCGGCGGCCCGCCATTCGGCGGCCAGGCGTCGCGGCGCATGCCGTTGCCGGGCGTCATGCGCGGATAGGGCAGGGTGCCCACCAGCGGATTGGCGCTTCGCTGGCCGTAATCCGCCAGGTGGTTGCGCCAGCGTTGGGGCAGGAATTTCGCAAGCTCGTCGGGTGTGCTGAACGCCGGATGGATGTCGCAGTCGACGATTCCGAGTTTGGCTTCTGTACCGGTTTCCTTTTCGAGAACAGCTTGGTTCATGGCCGCTCCTCCAGTCGTGGATAGGTGGCAAGCGCGTTCTCCCGCGCCAGCCGATCGATCAGCCGCTCAGGGAAGCCGTCCGGGATGGCAGCGTCGCCTTCAAACTGTGCATGCGGATAGTCGGTGGAAAACAGCAGCATGTCGTCGGCGTCGAGATGTTCGATGATGCGCTCGAGTTCCGCGGGGTCGGAAGGCGCGTCGAAGGGCTGTGTCGTCATGCGGATCTGACGCCGGACCAGCGCCGACGGCGGCTCCTTGACCCATGGCACCTCGATGCGTGCGCCGCGCCAGTCCTTGCTCATCCGCCACATCTGGCCGGGCAGCCAGGAGACGCCGGATTCGATCAGCACGATCTTCATGTCGGGGAATTTGCCGAGCACGCCTTCGGCGACGAAGCTGCCGACCTGGGCCGCAAAACCCTGAACCTGGTGCACGTAATCTTCGGCGAGATACGAGAGGAAGCCGCTTTGACTTGGCGCATGGCGATAGGCGCTGCCGGCATGGACGCCGAGCGAAAAACCGTGGCGTTGGGCGGCCTCGTAGATCGGCCAGTAATAGCGGCGACCAAGGGGCATTTCGCCCATGCAGAGCGCAAGGACCTGGACAAAGCGCCGGTCATTCGCGAAACGCTCGATCTCTTCGACGGCGGCTTCCGGATTTTGCATCGGGAGGACCAGAGAGGCGCGCAACCGCGGATCCCGGTCCAGCCATTCCGCCTTCAGCCAATCGTTGGTAGCGCGGCAGACCGCGGCCGCCAGATACGGATCGTAGATCGCATGCACGCCGGTGACGCAGTTCAGGATCGCGTATTTGAGGCCGAACGGATCGAGCAGATTGCGACGCAGCTTTTCGACGCCTCTGCCTTCGGCTGCCTTCCAGTCTTCGCGGAAGAACGGCTTTGTCCGGGTCGGAAAATTGGTGAGCTCCAGCCGATCCACGTCTCGAGTGGTGACGATCTCCTTCCAATAATCGTCGAAGTAGGGCAGCAGATCAGAACGCTGCGGCGCATCGGGATGAACATCACAGTCGATTGCGCCCAGTTGCGAGAGCACAGAGCGCTGCCGGGCGACAGCGGTATCCACCACACAAGACCTCCCTGTTTTCGCCGGTCGACACGTCCTCTTCCCGGACGTTGCCGACTTCACTCCCATGCGATGCGCTGAACGGCGCAAGGCAAGCACGCGTTGGCGATGCGTATCCTCGATGTGGAAGGGTAAGGGGCAGGGGCGCCGGAGAGAATACGCTTTTTCGTCCTAGCGGTTTTCTCGAATCGAGAAAGCTGCAAGGGGTTGGTCTTTTCCCTGGAGGCAAAGGTCAGTGTTTCTCATGCGGGTTTCTCGCCGAGAACGAGCGCCGTGTGCATATGAACCCGAAGCCATTCCATGACTGCTCTCACAGTCGGCTTACGGGCCTGGGTTTGCGGGATCAGCGCCTTCAGCCAGAGTTCGGCGACAGGATATTCCGGCAGCAGTTCGATCAGTTTGCCGGTTCTGATCGAGTCTTCCGCGACATAGGTCGCAACCATGGCTACGCCTCGACCGCGCAAGGCCAAGTCGTGCAGGACCTGGGTGTCGTTGGCGCTGAAGGCGGAGCGGACCTCGACGTCGACCGGTCCGCCGGGGCTCACGAACGACCAGGTAGATCCGGTGGCATGAAAGGTCAGGCAGATGTGATCGACAAGGTCGCGCGGGTGTTTCGGGATGCCGCGGCTCTCCAGATAGGATGGAGCGGCGCAAAGTTTGCGGGGGTAGGGACAGAGCGGTTCGTCGACCACGTTGGAGTAGGAAGCCGGAAGTGCGCCAAGCGCGATGTCATATCCCTCTTCGGCAGGATTGACCGAACGGTCGACCAGAGCAACATCCATCGTCACGTTGGGGTTCTCTTGCTGAAAGTCGCTCAAGATCCGCGCCAGAAAGGCGATCGTCACCGTCGTCGGAGCTTTGATGCGCAGATGTCCTTCGATCCGCTGCGCGACCGCTGCGGCGCCGCCGATCGCGTCGTCGATGTCCTTTACCAGCGACTGATAGCGCGGCAGGTAGCGTTCTCCCACCTCCGTCAAAATGAGTTGGCGCGTCGAACGAACAAACAGTTTTACCCGCATCTGGTCCTCGAGCCGGCTGATCCGCTTTGTGACCACCGAGGGCGCGACGCCCAGATGACGGCCGGCTGCGGAGAAGCTTCCGGAGCGGGCGACCGCGAGAAAGGTGCGGATGTTGATGAGCGTGTCCAATGCTTTAGGCCTCCCCACCCAGCGCTATGGTGCAAATCTGCTGCCAGCTTAGCACGCTTCATCTTTCTGCTTTCGAGAAAAGTGAATGTAAAAAAATGATGCTTTTCCACTGCGGGGGAAAAGGTCAATCTAGCAGGAGAGGGAACTTGGCTTCCAGCGAGCGCTATACGTCGTCGGACGCATGGGCTTGCCTGCGGATTCCAGGGGCAGGAGTTTGTTAAGCGGAAGCCTGTTCTTATGCGGTCGATGTATCCGCCGGGATAATGGCTCGGGAAAGTCGATGTCGGAAGAATAAGGCGGTGCCGGTCGGGAAAACGGCGCCACCAAAGCGGAGAAGGAGAGGGCGGCGATCGAGCCGCGTATAGTTCGGTGTCGAGAGCAGGGCGCGGCCCTGCGATTGCGCTCAGTCGTCAGTTCCAGGGAGGAGAGACACGTGACGAGCAACAGATCGATGACGGCGGCGGCCATTCGGCAATGGTCGAGGCGATGTTTTCTGACGGCCGCAGGCGGAATCGCGGTCGCAGCGGCGGTGTGGCAGCCGGTGCAGGCGCAGGATGCCGAGTGGGACAAGGTGGTCGGGGCGGCCAAAAAAGAAGGTACGGTCGTCCTTTACACCGCGCTTGTCGGGCAGCCGAGCACCAAGAAGATCGCCGAAGCCTTCACCGAGGAATATGGAATTGCCGTCGAGGTTCTGGAAGCTCGCGCCAGCGAAATCCGTGAGCGCGTGCGCGTCGAGCAGGCTGCGGGTCGCTTTGCCGCGGACGTGATGTTCACCAGCGAAGGGCAGACGCGGCTCTATGATGCGGAGGACAAGTCCATCGATCCGCTCCCCGTGACGCCGAATTCTCAGAAGATCAAACCGCAGTTCAAGCTACAGGTGCCGATGGCTTCGGTCATGACCATCCCCTACGGCATCATGGTCAATACCGGGCTCGTCAAGCCGGCCGATGAACCGAAGAGCTGGAAGGATCTCGCCGATCCGAAATGGCAGGGAAAGATTCTCGCCGACGATCCCCGCGCAATCGGAGCCGGTTACCTGTGGTTCTTTTCAACCTATGACCGGATCGGCGAAGATTACCTCAAGAAGGTCGCCGGACAGAAGCTCGTCTTTACCCGCGACCAGCGGGAATCCCAGCGCCGTACGGCGCGTGGCGAATATTCGATCTATATGCCCGTTATCCTGACGGACATGTCCGACTTGAAGGGGCTGCCGGTCAAGTTCATCATACCGGAAGAGGGCGTCGGTTATGTCCTTTACGGCAACGTCCTTTTGAAGAAGGCGCCCCATCCGAACGCTGCCAAGCTTTACCTTGATTTCCTTCAGGGGCCGACTGCGCAGAAGATCTATGCCAGCCT
Source organism: Neorhizobium sp. S3-V5DH (assembly GCF_004343065.1). Lineage (NCBI taxonomy): Bacteria > Pseudomonadati > Pseudomonadota > Alphaproteobacteria > Hyphomicrobiales > Rhizobiaceae > Neorhizobium > Neorhizobium sp. S3-V5DH. Next base: position 66,344 of record NZ_SMCL01000018.1, read on the forward strand.
CGGTTACGGTCCGGTGATCGACGGAGTGACCGAGGGATTGCCTGCAGACATCAAGGCGATCTCGGAGGCCAAGCTCTACGGCACGAGCGACTCGCGCCGGCAGAACGAGATGCTCGCCAAGGCAAAAGAAATCTTCAAGTGACGGTGTCGCGCCGTTGCCGCGATATGAGCGGCAAGGGCGCGATATCCAATGCCGTGGAGCCACGAGGACCGCATGACCATAATTCATAATCGCTCGCTCGATGATATTGCCGAGACCGGCCCCACGCTTGGCGGCAACGCCGTTACCCGCGCTTTTTCCGGCGGCTCGATCGGGCGATTGATCGGCATGCTGGCGCTGATCGCCATACTGGGCTTCCTGACGATCTATCCCTTGGCCATGCTGCTTTACGGCAGCCTCCATTCGACTCCGCCGGGCCTTGCGGGTGAGTTCAACCTCAACGGCTATCGCGCCATCATGACGACCCAGAATTTTCTGGTCCTGATCAACACGGTCGGCATCTCGCTGGCCAAGACCGTTCCCTCGCTTACGATCGCGGTGTTTCTGGCCTGGATTATCGCTCGCACCGACACGCCCTTCCGCGGCACCCTAGAAGTGTTGATCACGCTGCCCTTCTTCATCCCGCCGATCCTGACGGCGATGGCCTGGGGCATGCTTGGCAATCCGCAGGTTGGCGTCATCAACCTCGTCTGGCGTTCGATCAGCGGCTCGACGGATCCGCTCGTCAACGTCTATTCCTATGGCGGCGTCGTCTGGCACATGTGCCAGTATTCTATCCCGTTCCTGTTCCTCTTCACCGTCGACGCCTTCCGGACCATGGATCCTTCGCTGGAGGAATCGAGCCGGATGTGCGGCGCCTCGCGGTGGACGACATTCCGCAAGATCACGCTGCTGCTGATGCTGCCGGTGCTGACGAGCTCTTTTATGCTGAGCTTCATTCGCGGCATCGAATCCTTCGAATCGCCGCTGTTTTTCGGACTTCCCGCCGGCATCAAGGTGATCACCACCGACATCTACGAGTCGATCAACCACCGCGCCACGCCTGACTATCAATATGCCACGTCGCTGTCCTTCGCGATCATGGGGCTGATGTTCCTGCTGGTCATCTGGCAATGGGCGCTGCTGCGCGGCAAGAGTTTCCAGACCGTCACCGGAAAGGGGTTTCGGCCGAACGTGATGGAACTCGGCCCCTGGCGCTGGGTGACCTTCGGCTTCTGCGTGCTGTTCTTCATCATCACCGTGGTCCTGCCGGTCGGCCAGCTTCTGCTCGGCTCGTTCTTCCGGTTCTTCGGTTTTTACACCTACGAGATGCTGACGCTCGAGCATTACAGAGCGGTCTTTTCCAATTCGGAATTCTGGCGGGCGGTGCGCAATACAATGATGCTGGGGCTGCTTGGCGCCACCGCCACCATGGCGCTTGGCGCAGTGGTCGCCTATGTCTCGGTCCGCACCCGATGGCGCGGCCGCAGCCTGATCGACGGCATGGCCTGGCTGCCGTGGATGATGCCCGGCATGGTGCTCGGCGTGGGGTTCCTATGGGCCTTCGCCATGCTGCCGGGGCCGATCCCGATCTATGGGACGGTGTGGGCGCTCCTGCTCGCCTATCTGGCGCTCGGCACGCCGGTCGCCGTGCGCGTGATGACCGGGGCCTACCACCAGCTTTCCTACGACCTCGAGGAATGTTCCCGTGTCCATGGCGCGAGCTGGTTCCAGACCATGTGGCGCATCATGGTGGCGCTGGCATGGCCGGCGTTTGCGGTCGGCTGGGTGCTGACCTTTTTCGGCATCATGAGGGAGCTGTCGGCGTCGATCCTGCTCTATTCGGTCGGTTCCGAAACGCTTGCCGTCGTGCTCCTCAAGCTCTGGGCGAACGGCAACGCCGAGCAGGTGAGCGTCATCGGCCTGATGATGATGCTGCTCGTCATTCTGTTCCGCTGGGTGCAGCTCCGATTCATCAAGGCGCGCATCAGCAAGCTTTAGGGCCAGGGATTTTGCCCCCTTGGCAGGCCGGTTTTCAGTTGGCGGACAGAGCTGTCCGCACCGAAAGGAAGAAAAAGTATGGCTTCGGTAACCCTTGAGAATGTGACCCGCATGTACGGCGCAGTCACGGCCGTGGATCAGGTGAACCTGAGGGTCAAAAGCGGTGAATTCGTCACGCTGCTCGGCCCGTCCGGCTGCGGCAAGACGACGACGCTGCGCATGGTGGCGGGACTGGAGAAGAACACCGGTGGGCGCATCAGCATCGGCGACAATGTGGTGTCGGATGCGGACAAGGGCTATTTCGTTCCCTCCGAACGGCGCAGGCTCGGCATGGTTTTCCAGTCCTATGCGATCTGGCCGCATATGACGGTGTTCGACAATGTCGCCTATCCGTTGCGCATCCGTCGCCGGACCGACAAGGAGATCCAGGACCGGGTGATGAATGCGTTGCGCCTCGTCGAGATGGAGCAATATGCCGAACGCCCGTCGCCGGCACTATCGGGCGGTCAGCAACAGCGCGTGGCGATCGCGCGCGCCCTGGTGTTCGAGCCTGAGGTGCTGCTGCTTGACGAGCCGCTGTCGAACCTCGATGCGCGGCTGCGCACGCAGATGGGCGACGAATTCCGCCAGCTCCAGCAGCGCCTCAAGATCACGACCCTTTACGTCACGCATGACCAGTCGGAGGCCATGGCGCTTTCCGATCGGGTCGTCGTGATGCATGGCGGCAAGATCCTGCAGGTCGGCGCACCGGAGGACATTTACCGGCGGCCGGAAAGCCGGCAGGTTGCGGCATTCTTCGGTACGCCGAACCTCCTGCAGGCGAAGGTCAGGAATTGCCGCCCGAACGGCGGCCAGTATTACAAGCTGGACGTCGAAGGGAGGGGATGGTCGGGCGAATGTCACGCGGCCATCGAGATACCGGCGGGAGCGGACGTGACCGTTATGGTGAGGCCGGAAAACCTGCAACTCGGCGAGGCGGGAGCGGCAAATGGCGGTCTTTCCTGGGCAGGCGAGATCAGCCAGGCTATTTTTCGCGGGCCCCATCGTTCCGTCATGGTCAAGACCGCCGACCAGACGCTGCATATCGAAACGCCGTCGCTGGCCGATGTCGGCATCGGCCGTGCGGTGACGGTAGCCGCGCCCTCGGACGCCGCCTGGGCTGTCCGCAGCTAAGCAGGCTCTCTCTTATCAATGGATACGAGGACAGCGGTCCTCCAACCGTGACCTGCGTCTTTGGCACGCCACGCGATTTCGTCTGCCGTGAACGGTGACGCGTTGCACGAGGACGAGCGCCGTCCGTCGCAGCCTTGCTTTGTATACATAATTGGCTTGATAAGGTCATTATCGGAAAAAATCCGCGCGGAATGTCAGCTTTCTGATTCATTCGTGTATGCATTGTCGTCTATTTATTGTTGTGTATGCCGAATCCTTGTTCTATGAATCTTGGAACCGGGGGGCGGACGAAGCTTTCGCCGTTGGCGACAGTCGCGGAGCGAGACCGGCCGGCGAGAGGAGAATGGCGGGAGGAGAACCGCGGCCCCTCACATGCATTGGCAATCTTGACCTGTTCGGTCGCTCCTTCCTTCGGTGCGGACGGCCTAATCGGGGAGCAACAGAGGGAAAGGTTTATGACAAAGAATCTGACGCAGGTCCTGAAGGAAAAGGGAAATCCGGTCGAGATGCTGCGCAATTCGCGCATCGGCATGTATATCTATCCGGTCGTCGCGCCCGAGTTTTCCAACTGGCGGACGGAACAGGTCGCGTGGCGCGAGTCGGCCGTTCTCTTTGATCAGTCGCACCACATGGACGAATTGATCGTTGAGGGCCCGGACGCGGCAAAATTTCTCGAAAGCCTCGCGATCAACAGCTTTGCGAATTTCGGCACCAATCGCGCCAAGCACTACGTGCCGGTCACGCCGGCGGGGTATGTCATCGGCGACATGATCATCTTTCGGGAGCGGGAAGACAAGTTCGTGCTCGTCGGCCGGGCGCCGACCGCCAACTGGTTGCGCTACAACGCCTCGCTCGGCAAGCATGATGTGAAGCTTACCCATGACCCGCGCTCGCCTTCGCGTCCCGATGGCAAGGAGGTCAACCGGGTTCACTACCGTTTCCAGATCCAGGGACCGGATGCGCCGAAGATCTTCGAGAAAATGAACGGAGGTCCGATCCCCGACATCAAGTTCTTTCATGTCGACTGGATCAATGTCGGCAACCGGAAGGTTCAGGCGCTGCGCCACGGCATGGCCGGTGCCCCGGGTCTCGAGATATGGGGGCCCTACGCGGAAAAGGACGAGGTACGCGAGATCGTGGTTCAGGCCGCGAAAGATGCAGGCGTCGACCTCTATCTTGTAGGCGCGCGTGCCTATTCCACCAATACGCTGGAATCCGGCTGGATCCCGTCGCCTCTTCCGGCAATCTATACCGGGCCTGAACTGCAGGGATACCGCGACTGGCTGACGGAGGACAGCTACGAAGCCATGGGTTCGATCGGCGGCAGCCTCGTTTCCGATAACATCGAGGACTATTACGTCACCCCTTACGAACTCGGCTACGGCATCTATATCAAGTTCGACCACGACTTTGTCGGGCGCGAGGCGCTGGAAAAGATGAAGGGCAAGCCGCATCGCAAGAAGGTCACCTTCGAATGGAACGCCGAAGATGTCATGAAAGTCATCGCATCGAGCTTCGTTCCGGGCGAGCAGGCCTACAAGTGGATCGACCTGCCGCAGCCGAACTACGCATCCTCCAGCGCCGACAGGATCATGCATGGCGACAAAGTTGTCGGCATGTCGATGTTCAACGGCTACAGCTACAACGAACGCTGCATGCTCTCGCTCGGTGTCGTCGATGCGGACATCCAGGAAGGCGACGTGCTGACACTCATCTGGGGTGAGCCGAACGGGGGGACGGGCAAGACCTCGATCGAGAAGGGGCACAAGCAGGCCGAAATCCGCGTGCGTGTCTCCCCGACGCCTTATGCGCGGGAAGCCCGCGAGAACTACGCCGAAAGCTGGCGCACGAAGAGAAGCTGATTTCTAGTGACAAAATGTGAAGCGGCGACCTCCGGTCGCCGCTTTTCGTATTCCGGCCCGACGGACCGTCACCTAACGCTGTTTGGCGCCGGCGCTCTTGCCGTCGGAACTCTTCGAACGTTCCTCGAAACGATCCTTACCCTTTGGGAGATCGGAGCCTTTTTGGGCTTCGACCTTCTTTTCTTCCTTCCGAGTGCTCTGCTTCAGCCCACGGGCCGATTCACGACCCTTTTCGGTCGGTGCCTGTTCGATACCCATCCTGCTTCCTCCTGCATCCTCATGGGATCCAATGAAACACGCGGGAGCGGCCTCTTGTTCCTGACCCCGGCGTCAGCCAGCTTTGCCGGCAAGCACCTTTGGCCGCGCGGATAAAAATCCGGCGCGGTTCGGTTTTTGTGGGAATGGGGCAGGCGGGGTATTCGGGTATTGGGTATTCAGGTTTCCACCTGCCCCGACCGTCTCAGTGGTTTCCGGGGATTTCCCAGCCCCCTTCGACCACTTCATCGACCATCATCGGGAACCGGACTTTGCAAGACCGTGGATGCGACCGGTTCGCGAACCCGGTTTCCCATCCGATGACGGGAAGGATTATGCGGGTGGTGCGGGATGCGGGGACGAAGTGGGGAAAAGAAGATTGCTAAGTATTTGAATTAAAATATGAAAACTTTCCAGCGGGACGAGATTTTTCCTCACCCGCCGTCCGTCTTCGGGAGGCAATCCTGCCGCCGGAGCGGCGGTTGGCTTGTGCAGTCCTCACCGTCCCGCCGAACGCGCCGACAAAAACACCTGCGGCTCGTAGGCGAAATCCCTGTCGAAGGGATAGGTCGGGCGCTGCTTGCGGTGGCGCTCCAGCCGTTCGACGAACTGGTCGACAACGCCCGGCGAGAGTGCCATCAGGTTAGGATTGGCGATCGGCGCCAATTCCGGCGAGAGATAACCGGATTTTACGACGATGATCTTGGCCTTCTTCGGATCCAGGCCGAGACGGGTGAAGTCGGCAATGTTGTGATAGGGCCGGCGCTTCGCTGACAGCACCAGATCGATGCCGCCGATTGCAACCACCGCCTGGCGATCGGCAAGGTCGGTCGTTTCGTGCAGGAATTTCACCTTGACCCTGGCCTGTACCGGTTTGCTGCCGATCGTATCGAGCGAGGCGCCGACGGAAAGATCGAGTTCCGCGCCGACGCCGGCGGCGTAGCAGGCCTCGGCCGCGGCCTTGTCGGCAATGCCGGCGAACACAACGCCGGTGGCGCTCCTGGTGATCAGTTCGGCGAGCACCTCGGCCCGGTCGCCGACGCCACCGCCGGTCGGGTTGTCGCCGGATTCTGCAAGCACCACCGGAGCGGTCTTGCTGGCCACGGCCCTTGCGACGCATTCCTGAATCGAGCCGGTTTCGCAGCCGAAGACGAATTTTCCTCGCGCATTCCAGTAGGCCGCTGCGACGCGCCTGGCCTCGCGTTCCAGAACGGCGCGGTCCGTGCCGGTCAGGATCGCGGCCGCTGTGGCGCGCGGTTCGTCGGCCCAGACGTAGCCGACCATCAGCGAGGCGTCCCACACGCCGTCGATCGCATCGATTTCAGGCATCATCGCGTAAAGGCTCTTTGCCGGCTCGTCGACCGTGCTGGTGCGCTCGCCTGGCAGCAGAACCGGTATCGGTGCCCAGAGCAGTAGCGGCTTTACGCCGGTCTTCAGGCTTTCGACCAGCATCTTCACCGACCGGCGCATCGTCTCCTCGACATCGATATGGGGCGCGGTGCGATAGGTGGAATACATATCGAGCGCGTCGATGATGCGCTGGCTGACATTGCCGTGCAGGTCGTAGCTTGCAGAAACCGTGCAGTCGGGGCCGACGAGATCGCGTGCAGCGGTAATCCAGTCGCCTTCGGCGTCCTCCATGCCCTGGACATACATGGCGCCATGCATTGCCAGATAGAGGCCGTCCAAAGGCAGCAGCGGCTTCAGGCGCTCCAGGAATTCGGCCTTGAAACGCTCATATGTGGAGCGGGCGACCGGACCGCCCGCGATGGCCCGGCAATGGATAGTCGGCAGGAATTCGGCTTCATAGTCCTTGAGAAAGGCAAAATAGGGCGATGCCGTCAGCTCCTCGCCTCGCACGACGCGAAAGTCCTTCTCCTCGTTCAGGACGGGGTTGTAGGTGCTGCATTCGATATGGATGCCGCCGACAGCAATACGCATGGAAAAACCTCAACTCGTATGGGAACCGATCAGGAAATTATGGGCGGCAATGCTTGCCGCCCCGCGTGCCCAGACATCGCCGTCGACGCGCTTGATGCGGATGGGCGTCTGGCCGGCGTAACGCGGCAGAACATTGGTCTCGATCGCCTGGTTGACCACGGTGCCGAAAAGACCCTCGAACGAACCTTCCGTGTGCGTGATCAGGATGAGGCCGGGGTCGTTCATCTGGATGAGGTTGGCTATCGCAAGCCCGAGCGCCGAGCCGGCGCGGTGCAGGATGCGGATTGCCGCTGCATTGCCGGTCGAAGCTTCGTCTTCGATGTCCGACAGCGAAACGCATTCGAGCCCCTCGGCGCGCGACATTTCCTTGATCGCTTTCATCGAGGCGACAGTATCGAGGCAGCCGCGTTTGCCGCATCGGCAGGGGGCGCCGCCGGGCTCGATGGTGCAATGGGCAATTTCGCCTGCGCCGCCGTGATTGCCGCGATAGAGCCTGCCGTCGATGAAATGGGCGCAGCCGATGCCGTCGCCGAGCGAAACCACGCTGAAATTCTGGATTTCGCGGGCGCTGCCGAACAGTTTCTCGCTGACCGCGACTGCCTTCGCGTCGTTCTCGATAAAGGTTTCGATGCCGGAGCGTTCGCGGATGATTTTCGCGAGCGGTACATCCTGCCAGTTCAGAAGCGTCGACTGGACGCAATGGGCCTGGGTCTCATCAACGAAGCCCGAGAGCGCGACGCCGATGCCGGAGAGTTTTTCCTTCGCGTCCGGATGAGCTTCGAGAAGGCTCGGCAGCCCTTCCGAAATCGCCTCGGCAATGACCTTCGGGTCGCGCGACAGCGGCATTGCTTGACGGGCGATGATCTTGCCGTTGAGGTCGCTGAGGATCATCGGCGCCGGGTCTTCCAGCAGCGAAATGCCGACGAAGAAGGCGCATTCGGGATGCAGGTCGAGCAGTACCGAAGGCCGGCCCTGGCCGTAGATGATTTCTGTCTCGTGCAGCACGCCGAGATCGATCAGGTCGCGCGCAATGCCGCTCATCGCCGCTTTGCTCAATCCCAGCATCTGAGCCATCTCTGTCCGGCTGAGGGGGCCGGACTCGCTGATGGCGCGCAGCAGTTGGCGTTGCGAGGAAGTGAGCATGGCGGTCAAGCGGCTTCGGCCCCTATGGATTGTGCCTTGACACTAAGTTTAGAAAGTGAACAAATCAACGGTAATAAATTATAAAAGTGATCTAAGGGGCACAGCATGCCCTGACGTCAACAAAAAACAAGGGTGAACAATCATGGCCATGTTTCTGAAAAATCGTCGCTTTGTACTCGCCTCGGCGGTTGCGGGCGCTCTCATGTTTCCGATCGTTGCGGGCGCTGCGACGCTGAACGTGATGCAGACCGAAGCGCCGCGTTCCATGGATCCGGGCGACCAGACTGCCACCTACACAGCCGCTTTGCTCGATCCGATGTATGAGGGCCTGACCAAGCGGGATCCGGATCTTTCGCTCAAACCGGCGCTTGCCACCGAATGGTCCTCGGATGCTGCAGGTCTGGTGTGGACTTTCAAGCTGCGCCCGGGCGTCAAGTTCCATGATGGCACCCCCTTTGACGCCGATGCCGTGGTCAAGAACTTCACCCGCCACCTCGACACCAAACGCGGGCTTGCCGCGAGCGGCCGTCTGCGCACCTTTCTCGAAGGCGTGACTGCCGTCGATCCGATGACCGTGCAATTCAAGCTGAAGACCCAGTATCCGGCCTTCCTGGCGCTGCTTGCCACCGGTCCCTGCCTGATGGTGAGCCCTGCCGCGGAGACCGCGGGAACGATCGGCAGCAAAGCGGTGGGAACCGGTCCCTATAAACTCGCCGAATATAAATCCGGCGAATACGTGCTGCAGACCAAGAACACTGAATGGTGGGGTGGCGCGCCGAAGGGCGAAGACGAGATCAAGTGGACCTGGACGCCGGAGCCGTCGGTCATGAACATGGCGCTGCAGACAGGCGATGCCGATGTGGTCAATCCGTTCCCTGCGGCCTTTGCCCAGCAGATCAAGGCCAATCCGGACATGACGCTCAGCGCCACCGACGGTTCGGCGGTGTTCTGGGTTTCGCTGAACACCAAGATGAAGCCGCTCGACGATGTGCGCGTTCGTCAGGCACTGAACTACGCGACCGACCGCGAAGGGATCGTAAAGGCCTTCATGCAGGGTTTTGCGACGCCGGCCAACTCGCCGCTGGCGCCGGTGACGCCCGGCTACGACAAATCGCTCGCACCCTATAGCTATGACGTCGAGAAGGCGAAGCAGTTGTTGAAGGAGGCCGGCTACCCGGAAGGCTTCTCCATGTCGACCATCGTGCAGGAGCAGGAATCCCGCATCGGCGAGCTGCTGCAGGCCATGTGGGCGAAAGCCGGGGTCAAGCTCGAAGTGCGCAAGATGGAAGGCGGCGTCTGGTCCAAGGCGGCATTTCTCGACCCGGCTGGCAAGGAAAAAGACACTATCGGTTCCTCGATCGCCTCCTGGTCCTCAGGGGTGAACGGTGCGGATCTTCAATTCCGTCCTCTCTACCACTCGAAGAGCGCGTCACCGGCCGGCGCCAATCTCGGTTTCTTCTCCGATCCGAAGCTCGACGAGTTGATCGACAAGGCGGCTTCGACCCTCGATGAGAAAGCGCGCAACGCCATCTACGTGGATGCACAGAAGCTCGTGAATGAACAGGCACCGCATGTGCTTCTCTTCACGAAGCAGGATCTTTTTGCGACGCGGGCAGGCGTCAAGGGCACCTGGGTCATTCCGGGCGGCCTGATCATCGTCAAAGACGCCAGGAAATAACTGAGGTGCGGGCGGGCAAGGAGATTCGCCCGCCACTCCTTTAGATGAATTGACCGAGCGAGCGGATGAAAGCCTATATCGCCAAGAAGCTGCTGGCCTTGCCGTTGATCCTCATCGGGGTATCCCTTCTGGTCTTTGTCGCCATACGCGCGCTGCCCGGCGATCCTGCACGGCTGATGGCGGGGCCGGAAGCGACCCAGGAAGCCGTGGACAACATGACTCGCCGGCTCGGTCTCGACCGCAGCCTGCCGGAGCAATATGCCTCCTTTGCCTATGGAGCCGTGAGAGGCGATCTCGGGATCTCCATCAAGTCCAAGCTGCCGGTGGTCGACGAGATTGCCGAGCGTTTGCCGTTTACGCTTGGACTTGCAATCACCGCTTATCTCCTGGCGATCGGCATCGGCGTGCCGGCCGGCATGATTGCCGCGATCTACCGTCACGGCTGGCCTGATCAGATCGTCATGATCCTTGCCATTGCCGGCGCGTCGATCGCCAATTTCTGGCTGGCGCTGATGGCGATGAACACGTTCTCCGTCCAGCTCGGCTGGCTGCCGCTGCTCGGCGCCTCTTCATGGAGGAGCTTCATTCTTCCCTCGATCACGCTCGCCGTGCTGCCGACCGCCGTCATTGCCCGCATGACCCGCTCCAGCATGATCGAGGTCATGTCTCAGGACTATATCCGCACCGCCTACGCGAAAGGCGTCGCTCCCCAGACGATCTACTGGAGCCACGCGCTGCGCAACGCGCTGATCCCGATCATCACCATCGTCGGCCTCAATTTCGGCAGTCTCGTCGGTGGCGCAGTCGTCACCGAATCCGTCTTCAACTGGCCGGGTATCGGTCGTTTCCTTGTCGATGCCGTCCGTTATCGGGATTATCCGGTCATCCAGGGCGTGACGCTCGTCGCCGTGACCGGCGTGGTCGTCATGAACCTGCTCGCGGAACTTCTGATCGCGGTTCTCAACCCGAAGATAAGGTTCGACTGATGGCGTCGATCGAAACGGAGATTGCACCGCGCCGCCGGGCGTTATCGCGGGCTTTGCGCTGGATGGCGGTCCACCGCAGCATCGCTCTCGGCGGTTTCCTCGTCGGCCTGATCGTGCTTGCCGCAATCCTTGCGCCGCTGATCGCTTCCGTCGACCCTTATGCGCAGGACCTGCTTGCGACCATGGAGCCACCCTCCTGGGCACATCCGTTCGGGACGGACGACAACGGCCGCGACATATTTGCCCGCGTCCTCTATGGAGCGCGTATTTCGTTGCTCGAGGTGGTGCTCAGCGTCGGCCTGGCGGTGATCGTTGGCGTGCCGCTCGGCATTTTGTCGGGCATGAGCGGCCGTTATGTCGACCAGGCGGTCATGTGGGTCATGGACATTCTATTCGCCTTTCCGGGCATCGTGCTTGCAATCCTGATCGTCAGCGTGCTCGGCAGCAGCCTGATCAACCTTCTGATCGCCATTGCCATCTTCTCCGTGCCGGTCTACGCCCGGCTCAGCCGGAACCTCACGCTTGGGCTGAAGAGCATGGACTATGTCGAAGCTGCGATCTCGCTCGGGATTTCGCGCCGCCGCATCATGACCCATTATATCCTGCGCAATGCGATCGGGCCGATCATCGTCCAGTCGACGCTGACGGCCGGAACCGTCATCCTTTCTGCCGCGAGCCTTTCCTTCCTTGGCCTCGGGGCGCAGCCGCCGCTTCCCGAATGGGGCGCGATGATGAGCGACGGCCGGAATTATCTCGGCCTCAATATCTACATGTCGCTGTTTCCCGGCCTCGCAATCATGATCACGGTGCTTGGCTTCAACATCCTCGGTGACGGACTGCGCGATCTGCTGGATCCGCGCAAATGAGTATGATCGCGGCGGAATCTGAATGGGCGGATAGGCGGGGGTCGGGAAAGCCGGTCTTCTGCGCCGATGTCGGCGGTTCGTTCATGAAGTTTGCCGTGTCGCCGGCGCCGGGTGCGTTGGTGCCATTGGAGAAGGTAGCGACGCCCGCTGCAAACTGGGGTGACCTGGCTGCTTCGCTGTCGGCGCTGATCGAGCGTCACCAAGGTGCAGGTGATCCGGAATCGCCTCTGGCATTGTCGATCGCCGGTCTCGTCGACCCCCGTGATGGCAGGGCCACATCGGCGAACATTCCCTGCATAACCGGAAGACGGCTCGTTGACGAACTGTCGGTCATGCTTGGCCGGCGGGTGCTGGCGGCCAACGACGCCGACTGCCTGACATTGGCGGAAGCCAATGAGGGGGCAGGGCGGGGGCATTCGGTCGTCTTCTGCGCCATCATGGGCACCGGGATCGGTGGTGGACTGGCGATCGATGGCCGTCTGGTGCGGGGTGCCGGCGGCGTGACCGGCGAATGGGGGCATGGCCCGATCCTCAACACGACGGTCGAGCTCTACGGCGAAACGCTGCATGTGCCGCGGTTTCCCTGTGGCTGCGGTCAATCCGGCTGCGTCGATACGATTGGTGGGGCTCGCGGCATCGAACGGCTGCACGATTTCCTGCATGGCTGCGAAGAGACCAGCCACGATATCCTCGGAAGCTGGCAGGCGGGCGAGGCGCGGGCGGTCAAAACGGTGGCGGTTTATCTCGAACTTCTCGCCGATCCGCTGGCGCTGGCGGTCAACGTCACGGGTGCGTCGATCGTGCCGGTCGGGGGCGGCCTTGCATCAGTGATACCGCTAATCGATGCGCTGGATCAGGCCGTGCGCAGGCGCATTCTCAATCGCTTCGGTCACCCCCTGGTGACGCCGGCGCTTCGGCAGGATGACGGCGGACTGGTGGGTGCCGCCGTGCTCGGCCATCAGGGAGGTTGATGTGGGTATTCTCCTCGAAGTCTGTGTCGACAGCCCGCAGAGCCTAGCCGCCGCGATCGCCGGAGGCGCGGACCGGGTCGAACTCTGCTCGGCGCTCGATGTCAGCGGATTGACCCCTACGCCAGGCCTCCTGACGCTTGCGGCAAAAGCGCCGATTCCGGTCTATGCAATGATACGACCGCGTGCCGGAGACTTCGTCTTCGGCGCCGACGACGAAACGGCAATGCTGGCCGATATCGATGCAGTGCGCGCCGCTGGCCTGGCGGGCGTCGTGCTCGGAGCAAGCCGTCCCGACGACACGCTCGACCTGGCTCTCCTAACGCGGTTGACGGATCATGCAACGGGTCTTGGGGTCACCCTGCATCGGGCTTTCGACCTGGTGCCGAATGCCGACGAGGCGCTTGAGCAGGCCGTCGAACTGGGCGTGGAACGCGTCCTGACATCGGGCCTCGAGGTTAGCGCGCCCAATGGCCTCGATCGGCTTGGCAGACTGGTGGAACAGGCGAAGGGACGTCTGTCGATCATGCCAGGCAGCGGCATCAACCTAATGAATGCCGAGCAGATCGTGCGGCAGACCGGAGCCCGCGAGATTCATAGTTCCTGCCGCCGACCGATTGACGGCGTTAGCCCAAAAGCCATTGCTTTCGGCTTCCAGGCTTCCGCCTCCTACGCGACCGACAGCGGGATCGTCCGCAGCATGCGCGCCATGCTGGACGAGATCGGTTGAGCCGCTGGTCTGGAAGTGAGGCCTAATCTATGCGCAGAGGCTGCGGAGCGCGTCGGGCCTCTTGAATTCGACGCGGCGAGTGCTCTTCAGCCTGATGAACCCGCCCGAACGAAGCTTCGCGAATACCCGCGACACCGTTTCTATCGTCAGACCGAGATGGTCGGCGATGTCCAGCCGGCTCATCGGCAGATCGAAATGTTCGAGGTCGCCCTGGCGGTTTGCCATGTCGATCAGGAAGCTGGCGATCCGTTCGACCGCGGTCTGTCGACCGATCATCATGATGTGTTCCTGGGCACGCAGCATCCCGCGCAATGCCAGGCTGAGAAGTTCGGGCGAGGCTTCGTCGTTGGCAGGGCGGGTCATGGCGCGCAGCCCCGTTTGCGTGATGGCTTCCGCGAAGAAACTGTGGGTCCGGTCTGCATCATAGCCGAAGGTCTCTCCAGCCAGGTAGAAGGCGATGATCTGCCGTCTTCCGTCCGACAGCAGCCTGTGGACGCGTACCGCGCCGAATTCGACCTGATAGAACGTACCAGCCCTGCTGCCCGGAGCGTAGATTTCCGCGCCTGCCGTAAAGCCCACGACGGGATATGGCCTGCAAAAGCCGGCAGTCTTGGGAGAGTTTGCCGTCGATCCGGGTTGCCTTTGATTGTGGGCGGCGGCGGTTTGCATACTGCATTCTCCCGTTCTGAGGTTTCAGGATGCCTCAAGACGGACCAGTGAAAAATTCGGTTCTCTCACTAGGGGGATGTACGTAGCCGCGGGGTAACGAAAGGATTGGGGATATCAGTCTACCGTCTCGAGGCTTCTTACGAGCCGCAGCAGATCGGCGCCCTCGAAGGGTTTTGTGAGGATGAGACCGTCATCGTTTACGGCAGGATATACGCCATCGGTGAGGAGGATGACGGTCTGGCCCAAATCGCGCAGGTACCGCCTCGCATCCTCGCGGCTCCGCAACAGGTTGTCGTCGATGATCATGCAGAGGGTTGGGGTGATCGGAATATACGCCTTGCGCCACGTATCGAGGGCTTCGACCCGATATCCCTCCACCTCGAGCGCAAACGTCAACGATTGCCGGAGGCCGAGATCCGGTTCGATGATGACGATGTTTCTCAACGATGAGTGCACCAGACTATCCGCAAGCTTGGATGGCAAATTACCTCCGACATCCGGTTCCTAGCGCCTTCAGGGCAGGTCCGCTTTGCGCTGGATCAAGAAATGAAAATTAATTATCCGCTTCACCGAGGGGCGAGCCGGCGGCAATGGCCATGCGAACGAGCTGTGGCAGGCTCCTTGCTTTCATCTTTGCCATGACGTTTGCCCGATGCACCTCGACCGTTCGAGGGCTGATGTCGAGATCATATGCGATCGATTTGTTCGGCTGGCCGGCGACCACTGCCGCCAATACCTGCCGCTCCCGATCGCTCAAGCTCTTAAGGCGGCTCCTGACTTCGTCCATATCGCCGGGATCGGCGGTTTTCTCCCGGAATTGAGCCGCGGCACGTTCTATCGCTTCAATGATGACCGTATCTTCGAAGGGCTTTTCTATGAAATCCACGGCGCCGGCTTTCATCGCTTCCACGGCCAGGGGTACGTCGCCGTGGCCGGTGATCACGATGGCCGGGACATTTGTACGTCCTGTCACGAGTTTACGGATCAGCTCAACGCCGGTCATGTCCGGCATGCGCAGATCCGTTATCAAGACGCCGTTGCGGATGCTGGGTGCGAACTGCAGGAAGGACGACGCCGTTTCATGGATACGCACGGCAAAGCCGTTCATCGTCAGCATGAATGCAAGAGATTTCCTGACCGGCTCCTCGTCGTCGACGATATGAACCGTATAGTCACCTGTCTGCATTCTCGCTGTCCCCCTTGTAGATCGGAAGCGTGAAGCGGAACGTCGCTCCTCCCGCCGGATTGCTCGATACGATCATATCGCCGCCATGGGCTTCCACAATACGCTTCGAGATAGAGAGGCCTATCCCCATCCCGCCCGGTTTGGTGGTGACGAAGGGCCTGAATAGCTGTTCGGCAATTTCACCCGGAATGCCTGGTCCCGTGTCGCGTACGGTGATCATCATGAGGTTGTTGCTCTCGGGTTCGGTGCGGATGACCAATTCGCGCCGTTCACTCTCGCTCATGGCCTCGATCGCGTTGCGCATCAGATTCGTCAAAACCTGCTGGATCTGAATACGGTCGGCCACCACTATTTCTGGACCGGGTGCGAATTCGAAGACCACCCTGACGCCTTTCTCGCGTGAACCGACCAATGCCAGCGCTCCGGCCTCCTCGACCAGCCGGCGAATGTTCTCAGGCGCCTTTTCCGTCTCTCCCTTGGTGACGAACTCTCTGAGGTGCTTGATGATCTGGCCGGCCCTGAGCGATTGTCTGGCCGTTTCCTCCAAGGCTTCGCGCATCCTCATCGCGATCGGCTCGTCGACGTCGCGCAGCAGGCGCGCGCAGCCATGCACGTAGTTGGAGATTGCCGAGAGTGGCTGGTTCAGCTCGTGGGCGAGCGTCGAAGCCATTTCTCCCATTTCGTTAAGGCGGGCGAGCCGGGCCAGTTCCCCCTGAATTTCCTGAAGGCGGGCGGCATATTCCTCCCGCTCCGTCAGATCGCGCACAAAACCGGTGAAAAAGACTTCTCCATCGGACTGGGTTTCGGCAACGGCGAGCTTCATCGGAAACGTGGAGCCGTCCTTGCGGCGCCCGACGACGACCCGATCGATTCCGATGATCCGCCTTTCGCCGGTCGACAGATACCGGGCGAGATATCCGTCATGCTCGCGGTGATAGGGCTCCGGCATCAATATACGAAGGTTTTGCCCGATCGCCTCCTCTTCGGTGTAGCCGAACTGTCGGACGGCCGCCGCATTGAAGGACACGATCGTCCCGTCCTTGGTGCTGACGATGCTGGCGTCGAGCACCGTATCGAGCACGGAGCGCAGATGCGCTTCGCGCGAATCCGCCCTGGCCTGGACCTTCTCGATGGTCTTGCGCGCGGAATGAAGAATCTCGCCGACAAGCGCGATCGCAACCCCCACGATTCCGATGGCGGCCATTTCCGAAAGGGTCGGTCCGCGTGGGGTAAATTCCTTGATGACGTAGACGGCCAGGACGGAAAGGGCGACCGAGAAGATCGATGCCGGAATGCCGCCGATGACCGCGGCAATCAGAATGGGCGGAATGAAGAAAGTAAAGGTCGCCCGGTCATCGAGCAGGCCGTGCAGAGCAAGGCGCAAGACGAAGGCGGTCAACACACAGGCGACCGCGATGAAATAGATTTCTGCGGTAGAAAAGCGGTGGCTTAAAAAAGACTGGATGAGGCCATTCTTCCCGTCTGCGGCCATTCGCATGTCAACGGCGCCCGCCCGCCGCCGGTCTCTCACAGAAAGTCTCTGTTCGTTCATATGAAACCTGACAGGTTATCCAGAACATATATTAGCACGCCGAACGGCTGCGCGTCCAACCGCGGAACCGAGGACAAACATGTGATACACATGCTTTTTCCTGCATTCCTGCGCCAGTGGACGGCGTGCTTGCAGCGGGCCATTGCGAGCCCGGCGGCCGAATAATCGATGAAAGTGGTCGCAGCTAGAAAAATCCGAGTCTTCTTCGGAAATCCTGCATTTTCGAGGTTCGTTGTTATCGCTTTTCTAATTCATGAATGCCTATGTTGCGGCTCCACAGCCCTTTTGCGGAGGAGAGATGTCTAACGCCGATAGCATGGACATTGCGGAGCGCAGACGGCTCGATGTTCTGGATCGCTACCGGATCGCGGGCACTGCCTCGGAAAATCGCTTCGACCGGATATGCCGCTTTGCGTCGGAGCTTTTTTCCACCCGCATGGCCTTTGTGACGCTGATCGAAGAGGATCGGCAGTGGTTCAAGTCCTGCGCCGGCTACGAGTTCGAGCAGACCCTCCGATCGGAATCCTTCTGCCAGCATACAATCACCACGCATGATGTTCTGGTCGTCCCGGATGCAAGGCTCGATCCGCGTTTTTCGGGCCTGCCGATCGTGACGAGCAAGCCATTCATCCGCTTTTACGCCGGAGCGCCCTTGACCACGCCGGACGGATGGCGGATCGGGGCTCTTTGCATCGCAGATACCAAGGCCCGAGCAAACTTCTCGGAACGCGAGAGAAAGGCACTGGCCGGCCTGGCATCGATGGTGATGGAGCATATCGAGCTGCGCCGCGAGGGAATACCTCAGGCCACGGCGGCGAAGTTTGCAGATTCCACCGATCTTTCTCTGATTACCGCCGATCCGAAGGGCCGCATTGAGTTCGTGAACCAGGCTGCGCTCGACATGTTCGGCTATGAACGCGACGAGATGATTGGGAATCCGCTCGATCTTATCGTTCCGGAACGTTTTCGGGCCGCTCACAATGCCGGCTTTGCGCGCGTCATTTCGGGCGGCAATTCCAACCTCCGCGGCAAAACGGTCGAGATTTCGGCACGGCGAAAGGATGGCGAGGAATTTCCGATCGAACTGGCCCTGTCTATCTGGCGCGACGAACAAGGGGTCGGTGTCGGTGCCATCATCAAGGACATATCGGAGCGGCGGGACCGCGACATGCGGCTTCTGAGGCTCGCCAGCCAGGATACTCTGACGGGGCTTTGCAACAGGCCCCGCTTCGAGGATCTGCTGCGCGAAGAGCTCGGGCAGGGCAGACCGCTTGCGGTTTTGCTCTTCGACCTGGACGGCTTCAAGGATGTCAACGACCGGCTGGGCCATGCCGTCGGAGATTCCCTGTTGCAGGCGATCGGCGTCCGGCTGCCAGCGGTTCTCGACCGCCACGTCACGGTCTCCCGTTTCGGCGGCGACGAATTTGCCATACTCGTGCCGGGCACCGGTGATCCTCGCATCGCACAGGAAAATGCCAACACCGTAATCGAGGCGTTCAAGGCGCCTTTCGAGGTTGGCGGTCATACGCTGCGCGTCGGAGCAAGCGTGGGCTTCTCGCTTGCTCCGTCCCACGGATCCGACGCGGATGAGCTTATCGCAGGCGCTGATTTCGCCTTGTATCGCGCCAAGCAGGCCGGTGGGCGCGTTTCGCGAATGTTCGAGCCTTCGATGCGGAACGAGACGCTGGTTCGCCGCACGCTCAGAGATGGGTTGCTTCGCGCCTTGAACAGGCAGGAGCTCGTTTTGCACTATCAGCCGCAGGTGATCCTCGAAACGGGCGACGTGTTCGGCGTCGAAGCGCTGATCCGTTGGCGGCATCCCGAGCGCGGCCTGTTGTCGCCGGCGGCCTTCCTGCCTGCCCTGGAACAAAGTTCGATCGCCCTCGACGTCGGTTTCTGGGTGCTCGAGGAAGCCGCACGCCAGATGGCTGCCTGGAGACAGGTCGGCTACCCGCCGATCAAGATGGGCATCAATCTCTTTCCCGCGCAGGTGCGTGCGGGCGATTTGCCGCGTTTCGTGGAAAACCTGATCTCGCGCTACAATCTCGATCCGCATTTTCTGGAGATCGAGATCACCGAGACCGTCACGCTCAAGGATGACGATCAGTCGCTGGAAACGATCCAGGCCCTGCGGGAAATGGGGGTCGGCGTTGCCTTTGACGATTTCGGCACCGGTTACGCCTCGCTCGGATCGCTGCAGCGTTATCCCTTGACGACGTTGAAGATCGATCGGGGCTTTGTCCGCGACCTCCTGACCAAGCCGAAGGACGCAGCCATCACCCGCGCCCTCATCATGCTCAGCACCGAGCTTGGACTGCGGACGATCGCCGAGGGAATTGAAACACTGGAGCAGGAGAAAGCGCTGAGGCTGATGGGATGCGAGGCGGGGCAGGGTTTCCGTTATGGAAAGGCGATGCCGGCGGAGGCTGTTGCCCGTCTCATCGCCCGCCCGACGACCAACCAGCGCATGAGTATCTGGTGACCCGTCTTGCGTCCCTCGAGCGCGATGACTGTGCCAGAACCAAAGACAACGTGATGAAATCAGATATTTTTTAGATATTCATAATAATAGGTGTGATTTTGTTCGCCGGCATTTGATTTCAATTGTCAACGATCCCCGAACCTCTATAACCTCCCGGTACGTGTCAGCATCGGGGGCGGCCCATGTTCCGTTTGACGGAGCTTTTCAACATCGATCCGAAGCCGCGATCTTTCGCGCACGATCCACTGATGCCCGAGGTGGAGCTCCCATCCTCGACATCCTATCCGGTTGCGGGTCTCGATGGAGAACTGCCTCCGGTCGGCAAGGATGATCTGAGCAATCTTTCCGGTATGCAGGGCGGTGAAAAAGTACCGTCGGGCTCAACACCGGCAACCAATCCGGCTGTCGAAGGACCTGTCCCGGAGGGTCGGCAGATCACAGTGCTGTTTGTGGAGGACGAGGCGTTGATCCGTATCTCCGCCGCGGATTTTCTTCAGGACTCGGGCCTGACCGTCGTGGAGGCGGGATCAGCGAAGGAGGCGCTCGCTGCCGTCGACGACGACGTGCGGATCGATATTGCCGTGACCGATGTCCATCTGCCAGAAATGAGCGGACCGCAGCTCGTCCTGAAAATACGCGAGGTATTGCCGGATCTTCCCGTCGTATTTGCAACGGGCGATTCCGACGTTCCCGAGGCGGAGGGCTTGAGCAAAACGGCGCTTATCACCAAGCCCTACGACTATGAAGCACTGGCCTCCCTTATCCGCGGCATGGTTGCGCCGTGATAAGGCCGTCATCGTCAATCTTCCTTCATTCCGGCGGCGACCTCGGTCTTGCGCAGTAGCCAAAGGATGATGACGCCGGCGATCGTGGCACCGACTGCCACAAGCCACATGCCGAGGCCTGCACAAAGGCCGATTGCACCCGAGAGCCACATGCTGGCGCCGGTCGTCAACCCCTTCACGTCGCCACGCGTGTAGATGACGACTCCGGCCGCCAGGAAGGCTATGCCGGCGGTGATCGCTTCGATGAGGCGGATCGGATCGAACTGGACCGTGTTCGGTCGGTCGCCGAAATCGTGCATCAGCTGCAATCCCACGAGTGCGAAAACCGCTGCGGCTAAGCCGATCAGCATATTGGTTCGCAGTCCGGCAGGATTTTTCCTGAATTCTCTCTCCAGTCCAATGAGGCCACAGAGAATTGTCGCCCCCACCAGCCTCGCCAGAAGCACTTCAATCGCCACGGGGGCCTCGTGGGAAAACTCCTCGGCAAGGCTGCTCAGCATCGTTGATCGTCTTCCGAATGTTACGGTTTTGTGACTTTCGAAAAAACTGATCCGGGCGGGGATGGTTCCGTCACCTTGCGGGACGACGTCAGATAGGCCCCTTGGCTTCCGCAATCACCTTCGTCAGGCTGCCGGTGGCCGGGAACAGCGGGATGAGGCATGCCTGCAATGCGTGGTAGATATCGCCCTTACCCGGAAAGAGCGTGTGGGCCGGGATAAGATCTTCCGTCAGTTCTTCGTGCCAGCCGCCGTTCTCATGATCGAGGAAGCGGTTGGCGATCGTGCCCCAGATCAGGCGATAGCTGTCTTCGTAGAAGCGGTCTGCGGGAAGATGTTCATTGAGGAAATGGGCCGCGCCGGCACCTTCGCACATCGGCCACCAGAGCTTGTTGGTCTTGGCCGGATTGTCATTCCAGTCGAGCGTATAGAAAAAGCCGCCTTTCTCCCTGTCCCAGCCCAGTGACATGGACTGGACGAAGAGTGATTTTGCGGCATCCGGCATCCAGCCGTGCCGTTTGTCCCCCAGCACCCACAACTGGAGCAGGAGACGTGCCCATTCCAGCCAGTGCCCTGGCGTGGTGCCGGCCGGGCGGAACATCTCGTCGGGGTGGTAATAGGACTTGTCGATGGTCCATTCCTGGTCGAAATGCTCGGCGACGCGGAAGCCGACGCTGCCGGCCAGACGACAGATGACAAGATCCGCGATACTCTCCGCCTTGGCGAGATAGGTCTTCTCTCCGGTCGCCTCGTAGGCCGCCATCAGGGCCTCGGTAAGATGCATATTGGAGTTTTGCCCGCGATAGCCGCCGCCATCGATCGGCGACCAATCGCGATTGAATTCTTCCGCAATCGCACCGTGCGAGGCTTCCCAGAATTTCGTATCGAGAATTTCGCTGATATCCGCCAGCATCTTGTCTGCGAGCGGATGGCCGGCGACCTTGGCAGAGGATGCGGCGAGCAGGACGAAGGCGTGTCCGTAACCCTGTTTGGCGGCATCCACGGCGCCGTCGTCGTTGACCTGCCAGAAATAGCCGCCGTGCTCGCTGTCTCGATGCCGCTCCCAGAGGTAGCGCATGCCGTGATCGATGATCTCACCTGCGCCTGGACGGCCGAGCAGGTAGCCGATCGAAAAACAATGCACCATACGAGCGGATGCATGGATACCGCGGGTAGGATTGGCTCCGCCCAAGGGAAGGCCGGTGTCATCGAGGTCGAAAAAGCCGCCGGCTGGATTGACCGCACGGTACTGGAAGAAATCGAAAAGTCCGTCGGCCTGATCGAGCAGCCAACGGCGATGGTATGGAAGATTGTTCCATTTTTCTGCCGTCGCTCCGCCGTCGCTCATGCTGGTCTCCCTGATGCACTCGTCGTTTCTGACTGGAGGCTATAACGTCCCCGCAATAGTCTGTCATCGGCAAAACTTGGACAGAATGCGTCAACCGTGCTGGACTTCACATAAAGACATCTTTATATCATTAAGTCACCTGCTGCGATTTGGGAGTGCGCCTATGTTGGATGATCTGTTTGGTCCGGAAGATGCCCGCCGGGATGGCGCCGAAATTCTTGCCGCGCTTCAGGCTGCCGCCAGGGAGAAAATCCTTGTTATCGACGGCGCCATGGGGACTCAAATTCAAGGCCTTGGCTTCGACGAGGAGCAGTTCCGTGGAGAGCGCTTTATCGGATGCGCCTGTCATCAGCAGGGCAACAACGATCTCCTGATCCTTTCCCAGCCGCAGGCGATCGAAGAGATCCACTATCGCTACGCCAAGGCCGGGGCCGACATCATCGAGACAAACACCTTCTCCTCCACCCGGATCGCCCAGGCCGATTATCAGATGGAGAATGCGGTTTACGATCTGAACCGTGACGGTGCCCGCCTGGCGCGCCGTGCAGCGCTTCGTGCAGAGAGGGAGGACGGCCGCCGTCGTTTCGTCGCCGGTGCCATCGGGCCCACCAACCGCACGGCGTCGATCTCGCCTGATGTCAATAATCCCGGTTACCGCGCGGTGACATTCGATGATCTGCGAATTGCGTATGGTGAGCAGATCGACGGGCTCGTCGATGGCGGTGCCGATATCATCCTGATCGAGACGATCTTCGACACGCTGAACGCCAAGGCGGCCATTTTCGCCTGTGCCGAGCGGTTTGCAGAAAAGGGTATTCACCTGCCGGTGATGATCTCCGGCACGATCACCGACCTGTCGGGGCGTACGCTGTCCGGCCAGACACCATCGGCCTTCTGGTATTCGGTCCGCCACGCCAAGCCTTTCACGATCGGGCTGAACTGCGCACTCGGCGCCGACGCGATGCGGCCGCATCTGCAAGAGCTTTCAGCGGTCGCCGACACATTCATCTCCGCCTATCCGAATGCGGGCCTGCCGAACGAGTTCGGTCGCTACGACGAGACGCCCGACGATATGGCGCGGCAGATCCGGGGATTTGCCGAAGAGGGAATCGTCAATGTGGTCGGCGGCTGCTGCGGCTCGACGCCGGAGCATATACGCGCGATTGCCGAAGCGGTTGCCCCGCACAGGCCGCGTGAAGTCCCCGAGCACAAGCCTTTTATGTCGCTTGCCGGCCTCGAACCCTTCGTCTTCACGAAGGACATCCCTTTCGTGAACGTCGGCGAGCGCACCAACGTCACCGGCTCGGCAAAATTCCGCAAGCTGATCACCGCTGGCGATCTTACGGCGGCTCTCGCCGTTGCGAGGGATCAGGTGGAAAACGGCGCGTCCGTGATCGACATCAACATGGACGAGGGGCTTATCGATTCTGAAAAGGCGATGGTGGATTTCCTGAACCTCATCGCCGCCGAACCGGATATCGCCCGTGTTCCGGTAATGCTCGACTCCTCGAAGTTCGAGATTATGGAGGCCGGCCTCAAGTGTGTGCAAGGCAAGCCCGTCGTCAATTCGATCTCGCTCAAGGAAGGCGAGGAGAAGTTCCTGGCCCAGGCGCGTCTGCTTCGCAATTACGGTGCTGCCGTGGTCGTCATGGCATTCGACGAACAGGGGCAGGCCGACACCTACGAGCGGAAGGTGGCAATCAGCGAGCGCGCTTACAAGCTGTTGACAGAAGAGGCGGACTTTCCGCCGGAAGACATCATCTTCGACCCGAACATTTTTGCGGTCGCCACGGGGATGGAGGAACATAACGGCTACGGACTTGCCTTCATCGAGGCGACCCGAACGATCCGCGAGCGGATGCCGCTGGTACATATCTCCGGCGGCGTTTCGAACCTCTCCTTTTCCTTCCGCGGCAACGAGCCGGTGCGCGAGGCGATGCATGCCGTATTTCTCTACCATGCCATCCAGGCGGGCATGGACATGGGCATCGTCAATGCCGGTCAGCTGGCAATCTACGAGAACATAGACCCGGAGCTCCGCGAAGCCTGTGAGGATGTCGTGCTCAATCGGCGCGACGATGCGACGGAGCGGATGCTCGATATCGCCGAGCGCTATCGCGGCACCGGCACCAAGGAAGCCAAGGCGCAGGATCTCGCCTGGCGCGAATGGCCTGTCGAAAAGCGCCTTTCCCATGCGCTGGTTATCGGCAACACCGATTTCATCGAACAGGATACCGAGGAAGCAAGGCAACAGGCTGCAAGGCCGCTCGACGTCATCGAAGGGCCGCTGATGGCCGGCATGAACGTGGTTGGCGATCTTTTCGGCTCGGGCAAGATGTTCCTGCCGCAGGTGGTGAAGTCGGCGCGGGTCATGAAGCAGGCGGTGGCGGTGCTGCTGCCGTATATGGAGGAAGAGAAGCGGCTGAAGGGTGGCGACCAGAGGAAGTCTGCCGGCAAGGTGTTGATGGCAACCGTGAAGGGCGACGTCCACGATATCGGCAAGAACATCGTCGGTGTCGTACTCGCCTGCAACAATTACGAGATCATCGATCTCGGCGTCATGGTGCCCTCGACCAAGATCCTGGAAACGGCGATTGCCGAGAAGGTCGACATCATCGGGCTTTCCGGCCTCATCACGCCGTCGCTTGACGAGATGGCGCACGTGGCTTCGGAGATGGAGCGTCAGGGCTTCGATATTCCACTGCTGATCGGCGGCGCTACGACCAGCCGTGTCCATACTGCGGTCAAGATCCATCCGCGTTACAATCGGGGCCAGGCGATCTACGTTACCGACGCAAGCCGCGCCGTGGGAGTCGTATCTTCGCTGCTGTCGCCGGAGGCAAAGCAGAACTACATCAGCACCATTCAGGCGGAATACAGCAAAGTGGCCGCTGCCCATGCACGCTCGGAAGCGGAGAAGACCCGTTTGCCGATCGCCCGTGCCCGCGACAATCCGGAAAAGCTCGACTGGACCGGCTACAAACCGGTCAGGCCGCAGTTCACCGGCACAAAAGTGTTCGAAACCTACGATCTTGCCGAACTTGCGAAGTATATCGACTGGACCCCATTCTTCCAGACCTGGGAACTGAAGGGGCGTTTCCCTGCGATCCTGGAGGATGAAGCTCAGGGCGAGGCGGCGCGCCAGCTCTATGCCGATGCACAGGCGATGCTCGACAAGATCATCGCGGAAAAGTGGTTCAGGCCGCGGGCGGTGATCGGCTTCTGGCCGGCCAATACGGTAGGGGATGACATCCGCCTCTTTACCGACGACAGCCGGAGCCAAGAGCTTGCGACCTTCTTCACGCTGCGTCAGCAACTGTCGAAGCGGGACGGGCGGCCGAATGTGGCGCTTTCTGACTTCGTGGCGCCGCTGGCAAGCGGCGTTCAGGACTATGTGGGCGGCTTCGTCGTTACCGCGGGTATCGAGGAGATCGCCATCGCCGAGCGCTTCGAGCGGGCCAACGACGACTATTCGTCCATCCTGGTGAAGGCGCTGGCGGACCGTTTCGCGGAAGCCTTTGCGGAATGCATGCACGAGCGCGTGCGCAAGGAATTCTGGGGATATGCGCCGGACGAGAATTTTTCCTCGGACGAACTGGTCACCGAAGCCTATGCCGGCATCCGTCCGGCGCCCGGCTATCCGGCACAGCCGGATCATACCGAAAAGTCGACGCTTTTCCGGCTGCTGGACGCCGAGAACGCAACCGGTGTGGCGCTTACCGACAGCTACGCCATGTGGCCCGGTTCGTCGGTCTCGGGCCTCTATATCGGCCATCCCGCTTCGTATTATTTCGGAGTTGCCAAGGTCGAGCGCGACCAGGTCGAGGACTATGCCAAGCGCAAGGGCATGTCGGTTGAGGAGGTCGAGCGCTGGCTCGGCCCGGTCCTCAACTATGTGCCTTCCTCGCTGGTCGAGGATGCCGCCTGAAATCGACGACGTTACCTGAAAGGTGATCGGCGAATTCGATCACCTTTTCTCCAGGCGGCTGGATCAGTCCCTGACGATCAGGAAATCTCCTGACGAGAAGCGAAGGGTCAGTACTTCGCCCGGTTGCGGCAATACGGCGTCCGGGGCATTGAACATGTCGAAGGAAATCTGGTTGCCGCCAACATCCATTTTTGTGCGGATCACCGACCCCAGGAAATGCGAAGAGATGACTTTGCCGACGATCGCAGTGTCTCCCTTGGCGCTTTCCGAGAGAGAACCGGCTTCTGGACGAAGCGCGATCGAAATCTTGTCGTCTACGTTCAATGCGCCGATCGGTTCGCGCAGTCTCACCGTATTGTCGCCCACCTTGACGGTATTGGCGGACGGATCGGCGACGGTCGCCTCGATGATGTTAAGCGTACCCACGAAGGAGGCGACGAAACGGGTGTTCGGTCGGTTGTAGATTTCCGACGGCGTGCCGATCTGTTCGGCGCGGCCGGCGTTCATCACAACGATGCGGTCCGAGATCGACAGGGCTTCTTCCTGGTCGTGGGTGACGAATACCGTGGTGATGCCGAGCTGCCGCTGGATCTGGCGGATTTCCTCGCGCAGGGAAACGCGGATCTTTGCGTCGAGCGCGGACAGGGGTTCGTCGAGCAGGAGGACCTGTGGTTTGGGGGCAAGCGCGCGGGCGAGGGCAACACGCTGCTGCTGGCCGCCCGACATCTGATAGGGATACCGGTCCGCAAGATGGTCCAGCCGGATCAGGGCAAGCATCTCCTTCACGCGGGTTTCGATTTCCTCTTTCGGCTTGCCGGCGACCTTGAGGCCGAAGGCGACGTTGTCGAAGACGTTCATGTTGGGGAAAAGTGCATAGGCCTGGAAAACCATGCCGATGTTGCGCTGATTGGTCTTGAGGCGGTTCTGGTTCTTGCCGTTGATGGAAATCGTGCCGTCGCTCGGGTTTTCGAAACCCGCGATCATGCGCAGCACCGTCGTCTTTCCGCAGCCGGACGGTCCGAGAAAGGAAACGAATTCGCCTTTCTCGATGGACATGTTGAAGTCCTTGACGACCTGCGTCTGACCGAAACTCTTCTTGATGTTGTCAAGGACGAGGAAAGACATGCGAGGAATTCCTTATGGCCGGGAGGGTGCCATCTTGCTGAAACGGGAAACGAGCTGAAGGAGCCCCATCGATAGCCAGGTGATCGCAAATGCGATAACGGCGAGGGCCGCAGGCTCATAAGCCTTGTTGGCGCCGACGAGCTGCAGGTAAGGTCCAAAGGCCGGGCGATTGAGAAGGGCGGCCATCGTGAATTCGCCCATGACGATCGCAAAGGTGATGAAGGCCCCCGAGAGCACACCCGACATCACGTTGGGGAATATGCAGCGAAGCATGATGGTCGGCCACTTGGCCCCCAGAATTTCCGCTGCCTCGGTCAGCGTCCTCACATCGATGGCGCGCATGGCGGTATCCACCGCACGGTACATGTAGGGCAGGGAGAGCGTTATATAGGACAATACCAGCAGCGCATTGGTGCCGGACGTGGAGCCCGTGAAGGGTATCCAGGAGGATGAATTGTAGAGCCTCAGGTAACCGAAGACGATGACAATCGCAGGGATGACGAGCGGCAGCAGCGTAATGAATTCGATAACCGGGCGGATTTGCGGCAGACGTAGCCGCACCCAGTAGGCGGTCGGCACGACGAGCAACATTCCGAAGATGATGGTGAGCAGCGCCATCACCATCGAAAAGCCGAAGGTCTCCCGGAACTGCATGTCCGAAAAGACGGACTGGTAAGCGTCGGCGGAATATTCGCCGCGCCGCATGCGCAGCGAAAATTCGAAGGTGCCGATCAGCGGAACGAAGAAGTAGATGACGCCGATGGCGATGGCGATCCAGGCCAGTATCTTCTGCGTCTTCATTTCTGCCACCGTTCAGCGCGCATGCGCAGCAGGATGTAGAGGAGATTGGAGATGCCGGTGATGACGATCATGCCGAGCGCCAGCGCATAACCGAGATTGGCATTGTGCAAGACGTCGCCGCGGATCTGCGCGTAGAGCAGGATCGGCACGATATTGAGCGAGGAGCCGGTGAGGGCGTAGGCGGTCGCGATCGCTCCAAACGCGTTTGCAAAAAGAAGAAGCGTCGTACCCATCAGGCTCGGCCAGAGGATGGGCAGCGCCACCATGCGCCAATATTGCCATGTGGAAGCTCCGAGTATTTCCGAAGCCTCGCGCCATTCCTTTTTCATGCCATCGAGGGCCGGCGTCAGGATCAGCACCATCAACGGGATCTGGAAGAACATGTAGGTGATGGTCAGCCCGAAGAAGGACAGGATATTGAAGCCGGTGGAATAGAGATTGAAGCCCAGCCAGTCCCGCAACAGGACCGTGACAAGGCCGGTTCGCCCGAGGGTGGCGAGAAAGGCGAAGGCAAGGGGAACCCCCGCAAAATTGGACGCAACGCCGGAAAAGGTCAAAAGCCCGGAGCGCACCCAGGAGGGGACGCCGCCGAGCACGATTGCCCAGGCAAGAAAGAAGCCGATCAGCGCGCCTCCGAGCGAAGAGGCGACGGAGACCTTGATGCTGATCCAGTAGGCGCTGATGATGGACGGCGTGAAGAGGTCGGCGATGTTCCTGAAGGTGAACTGGCCGTCAGGGGTAAAGAATGCCCCCATCACCAGATAAAGCGTCGGAATGATCAGGAACATCAATGCGAAGATCATGAACGGAACGATGCCGAGCCAGTCGACGACAGTGCGGCGGTCGATGAAGGACGTCGTTGCGGCGCTCATGATGCGGAGGTCTTTCGCAGGAAGGGAGGTCTTCCCGCATAGGCGGGAAGACCGAGGATCGCAAGATTACTTGACGTTGGCGCCGACAACGCTGTCCCACTTGGTGGTGATGGCGGCCTTGCCTGCGGCCTGTTCATCGAGCGTCGGGAAAACAGCCTTTTCATAGGCTGCAGCCGGCGGCAGCGCGTCGAGAAGCGCCTTCGGGATCTTGTTGTTCTTGGCAAGATCGTTGAAGCGGATCGGGTGGCAGTAACCCTTCAGCCAGCCAAGCTGACCTTCGTCCGAATAAAGATGCTCCATCCAGAGCTTTGCCGCGTTTGGATGCGGAGCGAAAGCCGAAATCGCCTGCACGTAAACGCCGGCCACGACGCCCGAAGCCGGGACCACGACCTCGACCGGCGGGTTGCCCTTGAGGCTGTCGCGCCAGGAAAGACCGTTGTAATCCCAGGCAATCACGATCGGGGTCGATCCCTGGGCGAGCGAGGCGGACTTGCCGATAACGGGCACGAAGTTGCCGGCCTTGTTGACTTCCGCGAAGAAGGAGAGACCGGCTTCCCCAGCCTTGGCCGCGTCTTTTTCGCCTGCTGCCAATCCAGCCGCATAAACGGCCTGGACGGCCTGGTTGGAGGCGCGCGGGTCACCGGCAAGCGCTACGGAATTTGCCAGCTCCGACTTCTTCAGGTCGGCCCAGTCCTTGGGCACGTCCTTGACGATGTCCGTGTTCACGACGAAGGAGAGGACGCCGTAATAATCGCCGTACCAGTAGCCTTCGGCATCCTTGGCGCTATCGGGGATGCTGTCCCAGGTCGAGACCTTATAGGGCATGAGCAGGCCTTCAGCCTTTGCCGACGGTCCGAAGGAAAGGCCGACGTCGATCACGTCGGGAGCCTGCGGGCCTTTGTTGCCCTTGTTGGCCTTGATGGCTTCGATTTCGTCCCCGGAACCGGCGTCGGGGTTCAGTTCGTTGACCTCGATCCCGTATTTGGTCTTGAACGCGGCGATCACGTCGCCGTAACCGCACCAGCTGTGGGGCAGCGCGATCGTGGTGAGCGTTCCTTCCTTCTTTGCGGCAGCAATCAGTTCGGCGCTCGGCTCGGCGGCTGCAAGGCTGGCCGAAGCGACGACGATCGCGGTCGTCATCGAAAGAAGACGTTGGGTCTTGTTGAGCACGGTATCCTCCTAGGGTTCAGGTCGTGTCGGGCGCGACTCGTAGAGTCAGTTTATGTATCGTCTATGACAGCTCGGGCGCATCAGCATCCGCTTATGAAGCTCCTGATCTGCCTGCAGTTTTCAGCCTCATTGTCCTCGTTCAAGAAAAGCTCTGACGGCCCGGTCTGCGGAAGAGGCGGCTCCGTTCGAAAAGGCCCTCAAGAGAATTCATGCGTTCGCGGGTTTCCTCCCATGTGGCGTTTTGAACCGCCTCGATCAGAGCTTCGACAACAAAGAGCGTGACGACGGACGAATCCCACGCGGAAGGAGCCTCGGTACGCACCTTGAATATGTGCTGTGCCTGCTGGGCGACCGGCGAGGCCCAGACATCGGTAAACAAGATGATGACGACGCCATTGGCCCTGGCGGCCTCTGCCAGCGTCGCCATCTCCTGCTCGTAACGGCGGATATCGAAAATCACCAGGATGTCGCCCGCGTTCATGTTGAGCACGTGCTGCGGCCAGGAGCTGGAATTGTTGGTGATCAACGTCGTTTTCGGGCGGATGACCTGCATGTGGGTGAAGAAATATTCCGCCAGCGAACCGGTGATGCGGCCGCCGACGAAGTAGATGCTTCGCTCCCGATCTTTGAGCAGCGCGGCGGCCCCCTCAAACGTCCGGGTATCCAAATCCGAAAGGGTATCACGCAGGTTTGCGGTGATGGCCTCGGCAAAGCGGTTCAGGATATGGGTTCCGGGCACATTGGAGGCCCAGCGGTCGTGCTTGGCGATCGGATTGGAGATCGTCTCTTCCAGCTCCTGGTGAAGGTGGGATTGGAATTCCGGATAACCCTTGTAACCGAGTTTCTGCACCATGCGTGCAACAGTCGGCGTCGAGACGCCGGCGTTTTCCGCGATCGTCGTGATGCTGCCCAGCCCCGACACGGGATAATTCTCCAATAAGCTGTCCGCCAACTGTTTTTCCGCACGCGTCAGCCCGTCGTAACGACGACGAATGACATCCGATACGGTGCGTGCTGTTGGTGGCACGAAAGCTGTTCCCTCCGGTCTTCGCCGGTTTATGACAGGATTAACGATTGTTTCTGGAGAGAAGTCAACGGCTCGTTTGAAGAGAATTTTTCAGTTTCACGTTGACGATCATCAAAAAGTGAAGAATTCTCTTCTTGGGTCGATTTTACTCAAATTTCGCGGGAAGCCTTCCATGCTGGTCCAATCGGAATTTTTCACGGCGGCGGACGGTGAACCCGTTGCCGTGGAAAATGCCGGCGGCAAGGGTGAGGTCTTATTGATCTGCGAGCATGCCTCGCGGCGTTTGCCTGAAAGTTACGGCAATCTCGGTCTGCCGGAGGAGGCGCTCGCTTCCCACATCGCGTGGGATCCGGGCGCGCTTGCCGTTGCGCGATTGATGTCAAAGGGGCTTGATGCCACGCTCATCCACCAGCGCTTCTCCCGCCTCATTTATGACTGCAACCGTCCGCCGGACTCGCCTGCGGCGATGCGCGATGTTTCGGAAGTCTTTCGCATTCCGGGCAACGAAAACCTTTCCGATGCCGAAAAGTCCCGGCGCACCACGGCGCTCTACATGCCGTTCCACGGCCGCATTCGGGAAGAGATCGCCGCCAGGCGGGCAAGGGGTCAGGCGAGCGTGCTGGTCACGGTCCACAGTTTCACGCCCGTCTATTTCGGCAAGGCGCGTCCGGTCGAGATCGGCATTCTGCACGATGCGGACAGCCGTCTTGCGGATCGGATGCTCAAGGCAGCCTCCGATACTCATCTCTATCGGGTCGAGCGCAACGAGCCCTATGGACCAGCCGATGGCGTCACCCACACGCTTGAAGTTCACGCTTTGCCCGCGGGGCTGCTCAATGTGATGATCGAGGTGAGAAACGATTTGATTGCAGACGAAACCGGCCAGGGGGTCGCGGCCGATTTCTTGACAGGACTGCTGCGGGAAAGTCTCGCAGACATCCCAAGATAAGACCCGGGGGAGCAGTGAAAGCTGCAGGCGCCGACACCGGAAAAGAACGGGCGGCGTCAACATATGTCGACTGGGGTGGGGGTTGATCATGATGATCGGCCGCCCGATTCTTTGATCAGGAGAGAAGGGCATGGAAAATTCATCTGCGGGCGTCAGCTACAAGAAGGCAGACGCTTCCTATTTCGAAAAGCGCGGGCTCTCCCGCTATGCGGGCGTATGGTCGCTCTGGGCGCTCGGCGTCGGAGCGGTCATTTCCGGACACTTTTCCGGCTGGAACTTCGGTTTTGCGACCGGCGGTTGGGGTGGCATGCTGGTTGCGGGCATCATCATCGCGGTGATGTATCTCGGCCTCACGTTCTCGATTGCCGAGATGAGCCCGGCGCTGCCACACACGGGCGCGGCCTATTCCTTCGCCCGCACGGCCATGGGGCCCTGGGGGGGCTTCATCACCGGGCTCTGCGAAAATGTCGAATATGTGCTGACGCCAGCGGTTATCGTGACATTCATCACGGCCTATGTGAATTCGATCCTCGGACTTGATCCGGCCTATTCGCCGCTCGTGTGGATGATCTTCTACGCGATCTTTCTCGCTCTCAATGTCTTCGGGCTGGAACTGTCGTTCAAGGTGACATTGGTCATCACCGTTCTTTCGCTGGCGGTTCTGGTGTTCTTCTGGATCAGCGCAATTCCGAGCATGGATTTCTCGCGCTGGGCGCTGAATATCGGCGTGGGACCGGACGGGGCAGCCGTCGAACTGCCGGAAGGCAACGGCGAATGGTTCCCCTTCGGCTTTTCCGGCGTGCTTGCCACGCTTCCCTTCGCCGTCTGGCTCTTCCTCGCCATTGAGCAATTGCCGCTGGCGGCCGAAGAATCCGTCGATCCCAAGCGGGACATGCCGAAGGGTATTATCCTCGGCATGGTGACATTAATGGTCTCCGCCTTCATGATCGTCCTGCTCAATCCGTCCGTGCCGGGCGTCGGCTCGTTCCATCTCGGCTCGTCGCTGGAACCGCTGCTCGACGGGTTCAAGGCAGTATACGGCGATAGCGGCGTGGTGATCCTCGGCCTCGTGGCGCTGACCGGCCTCATCGCGAGCTTCCACACGATCCTTTACGCGCAGGGGCGGCAGGTTTATTCGCTGTCTCGCGCCGGCTATTTCCCGACGGTACTGTCCGTCACCCATTCGGTCTACAAGACACCGTATGTGGCGATGATCACCGGTTCCGTCGTCGGCCTTGCTGTGATGCTCGTGATCTGGTTCGCGCTCGGTGCGGAGCAGGGCGGCAGCATCATTGGCAGCGTGCTTCTCAACATGGCAGTGTTCGGGGCGATGTTCTCCTACATCATGCAGGCGATCTCGTTCATCATCCTGCGCAAGAAGCTCCCGAATATCGAACGGCCTTTCCGCTCGCCGCTGGGTATCCCGGGGGCGGTGTTGACGATCATCATTGCCATCGTCACGCTGCTCTACCAGATCCAGGATCCGAACTTCACCAAGGGCGTGCTCTGGGTCGTCATCTGGTTTGCGATCGCGATTGCCTATTTCGCATTCGTCGGCCGCCACCGCCTGATCCTCTCCCCGGAAGAGGAGTTTGCGATGGAACACAAGCAAGCGGCTTCGCTCGCCTGATTAATCCACTTATCGGCGTGGCCCGCACTCCGCTGGCCACGCCTCCCAGTTTTTAATAGGAACGGATGCAGGGCATGACCGCCAACTATTCTTTCGACGATTTGAAGCGCGATGTAGCCGAAGGCCGTATCGACACCGTTATCGCTGCTTTGGTCGACATGCAGGGCCGCCTGATGGGCAAGCGGTTCCAGGCAGAATATTTCGTCGCGAGCGCTTACGAAGAGACCCACAGCTGCAATTATCTGCTCGCCACTGACATCGAGATGGAGACTGTCCCAGGCTACAAGGCGTCCAGCTGGGAAAAGGGGTACGGCGACTACACCATGAAGCCGGATCTTTCGACGCTGAGGAAACTGCCCTGGCTGGAAGGCACCGCGCTGGTCCTCTGCGACGTGCTTGATCATCATACCCATGAGGAGGTGCCGCATTCGCCGCGCGCCATCCTGAAGAAGCAGGTAAAGCGCCTGGAAGCCATGGGCATGAAGGCCTTCATGGCAACCGAATTGGAGTTCTTCCTGTTCGACCAGACCTATGACAGCGCACGCGAGAGCGGCTACCGCAATCTCAAGCTGGCAAGCGCCTATAACGAGGATTATCACATCTTCCAGACGACCAAGGAGGAGGAGGTGATGCGGGCGATCCGCACCGGCCTGCAAGGGGCCGGCATTCCCGTCGAAAATTCCAAAGGCGAAGCGTCTCCCGGCCAGGAAGAAATCAACGTGCGTTACGCCGATGCTCTGACCATGGCCGACCGGCACGTGATCA
This sequence comes from Neorhizobium sp. S3-V5DH, assembly GCF_004343065.1. Taxonomy (NCBI): domain Bacteria; kingdom Pseudomonadati; phylum Pseudomonadota; class Alphaproteobacteria; order Hyphomicrobiales; family Rhizobiaceae; genus Neorhizobium; species Neorhizobium sp. S3-V5DH. The sequence continues at coordinate 100,713 of NZ_SMCL01000018.1, forward strand.
TCAAGAATGCGGCCAAGGAGATCGCCTGGGCGAAGGGCAAAGCCATTACCTTTCTCGCAAAATGGAATTACAGCGCAGCCGGCAGTTCCTCCCATATTCACCAATCCCTGTGGAGCGCCGACGGCAAGACATCGCTGTTCCACGACAAGGACGGTGAATACGGCATGTCTTCGGTCATGAAGCATTACGTGGCCGGTCTGCTGAACCATGCAAGCGAGATCACCTATTTCCTGGCGCCCTATATCAATTCCTACAAGCGTTTCATGGCGGGAACCTTCGCGCCGACCAAGGCCGTCTGGTCGAAAGACAATCGCACCGCTGGCTACCGGCTCTGCGGCGAGGCTACCCGCGGGATCCGGGTCGAATGCCGCGTCGGCGGCTCCGACCTCAATCCCTATCTCGCCATGGCGGCGCTGCTTGCGGCCGGCATCGACGGAATAGAGAAGAAGATGGAGCTCGAGCCGGCCTTTGTCGGGGATGCCTATGCCGGCAAGGACATCAGGGAAATCCCGAAAACCCTGCGCGACGCGACCCATCTGCTGCACGGTTCCGAGTTGCTTCGCACCGCCTTCGGCGACGAAGTGATCGACCACTATGTGCGGGCGGCTCACTGGGAGCAGGAGGAATATGACCGCCGTGTGACAGATTGGGAAGTGGCGCGCGGATTCGAGAGGGTGTAGACCTCTCCGCACAAATCAAAAACGTAATGGGAAGTGAGATCATGACGATGATCCAATGTATCTCGCCGGTGGATGGCTCGGTTTATGCCGAGCGCGAGGCCATGTCGCTGCAGGCGGCGGCGGAAGCGATCGGCCGGGCTCGGCATGCACAGAAGGCCTGGGCGAAACGGCCGCTCGAAGAGCGCGTGCAATTGGTGCTGAAAGGCGTCGCGCGGCTGAACGAGATGGCCGACGAGGTGGTTCCGGAGCTTGCCTGGATGATGGGTCGGCCGGTCCGTTATGGCGGCGAATTCAAGGGCTTCAACGAACGCTCGAACTATGTCGCGTCGATCGCCGCCGATGCGCTAAAGCCGATGGTGATCGAAGATAGCGCGACATTCGAACGGCGCATCGAGCGCGAGCCCCATGGCGTCGTCTTCGTCATCGCGCCGTGGAACTATCCCTATATGACGGCGATCAACACTGTCGCGCCGGCGTTGATGGCCGGCAATACCGTCGTCATCAAACATGCCTCCCAAACGCTGCTGGTCGGTGAACGCCTGGTGCGCGCTTTCATCGAAGCGGGTGTGCCGGAAGACGTCTTCCAGAACCTCTTCCTGGATCACGATACGACGGCGAAACTGATTTCGCAGGGACTCTTCAACTTCATCAACTTCACCGGCTCCGTCGAAGGCGGTCGATCGATCGAGCGCGCCGCCGCCGGCACGTTCACCGGCCTCGGCCTCGAACTTGGTGGCAAGGATCCCGGTTACGTCATGGAGGATGCCGATCTCGATGCGGCCGTCGACGTGTTGATGGATGGCGCCACCTACAATTCCGGCCAGTGCTGCTGCGGCATCGAGCGTATCTATGTGCACGAATCGCTTTACGACCGGTTCGTCGAGAAGTCGGTCGCCTGGGTTTCCAACTACAAGCTCGGCAATCCTCTGGACACGGAAACGACGTTGGGTCCGATGGCGAACAAACGTTTCGCCAAGGTGGTGCGCGAACAGATCGCCGACGCCGTCTCCAAGGGGGCCAAGGCACTGATCGATCCGAAACTCTTTCCGGCCGATGATGGCGGCGCCTATCTCGCTCCACAGATCCTCGTCGATGTCGATCATTCCATGCCGTTCATGCGGGAGGAAACCTTTGGTCCGGCAGTCGGCATCATGAAGGTCAAGAGCGACGAAGAGGCGCTCGGCCTGATGAACGACAGCCAGTATGGTTTGACCGCGTCGCTCTGGACAAAGGATGCCGAACGCGCCGGCCGGCTCGGGCAGGAGCTTGAAACCGGCACTGTGTTCATGAACCGCGCCGACTATCTCGATCCGGCGCTCGTCTGGACAGGCGTCAAGGAAACCGGCCGGGGTGGCTCGCTTTCCGTCCTCGGTTTCCACAACCTGACCCGTCCCAAATCCTATCACCTGAAAAAGGTCACGAAATGAATATCGTCGCGAACTGGAGTTATCCGACCGCCATCAAGCTCGGCCGCGGCCGCATCAAGGAACTGGCGGACGCCTGCAAGACGCTGGGTCTGAGGAAGCCGCTGCTCGTCACCGACCGCGGACTCGCTCCGATGGCGATCACCGGCCATGCCCTCGACGTTCTCGAAGAGGCAGGTCTTAGCCGGGCGATCTTTGCCGATGTCGATCCGAACCCGAACGAGAAAAACCTCGAAGCCGGTATCAAGGCATACAAGGATGGCGGCCATGATGGCGTGGTGGCATTCGGCGGCGGCTCGGGCCTCGATCTCGGCAAGCTGATTGCCTTCATGGCCGGCCAGACCCGGCCCGTCTGGGATTTTGAGGATATCGGCGACTGGTGGACGCGCGCCGATGCCTCGAAGATCGCGCCGATCGTTGCCGTGCCGACCACGGCAGGGACCGGTTCCGAAGTCGGGCGGGCAGGGGTTCTCACCAACTCGGTCACCCATGTGAAGAAGATCATTTTCCACCCGAAACTGCTGCCGGGCGTCGTCATCTGCGATCCGGAATTGACGATGGGAATGCCGAAGGCGATCACGGCCGGCACCGGAATGGACGCCTTTGCCCATTGCCTGGAAGCCTATTCGTCGCCTTTCTACCATCCGATGTCCGGGGGCATAGCACTCGAAGGGATGCGGCTCGTCAAGGAATTCCTGCCGCGCGCCTACAAGGATGGCACTGATATCGAGGCGCGCACCAATATGATGTCGGCCGCCGCGATGGGCGCCGTTGCCTTCCAGAAGGGGCTCGGCGCGATCCACTCGCTCTCCCACCCGATCGGCGCCGTCTACAATACCCATCACGGCATGACGAATGCTGTCGTCATGCCGCCGGTGCTGCGTTTCAACCGGCCGGCGATCGAGGAAAAGATCGCCCGCGCTGCCGCCTATCTGGGGATTGCCGGCGGGTTCGACGGTTTTTACGACTATGTGCTTTCACTGCGCTCCGAGCTCGGCGTGCCGGAAAATCTTACGGCCATGGGAATCAAGTCCGACCGAATCGATGAACTGACAGCCATGGCGATGGAGGACCCGAGTTGCGGCGGCAATCCCGTCACGATGACGATGGAGAACACCAGGGCGCTTTTCCTCGACTGCTTTTAATACTTTTTCGCCTTGGCAGGATCGGCTTAAACAAAGCCCGGAGGGCAAAATCTCCGGGCTTTTCTGCGTTTTAGCAAGTCGAGCTAAATCTTTCGGTTTATTTTCATGAGGTCTAATTTTACAATTCGTTAACCATGTTTGGAAAGGATGGCTTCATGACACCATGCTTCCCGGTGTCCTCGTGAGCGATGCGGCTCAGGACTTCTTCGAGGACCGAAAATGCCTGTAATATCATTTGCAAATGCCAAGGGTGGCGCCGGAAAAACGACTGCCGCGCTGCTGCTCGCTACCGAACTCGCCCACCAGGGCTTTCGCGTCACAGTCATCGATGCCGATCCGCAGCGCTGGATAAGCCAATGGGCCGAGACGTCCGGGAAAGTCCGCAATATCGAGGTCATCTCGGAAGTGACTATCGCCTCGTTGCAGTGTCATCTTCGGGAGATGGGACCGCAGACCGACTATTTCATCATCGACCTCGCCGGCGCCCGCGATGCGCTGGTCACCACCGCGATCGGCCTTTCCGATCACGTGATGATCCCGGTCCAAGGATCGGCCATGGACGCCAAGGGTGCTGCGCAGATCCTTGATCTTCTCTCCTTCCTCAAGGAAAAGGCAAACCTCGACATCGCGCATTCGGTCGTGCTGACCCGCGTCACCTCGATGGTCACCACCAAGGCGCTATTGACCATCAAGGGTCTGCTCGCTGCACGCGGCGTGCATGTGCTGGATACGCCGATCGGCGAGCGCATCGCCTTCAAGGAACTGTTCGAGATCGGTGGTACGCTCCACACGCTGGATCCGGCGAAGGTCAGCAATGTCGACAAGGCGAAGGAAAACGCGCGGTCTTTTGCGCAAGAAGTGATGCGTCTGATGCCCGTCAAGGTTACCCGGTCCGTCGCGTCGCGCCTCTTCGGATTGAACCGCTACGCCGCCTGATCGGAATCCGGGCGCGTCCAGCTCACGACTTGTTGTGAAAAAGGGCCGGTTCCAACGAACCGGCCTTCTTTCTGAGCGATCTTGGCACTGAAGTGTCGGTAGAAGCTCCGACAATTCAGAAACACAGCTCAGCTATCGGTGCGGGCTATTCGACGAATTCCACCGTCGTTCCGGGCTTCACCATCTTGGCAAGTTCGGTCGCATCCCAATTGGTCAGGCGGACGCAACCGTGGCTGTTGGTCTTGCCGATCTTGGAGGGATCCGGTGTGCCGTGTATGCCGTAGGTGGGCTTTGACAATGCGATCCAGACTGTCCCGACCGGTCCATTGGGGCCTGGTGGAATCTGCAGGATCTGATCGTTCTTGCCCTGCTGGAAGTTAATTTTCGGATTGTAAGTATAACCCGGATCCAGGGCTATGCGCTGGACCGTGTGGGTACCGGTTGGGGACGGCGTGTCGGTGGAGCCGATGGTTGCCGGATAAGCCGAAACCAGTCGTCCGTCTTCGCCGTAGGCGAAGACTTGCTTTCTGCCCTTGTCGGCGACGATCCGCGTCACCTGGCCGACCTTTGGCTGACCGGGGTTGATGACCTTTATGGTGGAGCCGGGGATCGTGAAATCGACTCCGGGATTGAGCGCCTTCAGGTAGTTCTCGTCCATATGGAACTGCTCGGCGAGCTTTTCCGTCACCGACATATAAGACATGGCGGGGAGCTGCGCCTTGTGCGCGTAGTCGTCCGGGATCGACGCAACATAGGGGCCGGCGGCGTCCGCCGGCGTGATCGTGTAATCGATGATCGGCAGGCCGCCTGAATAGGTCAGGCGCTGCATGATATCTTCGGAATTGTTCGGATCGAGCGTTTCGCCCGTCATTTCCTGCCAGGCGGCTATGGCCTTGTTGACGTTGTCGCCGAGATGCCCGTCGATCACGCCCGGAGAGATGCCCTCGCGATCAAGAAAGACCTGAAGGGCGGCGATTTCCGCCTGCGGCTTCTTGGTCACGGTAATGATCGGTTTCTGCGGATGCAGGGCCTCGATGGCTTGCTGGTCCGGCTCGATGGAGGCTTCTTGCGGGTAGTCGCTGTCGGCACCCGGCAACGGCTGGTCCTCCAGTGGCAGCCGGGTGATCGTGCCGCGATCGGGAACGGTGCCGGTCACGTCTCCCGGCTCGCCCGGCCGGTATTCGCGGAAATCGCGATAGCCGTAACCGTCCTGATAGCCCCCGGAATTGCGGGAGTTGCGATACCCGCCGGGTGCCGGCGGATAGTCGTCGGCGCGGGCGGGGCGGTAGGTCTCCTGGCGTATTTCGGTGGCGAGGACATTACCGTAGCGGTCGATAAATACGCGCCGCCCCATGCCGTCACGGCTGATGACGACATCCCCGCGATCTGGGACATAGTCCAGGATCGCACCATCGGGGGAAACGAGGATCGTTTCCGCCGGGTAACGATACCGGCTCTGCGCCTCTGCAAATGGAATGCCTTGGGCAGCTGTCAAAACGACGAGGCTGATGCCTGCAAAAAATAGCCGCTTCACTGTGTCACCGACTTCCTGGTTTCCTAATATATGTAAAATCGGGAACTCGCGTGTTCGTTCCCAGCCCGCACCCGTCGCCACAGACAAGGTAAATTTGACCGTAGTGTGGAAAAAGTGAATTCGTCATGAATGTCCCGTTAAAATCGTATCACGATCGGGTAGAACTTTTGACAAAACCGTGAAGGGAATGATTATGAAGGCGTTTTCCACTGCCAGAGGTCCGACGCTTTTCCTCGACGAGACATCCATGCTCGACATCGGGGGGTGCGTGATCGGCGATATCGATCTGTCTCCCGGCCGCGCCATTCCCGATGACGGCGATCCGCGAATCGACCATTCGCTGGAGGGTTTCCTCTTTACATGTGGACCCGACCATATTCGCCACCCCGAACCGATCGAAGGTGCGGCCGACGGACGGAAATATCCGCTCCACGGTTCCTTCTCTTCCCACCCTGCGGAGATAGTCTTCTGGGATAACCAGGGTGGCGATGCCGAATGCCGAGGCCGGGTGCGAGTCACCATGGCGACCGGCGAGCCCGCGTTGCTCGAACGCCACTGGAGGATCGACGGCGCCACGGGCGAAGTGACGCTTTCGGACAAGATCACAAATAGCGGCACGAAGGCTTTTGCCCCTGTGCACATGTATCACATGAATATTGGAGCATGGCTGCTCGACGATCATGTCCGCCTTAAAGGGAAAATGCTGGAGGGGGGAGGGTTTCCCTGGAGGTTCGGTGCAGACCCCGGAGGTGTCTTCTGCGTGCCTGCGAAAGACGGTGGCGAACAATGGGCAGAGATTGCCCTTGGACCCATAGCCGCAATCGGCGGCCTCACTCTCAAGGTCAAGTTCAAGACGGAGACGCTGCCGCACCTGCAGATCTGGCGGAACCAGAAGGCGCCGGCGCATGTCCTTGGCATAGAACCGGTTTCGCATCGCTGGGTAAGCCGATACGAGCTGGCGGAAAAGGGGGAGCTGGGGTTGCTGAAGCCGGGGGAAAGCATCGAGTATGGATTGCGCCTCAGCTTCGGCTGAGGCGCAGCCGTTCCGTGATTGACGCCTCCGCGGCACCGTCGTAATGCTTGCGCCTCATTGAAAACGGAGGGCTCAGCCTTGGATATCCGCCAGATCAACGACGAATATTCCGTCACCGGTCAGATCACCGTCGAAGAGCTCGATCAGATCAAGGCGATGGGCTTCAAATCCCTCGTTTGCCACCGTCCCGATGACGAAGAGCCTGGTCAACCGCGTTTTGCGGATATCGCGGCACGCGCCAAGGAGCTTGGTCTCGATATCCGCCACATTCCGGTCGGTCGTATGGGCGTCGATGCGGAGGGCGTCCGCGCCATGGTCGACGCGCTCGACGAATTCCCGCGCCCGATGCTCGGCTTCTGCCGGTCCGGCGCCCGTTCGACGGCAATCTACGAAAAGAGCCAGCATATCCGCGGCTGAGATTTCATCGTGTCTCGTGCCTGGAGCGCGAGACCTTCCCCAGCTCAAATTTCAGGAGTAGTTCCATGAGCATCAAGCGCATCGAGCCGGGCGCCCGCATGAGCGGCGCCGTGACCCACGGCAATACGGTCTATCTCGCCGGTCAGGTGGGAGAAGGCGAAAGCGTCACCGACCAGTGCAAATCGGCACTCGCAGAAGTCGATCGCCTGCTCGCTGCCGCCGGTAGCGACAAGTCCAAGATCCTGCAGACGATTATCTACCTGTCGGATATGGCTACCTTCGGCGAGATGAATGCCGTCTGGGAGGCCTGGATCGATCCGGCCAATCCGCCGGCCCGCGCCACTAGCGAAGCCAAGCTTGCCGCTCCGAAGTATAAAGTTGAATTCATCGTCACGGCCGCGATTTAATCGAGGAATCGGGATCGGCATAAGCCGGTCCCGATTCTTCTTCAGTGATTCAGGCTTCACCCGGGGTGAGGCCGAAGAAATAAAAGGCGGCCAGCGCAATCGCGATCAGGAAGATGACGACGACGAAGGTCGTCATTCCGCCGAGTGCCTTGCGTTTCGTATCCTTTGCCATAGCCCATCAACGACGGATCAAATGATCGGTTCCGGCAAGCCGCTATTGTAGCATTCGGACTAGGAGCCCTGGCGGATCTGGGTGAGCGTTCTGCTCGGTGTAATTGCTTCCGGATCGAGTTTCACTTCAATAATCGCCGGCTTGCCGCTGGCGCGGGCCCGCAAATAGGCGGGGCCGAACTCTTCGGTCTTCTCCACCAGTTCACCGTGACCGCCGAAGGCTTCGGCGTAAGCGACGAAGTCCGGATTGACGAGGTCGGTGGCGCTGACGCGGCCGGGATATTCGCGCTCCTGATGCATACGGATCGTGCCGTAGATGCCGTTGTTGACCAGCACCGTGATGATCGGCAGCCCATAACGGACGGCGGTGATGAACTCCTGTCCATGCATCATGAAGCAGCCGTCTCCCGCAAAGCAAACCACCTCACGCTCCGGAAAGAGCTGTTTTGCCGCGACCGCCGCCGGCAGGCCATAACCCATGGAGCCTGAGGTCGGGGCGGACTGGGTGTTGTATTTCCGGAAGCGGTGGAAGCGGTGCAGCCAGGTGGCGTAGTTGCCCGCGCCATTGGTAAAGATCGCGTCGTCCGGTACGTTCTTTTCGATCCACTGCATGATCGGACCCATCTTGACGGCACCCGGGCCGGCTTCCGGCGGCGTCGACCACTTGAGATAGGCGTCGTGCATCGCCGATTTCCGTTCGGCCCAGAGGGGCAAGGCCGGCGGTTCGAGGTCGTTGAGCGCCGCGACAAATTCCGTGGGAGCGGCACAGATCGCCAGGTCGGGGCGGTACATGCGGCCGAGTTCCTCCGGATCGGGGAAGATATGGACGAGCTTCTGCTTGGGATAGGGAATGTCGATCAGCGTGTAGCTGGAGGAGGGCATTTCCGACATGCGGCTGCCGAGCAGCACCAGCAGGTCCGATTCCCGGATTTCCTTGGCCAGTGCTGGATTGATGCCGATGCCGACATCGCCTGCATAAGAGGGGTGCAGGTGATCGAAGAGCATCTGGCGGCGGAAGGAGCAGCCGACCGGGATTTTGAAACGGCTGGCGAAAGCCTGGAAATCGGCCACCGCCTGTTCGCTCCAGCGGGTGCCGCCAAGGATGAACATCGGACGCTGAGCACTCTTCAGCATGGTTTCGAAGGCGGCGATCTGGCTTTTGCCCGGATGACTCTCGACCGGCATGTAAGCGCGGGCTTTCGGCGCCTCGACTTCCTCGACCAGCATGTCTTCCGGCAGCGTCAGCACCACCGGGCCGGGGCGGCCGGAGGTGGCGACGGCAAAAGCACGGGTGACGAATTCGGGAATGCGTCGGGCATCATCGATTTCGCCGACCCATTTGGCGAATTCGGTGAAGGCGCGGCGGTACTCGACCTCCTGGAAAGCCTCGCGCTCGCGCGCTTCGCGCTGAACCTGGCCGATGAACAGGATCATCGGGACTGAATCCTGCCTTGCGATGTGCAGGCCGGCGGAGGCATTGGTGGCGCCAGGGCCGCGGGTCACCATGCAGATGCCGGGCTCTCCCGTCAGCCGGCCCCAACTGTCGGCCATCATCGCCGCGCCGCCTTCCTGGCGGCATACGAGCACGTCGATGCCGCTGTCATAGAGCGCGTCGAGGACGGCGAGATAGCTTTCGCCCGGCACGCAGGAGACGCGTTTGACGCCGTTCGCCTTGAGCGCCTCGACGATAAGCTGGCCGCCGGTCTTCATTTCTGTTTCCCCCTTTTTTGCATTTCTTCCAGTTCGCCGAGGATCTCGGCTGTATGCTCCCCAAGTGCCGGGCTTGGACGGTGATAGGCGAGCGGCGTCTCGGACAATACAATCGGGCTGCGGACACCCGGGATGACCGTGCCGTCGGCTGCTTCGAGATCGATCCGAAGCCCGCGCGCCTTGATCTGTGGGTCGTCGAACATTTCCTGGATAGAATTGATCGGACCTGCCGGCACGGCATTCTCGCCGCAAGCGGCCAACAGATCCGCCTTTTTCCATTTACCCGTCTGCGCCAAAACCAGGCGCCGGACCTCGTCGCGGTTGGCGACGCGCGCCTTGTTGGTGGAGAAACGCTCGTCGTCGGCGACGGCTTCGATGGCGAGGATGCGGCAGAGGCGACGGAACTGGCCGTCGTTTCCAATGGCAAGGATGAGATGGCCATCCTCGGTCGGCACGACCTCGTAAGGAGAAATGTTGGGATGGGCGTTGCCCAACCGCTTCGGCGCCTTGCCCGAAACCAGGTAATTCATATTCTGGTTGGCGAGTACGCCGGCCTGCACGTCGAGCAGGGCCATGTCGATGAGCTGGCCTTCGCCGCTCCTCATGGCGTGGATCAGTGCTGCCTGGATTGCCGTCACGGCGTAGACGCCGGTAAAGATGTCGGCGATCGCGACACCTGCCTTCATCGGTTCGCCGTCCGGTGCGCCGGTGATCGACATGAAGCCCGACATGCCCTGGACGATGTAGTCGTAGCCCGCCAGGTTTGCATAAGGCCCATTCTGGCCGAACCCGGTAATCGAGCAATAGACCAGTTTCGGATTGATTTTCCGCAGGCTCTCGTAGTCGAGGCCATATTTCGCCAAGCCACCGAGCTTGAAGTTTTCGATCAGCACGTCCGCCGTCGCCGCGAGACGGCGGACGATGTCCTGGCCCTCCTCGCTCTTCAGGTCGACGGCAATCGAGCGCTTGCCGCGGTTTGTCGAATGATAATAGGCGGCGGAAAGGTTCTCGCCGTTCGTGCCTTCGACGAAGGGCGGTCCCCAGGCACGCGTATCGTCGCCGCCGTCGGGATTTTCGACCTTGATGACATCGGCGCCCATATCGGCCAGCATCTGGCCCGCCCAGGGGCCGGCGAGCACGCGGGCCAGTTCGATGACGCGTATACCGTCCAGCGGCGGCTTCTTTTTCGTCTCGGTCATGGGGTCACGGATGTCTTTGCTGTGCGGGTCACGGGTTTCGTGGAGGCGACCCGCCGTTCGCGCCAGATGATGTAGAGGCCGGAGCCGATGATGATGGAAATGCCGAGCCATTTCATAGGATCAGGAAAATCGCCGAAGACCAGCCAGCCGAACAGGGTGGCGGAGACGATCTCGAAATATTGCAGCGGCGCGATGACGGAGGCGGGCGCCGCCCGGTAGGCATAAACGGCCAGGATGCCGGAAAGTGCCGCGAAGGCGCCGACCCCGATCAGCCATGTGAGGGTTAGCCAATCCGGTATCGATGGCGCGAGGAAGGTGATGTCTGTCTGGGCGCCGACAAGCAGCAGGACGGCGGAGATTGGGATTCCCCAAAGCGCCATCTGGAACTGCATCGACCAGGGGTCCTCGCGATGCGAAAGAGCGCGGGTCATCAGGGCGAAGATCGCTATGCAGAAAGCGGTGACGATCGGCAGCATGGCAACGAAGCCGATTTCCTCGAAGCTCGGGCGAATGACGATCATTGCGCCGAGAAAGCCGATGGTGCAGGCAGTATAACGGCGCCAGCCGATAATCTCCTTGAGGAAGATACTGGACAGCACCGTCAGGATGATCGGCTCAACGAAGAAGATGGCGACCGCATCGGCCACCTCCATGACGGCGAGGGTTGCGACGAAGCAGATCATGGCTAGGGTGATCAGGCCGGCGCGGATGGCGTGGTAGCCACTGAGCCGCCAGGAGAATGTGCGCCAGGACCCATTCCAGAGGACGATCGGCAGCATAAAGAGTGCCTGGAAAACGAACCGGGCTGCGGTGATGAAGGTTGGCGAGGCGGCCTCGGTCGCGAGCTTGGAGAAGATGTCGATGAGCGGCGCGAGCAGCATTGCAAGGATCATCAGACCGAGGCCGTGAACGGTGCGGCTCTCGGGTATCGATCCGGCGAGGCTTCTGGGCTGCGAACTCATGTTCTTCCTATAGCGGGGGGAGGCATCGGAAGCACTTGATGAAATGTCATGAACTCATTCCAATTTCGCCATCGTCGGGAGGGGAAGCACGGCTTTTGCCCAGGCGGCGAATTCGGCGGCAGCGCGAACGCGGACCGTATCGTTCAGCGTCTCGTGGCGGGTCGCCGGCCAGATTTTCGTCGTGACGTTGGAAAGCCCGTTCTTCTTCAAATGCCCAGAGAGCCAGAGGACCTCGCGTCCCCTGTTGGTGGCCGGGTCCTCGGCTCCGCCGATCAGGTGAATCGGCAGATCCTTCCGCAGCCTGCCGATGAGCTTCGGAGCCCGAAAAGTCATTTCGAAGAGGTCGAGCCAGAGCGAGACGCTGGCATCGAAACCGCAAAGAGGATCGGCGATATAGGCATCGACGATCTCCCGATCGTGGCTCAGCCAGTCGAAGGCGGTTCGATGGCCGGGAATTGAACGGCCCCAGGCCTCGAAGGTCAGTTTGGGCAAGAGGCCGCTCGGCACGTCGGAGCCCTTGAGCGCTTTTTCCGTAAGAAGGATTGCCTGCGCCGCACGCCCGGCTATGCCGGGATTAAAATTCGAATTCCAGACAGCGACGGCATCATAACTATCGGGACGATCGACCGCTGCGTTGAGCGCGATCAGACCTCCCATGGAATGGCCGAAGAGCAGGACGGGCAAACCGGGATGATTTTGAGCCGCCATGTCGCGCATGGCTTTAACATCCTCCGAAACGAGCCGAACGCCGTCTCGTCTGCCGAAACGTCCGAGTGGCGCATCCGGTGCCGTCGTTTCTCCGTGGCCGCGATGATCGAACGCGTAGACATGAAAGCCGTGGCCGGCCATGGCTTCGGCAAATGGTCCGTAGCGCTTCGAGTGCTCGGCAAGGCCATGACAGATGAGGAGGATTGCCGTCACCGGCTCGGCGCCCGGCTGATGGTGATAGGCAAGGCTCGCTCCCGTGGCGCTTGCGAGCTGTCTGGTTTCGTCGAACATGCGGATCCTCCCGTCTGCCTCACCGTTTATGCGCGATTTTCCAGCTTGTGCATCGGTTTTTTCCGAAAAGTGCTTCACACTCTTCGGTTGGATGCACTACATAGCGGCAAAACAGATCCCCCTCCCGGAGCAGTTCATCCTATGGCACGTCAGTTCATTTATCACATGGCCGGCCTCAACAAGGCCTACGGCAACAAGAAGGTATTGGAAAACATCCATCTTTCTTTCTATCCGGATGCGAAGATCGGCATCCTCGGCCCGAACGGCGCTGGTAAATCCACTGTGCTGAAGATCATGGCCGGGCTCGACAAGGAATATACCGGCGAGGCTTGGCTCGCAGAGGGCGCGACGCTCGGTTATCTGCCGCAGGAGCCGCAACTCGATCCCTCCAAGGATGTCATGGGCAATGTGATGGAGGGCGTCGCCGACAAGAAGGCGATCCTCGACCGCTACAACGAGCTGATGATGAACTATTCCGACGAGACGGCGGAAGAGGGCGCCAAGCTGCAGGATATCATCGACAGCCAGAATCTGTGGGATCTCGAAAGTCAGGTCGAGATGGCCATGGATGCACTGCGCTGCCCGCCGGGCGATTCCCCCGTTGACAATCTGTCCGGCGGTGAAAAGCGCCGCGTGGCGCTCTGCAAGCTGCTGTTGTCCCAGCCGGACCTGCTGCTGCTCGACGAGCCGACCAACCACCTCGATGCCGAGACGATCGCCTGGCTGGAAAAACACCTGCGAGAATATCCGGGCTCGGTGCTGATGATCACCCACGACCGCTATTTCCTCGACAACGTCACGGGCTGGATTCTCGAACTCGATCGCGGCCGCGGCATTCCCTATGAGGGTAACTATACGGCCTATCTGCAGGCCAAGGCCAAGCGCATGGCGCAGGAAGGCCGCGAAGAGGCCTCCCGTCAGAAGGCGATCTCCCGCGAGCAGGAATGGATTTCCGCCAGCCCCAAGGCGCGCCAGGCGAAGTCGAAGGCGCGTATCCGCGCCTATGACGAACTGGTCGCAGCCGCCGAGGACCGCCGTCCCGGCGACGCGCAGATCATCATCCCGATCGGCGAGCGCCTCGGGCAGGTCGTGATCGAGGCCGAGAACATCTCGAAGAGCTATGGCGATCGCGTTCTCTTCGAAGGCCTGACCTTCAAGCTGCCGCCTGGCGGTATCGTCGGCGTCATCGGTCCGAACGGTGCGGGTAAAACGACACTCTTTCGCCTGATCACCGGCCAGGAAAAGCCGGATGAGGGCACCGTCCGCATCGGCGACACCGTACATCTCGGGTACGTTGACCAGAGCCGCGATTCGCTCGACGGCAACAAGACCGTCTGGGAGGAGATCTCAGGCGGCAACGACATTATCAAGCTCGGCAAGTACGACATGAACTCGCGGGCTTATTGCGGCGCGTTCAATTTCAAGGGTGGCGACCAGCAGCAGAAGGTCGGCAATCTCTCGGGCGGCCAGCGCAACCGCGTGCATCTCGCCAAGATGTTGAAGGCAGGTGGCAACGTGCTGCTACTCGACGAACCGACCAACGACCTCGACACGGAAACGCTGGCGGCCCTCGAAGACGCGCTCGAAAACTTTGCCGGATGCGCGGTTATCATCAGCCACGACCGCATGTTCCTCGACCGTCTGGCCACCCATATCCTGGCTTTCGAAGGGGACAGCCATGTCGAGTGGTTCGAAGGCAATTTCGAGGATTACGAGCAGGATAAGATTCGCCGGCTCGGAGCAGATTCGGTCAACCCTCGGCGCGTGACCTACAAGCGTCTGACGCGCTAATATTTTTTAGCGATTCCTAAGGAGAAGCTCCGGCGATCCCGGAGCTTTTTGCTGTTGTGCGCCCAGCATGGGCGCATTCTTGTGGGTGGAAGTCCCACCGTAAGCTGGTCATGGCGAGCGAAGTGAAGCGCAACTGCGGAAGGGCGAC
>NZ_SMCL01000019.1:0-110432 GCF_004343065.1 Neorhizobium sp. S3-V5DH
CTCGTCGCCGTCATGCGAAAGATGATCATCATCCTCAACGCAAGAATGCGGGAACACCACGCTAACGCGATTGACACCTAACACCGTTGCTTTTTATTTGACCGCTTGTTTGGCCAGGGCCGCGCGCTTGGTGTCGACGCCGATCAGGGCATGCACCACATCCGCCGTCAGGTCGTCATAGGTGCTGATCACGTGATCCGGATTGAGGGTTTGGACAGGCACGTCTGAATAGCCGAAATCGACCGCTATCGAGGAAACGCCCGCATTCTGTGCGGCCATGATGTCGTTGATGCTGTCGCCGACCATCACGCTGAGCGCGGGTTCGCCGCCGGCCCGCTCGATCGTGCCGAGGATATGACGGCCGTCCGGCTTACGGACCGAAAACGTATCGCCGCCCGTCATCACCGCGAACCGCCTCGACAAATCCAGACGCTCCATCAGCGGAAACGCAAGCTGCTCGATCTTGTTGGTGCAGATCGCAAGCCGCATCCCGGCATCCGCCAGCCGGTCGAGGCATTCGATGATGCCTGGATAGGGGCGGCTCTTGCCCGGCAGATGGTTCTTGTAGTGGTCGATGAAATAGGCAAACAGCCGGTCGGTTTCCCGCTCGTCGATAGGCGTTTTCCTGAGATCGAAGGCCCGCCGGATCATCACCCGTCCGCCCTGGCCGACAAGATGCGTCAGATCATCGAAGGTGACAGGGGCGAGTCCGGCCCCGGTGATCGTATGATTGAGGCTGTCGATCAGGTCCGGCGCGGTATCGATCAGCGTGCCGTCGAGGTCGAAAATGACGAGTGGAGCGGTCAATGAAACCTCGCAAATGGTGTCGGGACATTGCCCGCCTTAAGGAATGCGGTTGCGAAAAGCAAATATGCGAGATTCGCGCCCGCCTTAAAAGCCGGTCCAAAACCGGGCAGGGGGACTTTCGCTTGCGGGAGGAGGCGTGTAAACAGCCTCTCGGCGAAAACAGCGGGGAGCTTGTGGCGGATGGACGCCCGGGAAATGAAGGTCAAGGCGGCCGAGGCTGCACTGGCGTATGTCGAAGACGGCATGAGGCTCGGCATCGGTACTGGTTCGACAGCCGAGGAATTCGTGAGGCTGCTGGCCGAAAAGGTCCATGAGGGATTAAAGGTCGAAGGCGTTCCGACTTCCGAACGGACGGCCAGGCTTTGCGTCGAGCTGGGGATCCCGCTGAAATCGCTCGACGAGCTTCCCGAACTCGATCTGACCATCGACGGGGCCGACGAGGTCGATGAAAACCTGACCCTCATCAAGGGTGGCGGCGGAGCATTGCTGCGCGAGAAGATCGTCGCGGCAGCATCGGGCCGCATGATCGTCATTGCCGACGAGAGCAAGCTCGTCGAGGCACTCGGCGCCTTTCCTCTGCCGATCGAGGTCAATCCCTTCGGCGAGGCTGCGACCCGTATCGCGATCGAAAAAGTGGCGGCAAAGCTTGGCCTCAGCGGCGAGCTGAAGCTCCGCAAATCGGGCGACGATACCTTCATGACGGATGGTGGCCACCATATTTTCGACGCATCTTTTGGCCGCATTCCTGATGCAGAGGCTCTCTCGAGAGAGCTGAATTCCATTCCCGGTGTCGTGGAACACGGGCTGTTCATCCATATGGCGTCCTTTGCGATCATTGCCGGTCCGGCAGGAGCGCGGACGCTTAAGGCGAAGTAAACTAGGAGCAACCAACTTATGATCAGATTCGCGGTTCTCGGCCGTGCCGCCGCATTGGCGGTTCTCTTCTCCGGCGCCCTTACGGTATCCGCCCGCGCGCAAGAAGTGTCGGAGGCCCAGCTCGCCGCTGCACGGGAGGCGATCGCTTCGCTGAACGTCACGGATCGTTACGACAATATCCTGCCGAACCTCGCTGAGCGGCTGAAGGCGCAGTATATTCAGGCCTCTCCGAACTTCCAGGAACAGATTGGCAGCGTTGTCGACGAACAGGCGCTGGCGCTGGCGCCGCGTCGCGCCGATCTTGAAAAGGAAGCCGCGACCATCTACGCCAAGAGCTTCTCGATCGACGAACTGAAGGCGATCGCGGCCTTCTTCAACACCGAAGGCGGCAAGAAGCTTCTCACGGCCCAGCCGCTTGTGTCCCGCGAAATGGCCAAGGCCGCCGAAATCTGGGCAAACGGCATTTCGCGAGACCTGACCAACCAGAGCACCGAAAAGCTGCGCGGTATCATCGACGCGACGCCAATCCAGGCGCCGGTTGTTGAACCTGTGCAGCCCGAAGCACAGGCAGCCGCACCGGTACCGGCAAAGCCTGCGGCTCCCGCCAAACCGGCTGCTCCGGCTGCCGCACCGGCCAAGCCCGCCGCTCCGACTGCTGCCCCGGCAAAGCCTGCTCCGGCACCCGCCGCCAAGCCGGCTCCGGCACCCGCTCCGAAGCCCTGAGGCTTCTCGCCGGTTGATAATTTTGTCGAAGCCCGGAGCGATCCGGGCTTTTGCTTTTCAGAGCGGGAACTTATATGGGAGCCGTCCCGCCGCCTGCCTCAAGGAGATTGCCGATGACCGCCTATGACTATGATCTGTTTGTAATCGGCGGCGGATCAGGCGGGGTCAGGGCAGGGCGCATCGCCGCCTCGCTCGGCAAGCGCGTCGCTATCGCCGAGGAATACCGCTTCGGCGGCACCTGCGTTATACGCGGTTGCGTGCCCAAAAAGCTTTTCGTCTACGCCTCGCAATATCATGAGCATTTTGAGGATGCGGCCGGATACGGCTGGCAGGTCGGAGAAAGCACCTTCGACTGGAAAAAACTCATCGCTGCCAAGGATAAGGAAATCGCGCGCCTCGAGGGTCTCTATCGTCGCGGGCTGGAAAACAACGGCGCCGAGATTCTCGAAACTCGCGCCGAACTGGTCGATGCCCATACCGTCCGGCTGGTAAAGACCGGCAGGACCGTGACGGCTGAAAAGATCGTCATTGCAACCGGCGGAGCGCCCAATCCGCACGTCGCCTTGCCCGGACACGAGCTCTGCATTTCCTCGAACGAGGCCTTCGATCTGCCAGAGCTCCCACGCTCGATCCTGATTGCGGGCGGCGGTTATATCGCCGTCGAATTCGCCAACATCTTCCACGGTCTCGGCGTCGACACCACGCTCATCTACCGGGGCAAGGAGATCCTGTCGCGGTTCGACCAGGACATGCGCCAGGGCCTGCACAAGGCGATGGTCGAAAAGGGCATCCGCATCGTTCTGACGGACGTCATCGAGGAGGTGACGAAGGCGCCGGCCGGCGGCCTCTTGGCACGGACGCTCTGCGGCGAAACCATAGCTGTTGACACTGTGATGCTGGCGCTTGGCCGGGATCCGAACACCACCGGCCTCGGGCTCGATGCGGCAGGGGTCGAGATGGATGAACGCGGCGCAATCGTCGTCGATGAATATTCCCGCACGAGCGTTCCGAATATCTATGCGCTTGGCGATGTCACCGACAGGGTACAGCTGACGCCGGTGGCGATCCACGAAGCCATGTGCTTCATCGAGACCGCTTACAAGGACAATCCGACGACCCCAGACCATGATCTGATCGCGACCGCCGTCTTCTCGCAGCCGGAAATCGGCACGGTCGGCCTGTCGGAAGAGGCAGCGGCGAAGCGTTACCCGGAACTGGAAGTCTATCGCGCCGAGTTCCGGCCGATGAAGGCGACGCTTTCCGGGCGGGCAGAGAAGATGATCATGAAGCTCATCGTCGATGCGGCAAGCCGCAAGGTCGTCGGCGCGCATGTGCTCGGCCACGACGCAGGCGAAATGGCGCAGCTTCTTGGTATCTCCCTGAAGGCGGGCGTGACCAAGGACGATTTCGATCGTACAATGGCCGTGCATCCAACGGCATCCGAAGAGCTCGTCACGATGTACAACCCGAGCTACCGGGTCAAAAACGGCGAGCGTATCTAGAGCGGTTCCGGCAAAAGTGCGAAGCGGTTTTCCGTCCGGAAGTGCGTCAAAACGACAAGATAGAGCATGTCGGTGGCGCGCAGAAAGACGGAGATGCTCTAGGGCCGAGGGCGGCTATGCAAACCCTCTATTAAGGTTTATAAGCCGCCCCTATTTTAACGGGCGGTCGCCCGGCCTTCGGTGCCGGGCCGTAACAGGTGAGTGAGATGGCACAGAATTGGACCCCGAACAGTTGGCGGCAGAAACCGATCCAGCAGGTCCCCGATTATCCGGACGCGGCCGCGCTGGCGGCGACGGAAGCTCAGCTCGCGACCTTTCCGCCGCTCGTTTTTGCCGGTGAAGCCCGCCGCCTGAAGAAGCAGCTCGCAAACGTCGCGGAAGGCAACGCCTTCCTCCTGCAGGGCGGCGATTGCGCCGAAAGCTTCGCCGAACACGGCGCCGACAATATCCGCGACTTCTTCCGCTCCTTCCTGCAGATGGCCGTCGTGCTGACTTTCGGCGCGCAATTGCCTGTCGTGAAGGTTGGCCGCATCGCCGGACAGTTCGCCAAGCCACGTTCGTCGAACATCGAAAAGCAGGGCGATGTCGAACTGCCGTCCTACCGCGGCGACATCATCAACGGCATCGAGTTCACGAAGGACGCACGCACGCCGAACCCGGAGCGCCAGCTCGACGCCTACCGTCAGTCGGCCGCGACGCTGAACCTCCTGCGCGCTTTCGCGATGGGCGGATACGCAAACCTGGAAAACGTCCACAAATGGATGCTGGGCTTCGTAAAGGACAGCCCGCAGGGCGAGCGCTACCGCAAGCTCGCCGATCGCATCAGCGAAACCATGGACTTCATGCAGGCGATCGGGATTTCTTCGGAGAACAATCCGAGCCTGCGCGAAACCGACTTCTTCACCAGCCATGAAGCGTTGCTGCTTGGTTATGAAGAAGCACTCACCCGCGTCGATTCGACCTCCGGCGACTGGTACGCCACATCCGGTCACATGATCTGGATCGGCGACCGCACCCGCCAGCTCGATCACGCGCATGTGGAATATTTCCGCGGCATCAAGAACCCCATCGGCCTCAAATGCGGCCCGTCGCTGCAGCCCGACAACCTGATCGAACTGATCGATGCCCTCAATCCGACCAACGAGGCCGGTCGCCTGACGCTCATCTGCCGGTTCGGCTACGACAAGGTCGCCGACAGCCTGCCGAAGCTCATCCGCGCGGTCGAGCGGGAAGGCAGAAAAGTCGTCTGGTCCTGCGATCCGATGCACGGCAACACGATCACCTTGAACAACTACAAGACGCGGCCCTTCGAGCGCGTCCTGTCGGAAGTCGAGAGCTTCTTCCAGATCCATCGTGCCGAAGGCACCCATCCGGGCGGCATCCATGTCGAGATGACCGGCAAGGACGTGACCGAATGCACCGGCGGTGCCCGGGCCGTCACGGCTGAGGATCTGCACGACCGCTATCACACCCACTGCGATCCGCGCCTCAACGCCGACCAGGCGCTCGAACTCGCCTTCCTGCTCGCCGAGCGGATGAAGAGCGGCCGCGACGAGAAGCGCATGGTCGTGAACGGCTGACATCATCATTGCTTTTGCACAGTCCGGGAGGTCTTATCGACGTCTTGGACTGCTATCCGAATCGGACCGGCGCATGCCGCGCCGGTTGACCTTGCGCCTCTCCCTATCGCGCCTTCTCCGTTTCTTTGCTATTGAGCCATCCGGAACAAAACGGGAGGGTGACGATGGCGCAGAAGATAGGCAAGACGCTTCAGGATTTCTGTCGCCCGGACCGGATGGCGCTCGTCGTCTACGACATGCAGGTCGGTATCCTGCACCAGCTCAAGGATGGGACGGCCATCACGGCCAAGGTGAAGACGGTTTTGGACGCGGCGCGTGCGGCCGGCTTCCCGGTCATCTTTTTTCGCCATTTGTCGATGCCGAAGCCGCTGATGGGACATTTCCAGATGCGTCAGGCGATGGCCTGGCAGCGGACCGAGGATCCGGATGCCGTGCATCCGTGGTTCCTGCGCGATTCGCCGGGCTTTGAGATCACCCCGGAACTGGAACCGACCGCCGACGAGGCGGTTCTCGACAAGATCACCTTTTCCGCCTTCGAAGGCACGCCGCTGGCGATCATCCTGCGCGATCTCGGCCTGACCTCTTTTGCAATCTGCGGCGTCGCGACCGAAATCGGCATCGACCCGACCGTCCGTCACGGATGCGATCTGGGGCTTGTCCCGATCGTCATCCGCGATGCCTGCGGAGCAGGTCATGCGGAAGCGGCTGAGCGCGCCATGGAAAATATTGCGTTTATGGGTGATTCGATCCTGGCCGATACGGCACAGATTGTGGCTGCCATGCGGCAATAAGGCAACACTGGCTGTGGATTTGGCCCATCCTGCAGTGGCCGAAGTATTGACTGTCACAGTTTCGCATACCACAAACACCTTAACGCCATATTTCGGCTAAACTTCTGGCGGCATGCGCTTTTATGTGCACCACCGAAACCAAATCGGGGCGGGCGTAAAGACATTGGTTACCATAATCGTTCATTCTCACCGGCAGTCCTCAGGCATGGACCGGTACACATCTTCTCCGGCTGTGTCCTGCCTCGGTTGTATCGGCGGCGACACGCAAGTGTTCTCCGCCCGTGTGGGTAACGGTTCGGGTAACAAGTGATGGCGCGTACGGTCCAGGCTTCCGCGAATGGCAAACAGGCACGCAAGGCGCCGAAACGCCGCAAGAAATCCCGCTCTCTCCTGACGAATGTCGCAGTCGGCCTCGGGCTGACGATGGTGGCGCTTGTGGGCGCTTCAGTGGCAACCATGGCGACTGCGGTCAAATCCACGGCGGATGTCAAGTTCGAGATTGCCCTCGCCAAGCCGATTGCTCCTGCTGTTGCGCCCGCGGCGCCAGGCGCGCGCGAGATCGATGTTTCCAAATTTTCCCGTCTCTCCGACGGTTCTCCGGCCAGCCCGAAGAGCAGACGTCTCGACGGCGCCGATGTTGCGGCGCTCGAAGCGCGGAAGCCGGATCGCTCCAGCGCCAGGCAGATGCTGGGCGCCTTGCTCGCCAAGGCCAACCGTCACGCCGAGAGCGAACGGCAGTTCGCAGCGCTGGCAAACCGGCGCCCTGGCGCCGAGGCCATCCGCGCGGCGCTGGCACCGGCGATGGAAAGCCTGGTCGTGGTTGCCCCGCGCGGCGACGAGGTCATGCCTGACCTCATCCAGGATGCCGCGCCTGCCACCTCCGTTGCACAACTGAAGGACATGAAGCCGGTCGAGATGGCCGCGCTCGAGGAAACGGCTGTCGAAGACAATGCCGACGCCTTGGAAGAGGCCGCCGTCGAGGCGACCGACGAGCCGGCGCCCGCCGAAGCCCATGCGCTTCCGAAGGCCGGTCCGCTTCCGGTCATCCGCCCGTCGTCTGCCTTCCCGGGCCGGCCGGCCAAGCCGAGCGCGCTGGCTGCGATTGCCGCCGTCGCGCCGCAGAAGCCGGCGCAGCCTGCCGAAGACGACAAGCCGACGGCGCTTGCCTTCGCCAAGCCCGACAATCCCCTGCGCGACACGCCTGCGCGTCCGGGTCCTGCGCCGAAATGGCCGGGTATCGGCACCAAGGTCGCGATCTACGACATCAGCAATGCCGTCGTTCACATGCCGAACGGCACGAAGCTCGAAGCGCATTCCGGCATTGGCAGCATGCGCGACAACCCGAAATTCACGCATGTGAAGATGCGCGGCCCGACCCCTCCGGGCACCTATAAGCTCTCCATGCGCGAAAAGCTCTTCCACGGGGTGGCCGCGATCCGCCTGACATCCGTCGACGGCAGGCATCCGCAGAACCGCACCGGGCTTTTGGCGCACAGCTTTCTGCTGCGTGTGCGCGGCGACTCGCACGGCTGCGTGGCCTTTGCCGACTATGACCGCTTCCTGAAGGCGTTCCAGCGCGGCGAAATCACCCATATGGTGATCGTGCCCAAGTGGGACGGCAAGCGCCCGGGCAGCGGTGGCGGCGGCGACAATTTCATCGCCAAGCTCTTCAGCGGCAGCGACGCCTGATCGGCGTCGCTCATCCGAGAATATCCCGCGCCACCCGTAGGAATACCTTGGCCCCGATCGGGATCAGGTCGTCGGGAAAGTCGTAGTCGGGATTGTGGAGCGCCGGATGGCGCTCGCCGGCGCCGAGAAAGAACATCGCCGATTTCGACACGCCCGCGAACCGGCCGAAATCCTCCGAAGCCCGGAAGGCTTCTCCCGGCTCGTGCGATACGCCCTCCGCCTCCATCGCGACCCTCAGCAATGCGGCAGCCTCCGGGTGGTTCTCGCAATGGCTGAAAATGTCGTGGTATTCGAAACCGTATTCCAGGCCTCCTTCCGCGGCAGCTTGGCCGACCAGCGCCTCGGCGGCATCCACCAGGGCCTGCATCTTGCCGTCCGTCATCGTCCTGAGCGTCACCCAGATCTCCGCGTGACCCGGCGCGATGCCGAAGGCGGGCTCGCCGACTGACGCATGCGTCACTGTCGCGAGCACCAGATCTTCGGTTGCGATCCTTCCGCCGCTCAAGCCCGTCAGCGCCGGCATCAGCTTCGCCACCGCCGGCACCGGTGAGATGCCCGTCTCCGGTGCGGAGGCATGCGCCGTCCGACCTGACAGCGTGATCTTCAGGCCGCGCGAGGCGCAGTTCACCACCCCGTCCTTCAGCCAGGCGTGGCCGAGCGGCAGGCCCGGCATGTTATGGAGCGAAAAGCTGTAGTCCGGCGAAAGCTCGGCAAACCGCTCGTCGGCAAGCACAGCCGCAGCACCTGCGCCGGTCTCCTCCGCCGGCTGGAAGAGCAGGATGACCCGCCCTCGCGCCGGTCGCTGCCGGCCGAAATGGCGCCCGAGCGCCGCCAGCGTCGCCATATGCCCGTCATGGCCGCACATATGGCCCTTGCCAGGCAATCGCGAGCGATGCGCGGGCTTGCCCGTCTCCTCGATCGGTAGCGCGTCGAGCTCGGCGCGGAAGAGCGCCGTCAGCCCGGGCGCACCGCTGTCGTAGATGACAGCCACGCCCGTGCCGCCAAGGCCGGAGACTACCCGGTCCGGGCTGGTCCCTGCGAGAAAAGCCTGCACTTCGGCAGCCGTCGCGATCTCCTGGCCGGACACCTCCGGCATCGCATGCAGCCTCTGCCGCCAGGCGGTAAGCTCGATCAGGTCGTGATTGGTGAGATACATGCTGCCTCCTCGGTGCCGTGCTGAAACAGAGGTAGCCGGGCGGAGGCAAAGCCGCAAGCGGGGGGAACAAGGAGGCGCTTCAGCGATTTTCATCGCAAAGTTTAGGAGGCAGCGATGCACATCATTCTCGGCGGAACGGGCCGGGCAGGTTCGGCGACTGCAAAAGCTCTTCTTGCGCGCGGCGAAGCGGTCACGGTCGTTGCTCGCCATGCCGACAAGGCGGAAAAGTTGCGGCAGCGCGGCGCCGAAGTGGCGGTCGCGGACGTTCACGACACCAAAGCTCTCCAGAGGATTTTCGCTCAGGGCAGGCGGCTCTACATCCTCAACCCGTCGGCCTCGCCGAAGACCGATACCGATGCCGGGGAAAAGAAGACGATCGCTTCGATCCTCGCGGCGATCGAAGGCTCCGGCCTCGAAAAGATCGTCGGCCATTCCACCTACGGCGCCCGCAAGGGCGAACATATCGGCGATCTCGGCACGCTCTATGAGTTGGAGGAGGGCCTGAAGCGCCAGCCGATCCCCTCAAGCATCCTGCGCGCCGCCTATTACATGACCAACTGGGAGATGAGCCTCGAAACGGCGAAGACAGACGGCGTGCTCAACTCGTTCTTCCCGAAGGATTTCCGCCTGCCGATGGTTGCGCCCAAGGATCTGGGAGAGGCCGCCGCCGACCTGATGACCGAGCTGGCCGGCGAAACCCGGCTGCTCCATGTCGAAGGCCCCGAGCGCTACACCCCAGCCGATGTCGCGGCCGCCTTTGCAGAATGGCTCGAACGCCCCGTCAAGGTCGTCACCACGCCGCGCGACAAATGGGAAGAAACCTTCCGCTCCCTCGGCTTCTCCGCCCCAGCCGCCAAATCCTACACCGGCATGACGGCCCTCGCGATGGACACCCCCGTGCCGCCGATCAGCGAGGTGAGGAGGGGGCGGGTAGGATTAAGGGAGTGGGCGGATTCAGAATTTAAGTGCACCGAATAGGCAATTTTCGCAGTGTCTCAGCTGCAAATTATGGTTGCAATTCCTCCGCTCTGCGGTATGTTCCCTCTATGTTCCGGAGGGGTGATGGCACAAGTTCCATTCGCGCACAAACATACTGAAGTTAAGCTAAAGTCTGTCTTTGACTATGCAAATTTCTACACGAGAGCTTTGCGGGAGAAGCCGAATCCAACCGATCCTTATCGGCTACACTATCTTGATGCATTTGCGGGAACTGGCGAAATCCCAGTAGCAGCCACTGACATGCCGCTACTCTCTGAAATGATTGATGCCTCAGAGATTATGGTGGGGTCTGCTCGTCGTGCCTTATCAGTGCAGATACCTTTTTCAAGATATGTTTTCGCCGACGCGAAGAAGAAGAATACCCGGGAATTGTCGAAACTGCTGAATGAGTTTCCGCATCTGCGGGAGCGAATTGAGATAACTCACTCCGACGCTAACGCCGTTGTGCAGGATTTTTGTGCGAACCTTACAAGCAAAGATAGAGCGCTTGTCTTCTTGGACCCCTTTGGCAATCAAGTTAAGTGGCAGACGCTGGAAGTGATTGCCAGGACGGGAAAAATAGATCTCTGGTATTTGTTTCCGGCTTGGCTCGGAGTTGCAAGGGAGGTCAAAAGCAATGGGCTGGTGCTTAGCGATGCAGAGGCCTCGATTGACCAAATGTTCGGACCCTTCAACTGGAGAAGTGAAGTGGTAGCGGCGGTGCCGCCAGCGCAATCCGATATGTTTGGCCCGGATTCCCCTGACCTCCAGAAGATTGCTACAGCCGATGGCATCACGCGATATATGATCAAATGTATGGGGACGATTTTCGATAAGGGCGTGTCACAGCGCTGGATTCCACTGGGACGGAACGGCAGGCACTATTATTCGCTGCTGTTTGCGTGCGCGAATCGCCGGGAAAGTGCCCGAACGCTGGCGCTAAAGGTGGTGGACCATATAATGACGAGGAAGTGATGGCTGGGCTCTCAGATATTGAATGGACCGATGCGACGTGGAATCCGGTCTCCGGTTGCACCATCATCTCTCCCGGTTGCACCAATTGCTATGCGATGCGGATGGCTGCGAGACTGGAAGCGATGGGACATCCAAGCTACCGCGGCACTACCCGAAAGAGCGGGCGCCGCCAAGTGTGGACGGGCAAGGTGATCCTCAACGACGGCGTCATTGAAGCCCCTGTGTCCTGGCGAAAACCTCGCATGATTTTCGTCAATTCGATGTCAGACCTTTTTCAGGATGCGGTGCCGGAGGATTTTATTGAGCAAGTCTGGGAAACAATGAGCGAAGCTCATTGGCACATATTCCAAATTTTGACGAAGCGACCAGATAACATGGCGCGCGTACTGTCTAGCCGTGGTCTACCGGTGCTTGAGAATGTCTGGCTTGGTACGTCGGTTGAAGGCCGCGACTACATTGACAGGATTGATCACCTAAAGAATACCCCGGCAGCTGTCAGGTTCATTTCATTCGAGCCGCTCATTCGTGCGGTAGGTTCTGTCGATCTTGCGGGAATCGACTGGGCGATTGTTGGCGGGGAATCCGGGCCTGGCGCCCGCCCCATGGATGTGGCTTGGGTGGATGAGATCAAAGCCGCGTGCGACAGTGCCGAGACGGCATTCTTCTTCAAGCAATGGGGCGGGGTCAACAAGAAGAAGACCGGCAGAGAATACCAAGGCCAGACGTGGGACCAGTTGCCTAGGCTGCGGGTGGTAGGATAACCCTCACACCCGCTCCACAAACCCCTCAAGCACCCGCTTCTGCCCGGCCCGGTCGAAATCGATCGTCAGCTTGTTGCCTTCGATGGCCGAGATATTCCCATTCCCGAACTTGATGTGGAAGACGCGGTCGCCGACCGAGAACTGGGACGGCGTGTCGGCCACGGATTTCGCCACCAGTTCGCCTTCGATCGTGCGGCCGCGCGGGCCGCTTTCGCCGTAGCCGATGCGTTCGACCGCATGGCCGGAGCGGGTGCCCCAGTTGTCGCGGGTGGCGTCGGTCTTGTTCGCCTGAGCGCGTTTCCAGCCCGGCGTCGAATAGGAATTGGCGAAGGGATCGGCCTTATCGAAGCGCGACTGGCCGTAGCCGCCGCGCCCGCCGTAGCCGCCGTAATTGCTCTCGGCGACCGCGACGTCAACATGCGCCTGCGGCAGTTCGTCGAGGAAGCGCGACGGCATGGTGGATTGCCAGAGGCCATGGATGCGGCGGTTCGAGACGAACCAGATGTGGCAGCGATGCTTGGCGCGGGTGATGCCCACATAGGCGAGGCGGCGTTCCTCCTCGAGCCCCGAGCGGCCGCCTTCGTCGAGCGCCCGCTGGTGCGGGAAAAGCCCTTCCTCCCAGCCGGGCAGGAAAACCGTGTCGAATTCGAGCCCCTTGGCCGAATGCAGCGTCATGATCGAGACGGCATCCATGTCCTCGTTCTGCTCGGCATCCATGACCAACGAGACGTGTTCGAGGAAACCGCGCATCGACTCGAAGGCTTCCATCGAGCGGACCAGTTCCTTGAGGTTTTCGAGCCGGCCCGGCGCTTCCGCCGACTTGTCGTTCTTCCACATGTCCGTATAGCCGGACTCTTCGAGGATCTGTTCGGCAAGCTCGGTATGCGGCGTGGTTTCGAGGCGCGTCTGCCAGTTCCTGAAACTCTGAACCACGTCGAACAGCGCCTTGCGCGCCTTCGGCTTCAGTTCGTCCGTCTCGATGATCTCGGTGGAGGCGGCAAGCATCGGCACGTCGCGGGCGCGGGCATAGTCGTGCAGGTAGCGCACGGTCGTGTCGCCGAGGCCGCGTTTCGGCGTGTTGACGATCCGCTCGAAGGCCAGATCGTCGGCCGGCTGGCAGACGAGCCGGAAATAGGCCATGGCATCGCGGATTTCGAGCCGTTCGTAGAAGCGCGGGCCGCCGATGACCCGGTAGTTGAGGCCGAGCGTCACGAACCGATCTTCGAACTCGCGCATCTGGAAGGAGGCGCGCACCAGGATCGCCATGTCGTTCAGCGCATGTTTCCTGCCGTCGGAATCGCCGCGCTGAAGCTGTTCGATCTCCTCGCCGACGGCGCGCGCCTCCTCCTCTGAATCCCAGGCCGCATGCACCATCACCTTCTCGTCGTCCGGGTTGACGCGGTCGGTGAAAAGCGTCTTGCCGAGCCGGCCTTCGTTATGGGCGATCAGATGCCCGGCGGCGCCGAGGATATGTTCGGTGGAGCGGTAGTTACGCTCCAGCTTGATCACCCTGGCGCCCGGAAAATCCTTTTCGAAGCGCAGGATGTTGTCCACTTCCGCGCCGCGCCAGCCATAGATCGACTGGTCGTCGTCGCCGACGCAGCAGACGTTCTGCGCCACACCCTTCGGTCGCTGCGCGAGCAGCCTCAGCCACATATATTGCGCCGTATTGGTATCCTGGTATTCGTCCACGAGGATATAACGGAACCGGTTGTGGTAGTCCTTCAGGATATCAGGGTTCTGCCGGAAGAGCGCGATCGGATGCAGCAGGAGATCGCCGAAATCGCAGGCGTTCAGCGTCTTCAGCCGCGCCTGGTAGGCGGCGTAAAGCTCGCGGCCCTTGCCGTTGGCAAAGGCGCGTGCGTCGCCTTCGGGAATGTCGGCGGGCAGCAGGCCCTTGTTCTTCCAGGTGTCGATCATGCCCGCGAACTGGCGGGCCGGCCAGCGCTTGTCGTCCAGCCCCTCGGCCTGGATCAGCTGCTTGATCAGCCGGATCACGTCGTCGGTGTCGAGAATGGTGAAGTCGGAGCGGAGGCCGGCAAGTTCCGCGTGGCGGCGGAGCAGCTTGACGCCGATCGAGTGGAAGGTGCCGAGCCAGGGCATGCCCTCGACCGCGCCGCCGACCAAAACGCCGATCCGCTCCTTCATCTCGCGCGCCGCCTTGTTGGTGAAGGTGACGGCAAGGATCTGGCTGGGGAAGGCACGGCCGGTCGCAAGGATATGGGCGATGCGGGTGGTCAGCACCCGGGTCTTGCCGGTGCCGGCGCCGGCGAGTACCAGAACCGGGCCGTCGATGGTCTCCACCGCCTCGCGCTGTTCGGGATTGAGGCCGGAGAGATAGTCGGGTGCCGCGCGGGACTGGTCGCGGGCTGCCATGGCGCGGGCGGCGATGCCAAGCCCGCCGTTCCCCTGAGGAGCGGGCGCTTTGCGCGGCGCCGGTTCCTCATCGAAGAACGGAATATCGTCGAAACTGTTACTCATGCGGCCAATGTAATGATTCGGACCCGAAAGACCAGAAAATGTTCCTCTTTTATTCCCAGTCTCTGCGAGGGAGAGGGCCAAATTGTGGAGAAGCGGCGGCGGAGGTTTCGATCGGCACCGGATACTGGCAGTCCATGTATGCATCCGATCTAACAAAAGCGTGAAATCCCGTGAGGTTACATTTCCGTAAGGTCGGCATTCTTCCATTGCTTGTGCACACGCAAAAAAGGATACTTGGCGCACGACTTGCATCCCGCCTGCCTTGCCGGAGTATTGAATGCGGATTTGGAAACAACTCCTTCTGTGTCTTTGTGTCATCGTCCTTGCCCTCGGCCTGTGGGTCTTCATGGTTCCGAGCGCGGGAGAGACGCTGACAAGATACGGAGTGCCGGGGCAGGTCGTCGCCGCCATTCGTCCGCAGCCGGCAGGCGGGGCTGCGGCACCGGCGGCCGGCGGTCAACGCACGCAAGCAGCCCAGGGCGGTCAGGGCGGACAAGGTGGCCAGGGCGGCAATCGGGCGACGCTCGTCGCCGTGCAGCCCGTCACCATCGGCACGGTCAACGACCGGCTTTCGGCGATCGGCAGCGGCGAGGCGATCCAGTCGGTCGTCGTGATGCCGCAGGCGACCGGCACGGTCGGTGAGATCAGGGTGACGTCGGGTCAGAAGGTCGTGAAGGGCCAGGTTCTCGCCCGGCTCGATGACGACGAGCAGGTGATCGAGCGCGACAAGGCCCAGGTTGCCTTGCGAAGCGCGCAGGAAAAATCCGCCTCCTACCGCAACCTGCAATCGGTTTCCCGCCTCGATGTGCTGGATGCGCAGATCGCGGAGGAAGCGGCCAAGCTCGCGCTCTCCACGGCCGAGCTCAATCTCAGGCGTCGCGATATCGTCGCACCCATCGACGGCATAACCGGCATTGTGGCGGTGAATATCGGCGACAACGTCACCACCCAGACCAGCGTCGTGACGATCGACGACCGGTCGGCGATCCTCGTCGATTTCTGGGCGCCCGAACGTTTCGCCGTCGCGATAGAGCCCGGCCAGCCGGTCGAGACGACATCGATCGCCCGCCCGGGCCAGGTCTTCACCGGCAAGGTCGAGGCGATCGACAACCGTGTCGATCCGGCAAGCCGCACCATGCGCATTCGCGCCCGGGTCGAAAATCCGGGCGATGTGCTGCGCGCAGGCATGGCCTTCAGCGTCGGCATGCGCTTTCCGGGTGAAACCTACCCCGCCGTCGATCCGCTCGCCGTCCAGTGGGATGGCGAAGGTTCCTATGTCTGGCAGGTCAAGGACAACAAGTCGGTCAAGACCCGCGTGCGTGTCGTTCAGCGCAATCCCGATACGGTGCTTGTCGAATCAGACCTGAAGGAAGGCGACCGGGTGGTGACGGAAGGACTGCAGCGCGTGAGGGAAGGGGCGCCGGTCCGCGTCCCCGGAGCTCCGGAAACGGCAGAGGTGGCGCGCCAATGAGGATCGAACTTCCAGGCGCTGGCGACGAGAGCGCAGAACACAAAAGCGCGGAAAAGGCCGGCGATTCCTTCACCGCGCTTTTCATCCGCAGGCCGATCCTCGCCGCGGTTCTGAACACGCTCCTGGTAGTTGCGGGCCTTGCCGCGCTCGCAGGCGTCGAAGTGCGCGAACTGCCGGATGTCGATCAGCCGGTTATCACGGTCCGCACCGATTATGACGGCGCCTCGCCGCAGACCATGGACCAGGAGGTCACCCAGGTCATCGAGGGCGCGGTCGCTCGCGTCAGCGGCTTGAAGGCGCTCTCCTCGCAGTCGCAGTTCGGCTCCAGCCGCGTCACCATGGAATTTTCCGATTCTGTCGATCTCTCCGACGCCGCAAACGATGTCCGGGATGCCGTCGGCCGCGTCGTCAACCAGTTGCCCGACGACGCCGACGAGCCGCGCATCGTCAAGGCGGATGCCGATTCCGAGGCGATCATGCGGCTTGCGGTCACCTCGTCGAAGCTGTCGATGGACGACCTCACCCAGCTCGTCAACAACGAAATCGTCGATCGGCTCGCCGCCGTCGAAGGCGTCGCCGACGTGGAACTCTACGGCGACCAGGACAAGGTGTTCCGCGTCGACGTCGATCAGGCGGCGCTGGCCGGCAGGGGCCTGACGGTGGCCGACGTTTCCAAGGCGCTGGACAGCGCCGCACTCGACGTGCCGGCGGGATCGATCGAAAGCACCACTCAGGACATCGTCGTGCGCGCCACCGCAAACCTTACGACGCCGCGGGATTTCGAGAATGTCCTGATCGCGCCGAACGTGCGGATCCGCGACGTGGCGACCGTCTCGCTCGGCCCCGATGACGGCACCACCGTGCTGCGCTCGAACGGGGTGCAGGGCGTCGGCCTCGGCATCATCCGCCAGGCGCAGTCGAACACCCTCAACATTTCCGAAGGCGTCAGGAATGCCGTTGCGGAAATGCAGAAGACGCTGCCGGAAGGCACGCGTATCGCCGTCAGCAGCGACGACGCGACCTTCATCAAGGGCGCTTTGCACGAGGTGGAAATTGCACTGATCCTTTCGGCGGTCGTCGTCGTCGTGGTTATCTTCCTGTTCCTGCAGGATTGGCGGGCGACGCTCATCCCGGCGCTGACCATGCCGGTGGCGCTGATCGGCACGCTTGTCGCGATCTACCTGGTCGGCTTCTCGATCAATATCCTTACGCTGCTCGCCGTGGTGCTGGCGACTGGCCTTGTTGTCGACGATGCCATCGTGGTTCTGGAAAACATCGTCCGGCGACGGGCCGAGGGCATGGGTCCGCGTGCGGCGGCGGTGCTCGGCACCCAGGAGGTTTTCTTCGCGGTCATCGCGACGACTGCAACGCTTGCCGCCGTCTTCATTCCGCTCTCCTTCCTGCCGGGCCAGATCGGCGGCCTGTTCAAGGAATTCGGCTTCGTGCTCGCCTTTTCGGTGGCGCTCTCGTCCGTCACCGCTTTGACGCTCTGCCCGATGCTGGCCTCGCGCATGCTGACGAAGCCGATCAAGGAGCATCACGGACTTCTCGGCTCGTTCGGCAATGCGTTTGCCGGTCTCTATGCCCGGGCGCTAAGGGCCTGCCTCAATGCGCCGCTTGTCGTCATCGTCTTTTCGGTCATCTTCGCGGTTGCGGCCTACAATGTCTTCGGTCTCGTCAAGAGCGAGCTGACGCCGCGCGAGGATCGCGCCTCCGTCATGCTGCGGGTGACGGCGCCGCAAGGCGTCAGCCTGGACTTCACCCGCGACCAGATGCAGCGGATCGAGGAAAATCTGCAGCCGCTCCGCCAATCCGGCGAAATCACCAATATCTTCTCGATTTCCGGCTTCGGCAGCAGCACCAACAGCGGCTTCATGGTGCTGACGCTGGCGCCTTGGGATGAGCGGACGCGGAGCCAGGACGAGATTGCCTCCGACATCAACGCAGCGGCGCAACGCGTTCCGGCGCTGCGTGGTTTCGCCATGCAATCGAACAGCCTGAAGATCCGCGGCGCCGGCAACGGATTGCAGATGGCGCTTGTCGGCAATGACTACAATGTCCTGACCTCCACCGCCCAGAAGCTCGTGTCGCAGATGGAGCAGAGCCGGCTGTTCGATACGCCGCGTCTCACCAATGAGCCGACCCAGGCACAGCTGTCGGTCTCGATCGACCGCGAGCGGGCTTCCGATCTCGGCATCGATATCACCGGCCTGTCGACTGCCATGCAGGCGCTGCTCGAGGGACGCTCGGTGGTGGATGTCTTCGTCGGAGGCGACGCTCTTCCGGTCAAGCTGACCTCGACCACCCGGCCTGTCGACGATCCGACGGATCTCGAGAACATCTTCCTGAAGGCTGGCGACGGAAAGATCGTCCCGATGTCGACCATTGCGACGTTGAAGGAAGGGGCGGTCGCACCGCAGCTCAACCGCGAGCAGCAGCTCGCCTCCGTCTCCATCTCCTCCAACCTCGCCAATGGGGTGGCGCTTGGGGATGCCGTGAAGGAGGTGACGGCGCTTGCCCAGCCGCTGCTGCCGGCCGGCGTGCGGCTTATGCCGATGGCCGAGGCCAAGACGCTCGGCGAAAACTCCAACGCGATGCTGCTGACCTTCGGCTTTGCGATTGCGATTATCTTCCTGGTATTGGCCGCCCAGTTCGAAAGCGTACTGTCGTCGATCATCATCATGTCGACGGTGCCGCTTGGCTTGGCTTGCGCGGCGATCGCGCTCGTGCTCACCGGATCGAGCCTTAACGTCTACAGCCAGATCGGCCTTGTCCTGCTGGTAGGCGTCATGGCGAAGAACGGTATCCTGATCGTGGAATTCGCCAACCAGCTTCGCGATCGCGGGGCCGGCGTCCGCGAGGCGATCGAAGAGGCCTGCGCCACACGACTGCGTCCGGTGATGATGACGATGATCGCAACGATTATCGGCGGCGTTCCG
The DNA here is from genome assembly GCF_004343065.1 of Neorhizobium sp. S3-V5DH. Taxonomy (NCBI): domain Bacteria; kingdom Pseudomonadati; phylum Pseudomonadota; class Alphaproteobacteria; order Hyphomicrobiales; family Rhizobiaceae; genus Neorhizobium; species Neorhizobium sp. S3-V5DH. Next base: position 18,730 of record NZ_SMCL01000019.1, read on the forward strand.
CTGGTGCTGGCTCAGGGTGCCGGCGCCGAAGCACGAATTGCGCTCGGCTGGGTCATCGTTGGCGGCCTCGGTCTCGCCACCGCCGTCACGCTGTTCATCACCCCTGTCGCCTATCTCCTGATCGCCCGCTTTGCCAAACCTCATATCCAGGAGGAACAGCGGTTCCACCAGGAACTGGCGCATGCTGTCCGGCACAAGGAAGAAATGGCCAACGAGGACCAGAAGGACAAGGAACGCCCGCTGCTCGCCGCCGAGTAGAGAGGGCACGGGGCCGCGACATCTGCCCACCTGGGTCTCCGGCTGGTGACAGGCTGGGGAAGTTGCGCCCCTCCGCCTCGCCAAAAATCAATCGGTTAGGAGAAATTCCGAAGGCGTTTATCCCCGCCTTCTCACCTCATGCCTACAATTTCCCCGTCCCGCATCGGATACACCGGAAGGCGTTCCGGCGAGGCGGGGCCGGTGCGGATGGTGGGGGTAAGACGCAAAGCCTCATCATCCGGGTCCGCGGAAAATGGTCTCCCTCCGGCGACACGGGGAGAGGTGAAGGCACACGGACCGAGCCTTCGTCTCTTGATGCCCGAAAGAGCGCGCCGGGCGTGCCTGTGCGGCACACATGGTGGCCCGAAGGATGGTTTCGCCGGACTGTTTGAAGTCCGTCCGCCCTCGTCCTCGGACTTGATCCGAGGATCACCGAGGATCCGGAAAGTCCGGCGGCGGCCCACAGCAACCCTTGCCGGTGGTCCTCGGGTTAAACCCGAGGATCCGGACGGGTGCTGCGGGTCAAACGAACACCATCCGGAAAGGCCGTTGCAGAGGGACCGGAGTCGCGGATAAAAACCGCCGAACGGGGCGCTGAGAGGTGCCGCCTAAACTAAAACTTACGAGGCAGCTCCCAGCGCCCCGTCCGAACGAAAAATCCGAGCATCACCAAGGGAGGAGTCTGTCTCCGCAGACCATCTCCCGATGCTATTCTTCTGGACAAAGCAGGACCCGTCGCCTAACCAATCTCTGAAATCGGTGGGAGTTGAGCATGGCGGTCAAGGACGTGAAGGCGGGCCTTCGCAACGAGGAAGGTATCAAGACTGTCCTCGGCATCCTGAAACAGTCCCTCGGCGAGCGTTTCCAGACCGGGCAGTCCTTTCGGGAGCAGCACGCGCACACGACCACCTATCTTCCGGCGCAGTTGCCGGACGGCGTCGTCTTTGCGGAAACCGCAGAGGATGTGAGGGCGGTCGTAAAAGCCTGCGCGGCGCATCGGGTACCGATCATCCCGTTCGGCATCGGCTCTTCCCTGGAAGGCCAGGTCAATGCGCCGTCCGGCGGAATTTCAATTGATTTCAGTCGCATGAACAAGGTTCTTCGGGTTAGCTCGGCCGACCTTGACGTTACGGTAGAGCCGGGCATCACGCGCGAAGAACTGAACCGGGAGCTCCGCGACACGGGCCTGTTCTTTCCGATCGATCCCGGCGCCAATGCCACGATCGGCGGTATGACGGCGACACGGGCTTCCGGCACGAATGCGGTCCGCTACGGCACCATGAAGGACAATGTCCTTTCGCTCACGGTCGTCACCGCCGATGGCGAAGAGATCCGCACGGCACAGCGCGCCAGGAAATCCTCCGCAGGCTACGATCTGACGCGGCTTTTCGTCGGCTCGGAAGGAACGCTCGGCGTCATCACCTCCGTCACCTTGCGCCTGCAGGGCATCCCGGAAAAGGTGGGCGGCGGGGTCTGCGCCTTTCCAAGCGTAAAAGCCGCCTGCGACGCGGTCATCATGACCATCCAGATGGGCATTCCCGTTGCCCGCATCGAGCTGCTCGACGACGTGCAGATGCGCGCCTGCAATGCCTATTCCAAACTCTCCTATCCGGAAAAGCCGACGCTCTTCCTCGAATTCCACGGCACGGAAGAAACCGTCGCCCTGCAATCGGAACAGTTCTCGGAGATTGCGGCCGAGTGCGGCGGCGACGAGTTCCGCTGGACCGCCAATGCCGAGGAGCGCGCAAAACTCTGGAACGCCCGGCACAATGCCTATTGGGCGAGCCGGGCTCTGGCGCCGGAACTCGATGGTCTGTCGACCGATGTCTGCGTGCCGATCTCGAGGCTTGCCGAATGTGTTGCCGAAACCCAGGCGGACATTGCCGAACAGGGCTTGCTCGCGCCGATCGTCGGCCATGCCGGGGATGGCAATTTCCATGTGCTGGTGCTCTTCGACGGCAAGCAACAGGCTTCCGTCGAAAAGGTGGAGGCCTTCATCGAGCGTCTCAACCGGAGGGCGCTCGCCATGGATGGAACCTGCACCGGCGAACACGGCATCGGCCAGGGCAAGATGGCTTTCCTGGAGGAGGAATTGGGAAGTGCCGTGGGCCTGATGCGCTCCATCAAGAAGAGCCTCGACCCCGACAATATCTTCAATCCCGGCAAGATCTTCCGGAATGGCGAATGAGACGCTCCCTGAAGCTTGACTTGCTTAAGCACCCGATGGAACTACACTTCTAGTCGAGATCACGGAGATACCTGTTGCTCGGTCGCATCCTTTTGGCATTCGGCGGATTGGTGGTGGTGGCGCTGTTCACGGCACTGCTGGCGCCGTTCTTTGTCGACTGGTCCAGCTTCCGCGTCGGTTTCGAGGAGCAGGCGAGCCGCATCCTCGGGAAGAAGGTTTCCGTCCACGGCGCAGTCGATGCGCGGATATTGCCGTTTCCCTCCGTCACCCTTCACGACGTGCGGGTGGGTGCGGATACGGACGGCCAGCCGCTGGTGCAGGTGGCGCGGTTTTCCATGGACATGGAGTTGGCGCCGTTTCTCTCCGGCGAGGCCAGGATCTTCGACATGCGCATCGAAGAACCCAAGGCCCGCATCCGCCTTCTGCAGGACGGTACGCTCGACTGGATGCGCGGCAGCCGCGCCGCTATTCCCGCACGAACCGTCGTGATCGAAGACATCCACGTGACGGGCGGCGAGATCGATCTGATCGATGAACAGTCCGGCCGCTCGCGGCAGATAACCGATCTCTCAGCCGATCTTTCCGCAGCCTCGCTGAATGGCCCCTGGCGGGGCGAGGGCAATGCAGCGCTGGATGGTTACGAGGCGCGGTTCAACCTCTCCAGCGGCACCGCGGATGCCGCGGCCAAGCGGATGCCGCTGCGCCTGCGTTTGTGGCCGGACGCACAGCCGGTCGAGATCAATCTCGACGGCGAACTGACGCTCGCGGACAATAGACCGGCCTATAACGGCAATTTCACCCTCGATGTCCTGCAGGAGGAAGACGAGACCGAACCTGTGACCGCACCGCCGCCTGGGCCTCGGGTGAAGGGCGGCTTCGAGCTTACCAATGATCGCATCCGTATCCCGCAATACCGGCTGGAGGTCGGCGTCCTCGACAATCCTTACGTCGTCACCGGCGAGGCGACGCTCGACACCGGCCAGAAGCCGGAATTCCTGCTGACGGCCGATGGCCAGCAGATCGATGTCAACCGGCTCGGTGAGGGCGTCCGGGCAAAGACCGGCCGCGACCCGGCGGCCTCGGCGCAACGCCGCATCAACAATTTCATCCGCATGGCCGCATCGATCCCGATCCCGCAGGTGCCGGGGCGGGCCAGTCTCAGGCTGCCGGCGATCGTGGCAAACGACACCACCATCCGCGATATCAAGCTCGATATCCGCCCGGCGGGACGGGGCTGGACGGTCGACAATGTCGTGGCGACCTTGCCGGGCCGCACGCATCTCGAAGCGAAGGGCAATCTTCTTCTGCGCGACCGGATTTCCTTTGTCGGGAACATGCTCGTCGCCTCCAACCAGCCGTCCGGGCTTGCGGACTGGCTGTCGGGCAATGTCGCACCGGAGATCCGCCAGCTCCGTTCGACGGGTTTTTCAGCGGCGGTCAATCTGACGCCGGAGCTGCAGCGCTTCGATAATCTCGAACTGGCGATCGGTCCGGCAACGCTCAAGGGTCGGCTGGAGCGTCAGTCGCCCAATGACCAGACGCCGAACCTTTCCGTCAGCCTTGCCGGCAACGAGATCGATATCGATGCCATGCGTGCGCTTGCCTCGCTGGTGACCGGTGAGGATGCGGGACGGGACGTCCTGGATCACAAGGTTGCCGCGACACTCAAGGCGGACCGATTCACCGCCTTCGGCGTCGCCGCAAACAATGTCGACACCGCCTTTACGGTGGCGGGCGGAGCGCTGTCGCTGGAGCGGCTGACGGTCGGCAATCTCGAAGGTGCGACGATCTCGGCCAAGGGCCGGGTGGAAGGCTCCCTGCTCTCCTATTCCGGCAACGGCACCTTGAATTTCCATTCCGCCGATCCCGCGGCATTCCTTGCCATGCTGCGCGACCGGCTGCCGCCGCATCCGGTTTTGCAACGGCTTTCCCGGAACTCCACGTGGTTCGCCAATACGAGTTTGGTTGCTAATCTGAGCGTGGGCGGCGAGACGGGCGGCGTGGGCGTGAGCGTCAGCGGGACATCGAACGGCAGCGCGCTTGTGGGAGCCCTGACGCTTTCGGGTCTCTTCGACCTTACCGGCGATACGGCGCTGACGCTCAATGCATCTCTCGAGAATGCTGAACCGATGGTGCTTTTCGGGCAGGCGGGGCTGGAACCTCTGCCTTTCGATGGTGATGGTCCGGGGCGGCTTTCACTCGACCTCAGGCAAGGTCCCGAGGGACTTGCGAAAGCGGATCTCGCCTTCGAGACCGGCAAGACCTCTTTGTACCTGAACGGTGACGTGGACATCCGCGATCAGAGTTTCGGCGAAGGCCGCGGCCATGTGACGTTGAAGAGCGTCGATCTGGAACCCTATCTGCTGATGAACGGCATCGGCCTGCCGCAGTTCGGGACCGGTTTGCCGCTCACCCTGGATACGGATATCAGCATGACGCCCGGCGCCGTCGAAGTCGCGGCTATCAGAGGCGATGTGGACGGCAATTCGGTGAGCGGCGGCATCACGATGGACCGCAAGGCGCCGGGAATGCCCGCAACCGGTACGCTCCAGGTCGATACCCTCGATCTTGCGTGGTTGGGAGAGGCAATCTTCGGCCCGCTCGGCAATCCGCAGACCGGGGGACTTTCGTCAAAACCTTTTGCGCAGCCTATCTTCGGCAACCTGGATATCGCTCTCGATGTGAAGGCTGGCGCATTCCGCACCGATGCCTTGGGTGACGTTGCGGATTTTTCCGGCCGGATCACCCATCGCAGCGGCGGCATCGTCGTCGAGAACGCGGCAGGCGCCTGGCAGGGGGGCAGGCTTGCGGGTCGCCTGATGATGTCCACCGGAGACGGCATGGGACTTTTGCAGGCCCGGGCGTCGGCGGAGAATGCCGATCTTGGGCCGCTCGTCTGGGCAGTCGAGGAAAAGCCGGTCGCAACAGGAAAGTTGGACTTCGATCTTTCTGCGGAATCGACCGGCAGAAGCTTCGCCGAATTGCTCGGTGGCGTGAGCGGTTCGGCCGAATTGAGGCTCCGCGATCTGACCGTTGCCGGTCTCAATCCCGACGCGATGAAGCCCTTGATGGCGCAGGTGGACAAGCTCGGCGGCGAGGTGACGGAGGAGAAGGTTCGGCCCATCGTCACTGGTCTTGTGCATCAGGGAAATGCCAGGATCGGCAGTCTCACCATTCCGATGACGATTACGGCGGGAGAGGCGAGAGCGCAGAACGTTGTTGCGGCCGTAGGCACAACGAAGCTCGCCGGCGAGGGCCGCTTCGATCTTCTGGAGGACGCCCTGTCGGCGGACCTCGCCATCACCTACGATGCCGGCGAGGAGGCGCTCGCCGGCGGCGATCCGACCGTTCGGCTCGACTATTCCGGCCGGCTGACGCGGCCGACCAAACGGATCGACATCACCGCGATCGGCAACTTCCTGTCCCAGCGTGCGTTTGAGCAGGAGCGGCGGCGCGTCGAGACGCTGCAGGCGAGCGTTCTCGAAAAGCAGCGGCTTCGCCGGGAAGTAGCCCTCTATAATTTCCAGGCGGCAGAACGGCAGGTGGCACGCGAAAAGGCGGCGGCCGAGGAGCGGGCGCGCCAGCAGGCCGCCGAAGAGGAGCGTCAGCGACAGGCGACCGAAGCCGCGGCCCGCGCCGCCGAGGAAGAGCGGCAGCGGCAGATCGACCGGACGCCGTTCATCGTCTCGCCCACCGAAGACATGCTTCGGGAGAACCTCCCCGCAATACCGCCGTCCGATTTGCCGGGCCTGCCCGGCGTTCAACAATAGCCGGTGGGAGCGCTGCTAACGTCGCGGCGCCTTCAGCCACTTCAAAACGTGCAGCCGCAAGGCCGAGGAGAGGTTGCTTTCGGGTGAGCGCTGGTCGTCGATCTCGGCGATGAGGCCGGCGAGGCTGATGCCCCGCTGCGCAGCGATCGCCTTCAATTCCAGCCAGAATTCGTCTTCAAGAGAAAAGCTGGTGCGATGACCGTGAAGCGTCGCGGAATGTTTTCGGATCACGAAGCTCTCCGGGATGGACGGTACGAGGTTCGCCTATACAGACTGCGACGTTTATAAGGTCAAGCGCATGGGCCGGGTGTTGGTTAGCGGGAGGTTAACGGTCCGGAGGACTTTCGTCGCCGTGTGACGGCTTGTCCAGCCGGCCCTGATCAAGGGTCTTCTCGGCCTTCTCATTCCGCGCATTGGTGAGTGATTTTTCCGCCTTGGTGCGGCCGAATGTGAGGCGGTTCTGCTCCGCTTCCTTCTCTTTTTCGAGCCTCGCCTTGTCCTTGCGGAACTGGCGCAGGTTGACGATGTCGGCGCTCATGGGCAGCGCCTCCCCGCTATTGCTTCTTGCGGAATGAATCGAGCGAAACGACGGAACCGGGCTTCTTTTCCTCGTCCGTCTTCGGCTTGGCCGAGGCTTCCCCGTCGGCTGGTTTCGAAACGGCCTCGACCGGGATCGCGGTGATCTCTGCGGAGGTCTCGTCGTCTTCGTCGGCGAGCGGCACCTCGAATTCCAGTTCGAAATTCACCGAGGGGTCGTAAAAGCCGCGGATGGCATTGAAAGGCACGACGAGACGTTCTGGCGTATCGGAAAAGGAAAGGCCGACTTCGAACTGCGTATCCGAGACCTTGAGATCCCAGAACTGGTGCTGGATCACAATGGTCATCTGTTCGGGATATTTCGACTTCAGATGCTGCGAAATCCGCACCCCCGGCGCACCGGTCAGGAAGGTGATGAAGAAGTGATGATCACCCGGCAGCCGGCTGGTTGCCGCAACCTCTGACAAAACCTTGCGGATGACGCCGCGCAAGGCGTCCTGCGCCAGAATGTCGTAACGGATGTGATCCTGCCCCATACGGTCCTGTCTTTCCATTTATCTCGTCTGTTAGTCAGACGTGTTATGCCATGTCGGCTCGGCACGGGGAAGTCCCGTCCAAGTTTTCCGAGTCAGAGTTCATAATATTCGACTGAGGCGTGAAGGTGAAGGCTTCTGTTGCCAGGTGCCTTCGGACCCCGCCTTAAAGTGCTACCTCCAAGGACTTAGTTCGGATTTCCCGCACCGCCATTAGGCAGCGAGAGCATAACCCTTAGCGTTGTTGTCGTTTGCAACTACACTTTTTGACCCGATAACGGTGGTATCATGCCGAGCAAAAGTTCGATCTTTACACCCTTGTCGATCCTATTTCGCCCCCATCAAAAGCCGGTCCGCAGCGATTTCCCATGCGACCGACCGGTTTTTGGTGGAGGCGCCGGGTACCGCCCCCGGGTCCAATAGGTTTATTACACCGACCGTTTATTGCCATAGCCGGACCGAAGTCCGGCAACCGTGATATAGGCGTTTCCACCCCCGGTGAAAAGGGGTGACAAGCGTGAAGGCTCCTATAAATCGTCCATCGGTCACTTTTGCCGCTGGTCAACAGGGATATGGGCAGGCGGGCAGGATCGGCGCAATCCGCCGGTTTCTTCGTGCAAATAACAACCCGCCGTCGCAGTATCTGACAATCGCTGTCCCGCCAGTCCAATCGATGCTAAACTACTGAAGTATCGTGCCTTGGGAGGGGCCGATGGGCCGTCTCTGCTTATCTGTGGCAGCATTCGTCATCGTGGCCTCGGGTCTGGAAGCCCAGGAACGTCAGCCGTTTCACATTGCGCAGTTCTCCGACAGCCGGACCGTGAGCCTCACGATCACGTCGGCGGCGATATCGGAAGATATCGAATATGATTACGACGTCGCAATCGGGTTGACCGAGCACAAGACCGGCGGCGAACCCATCTTTGTCGACAACGGCACCCACCTCATGCGCATCCGGTGTCAGGCGCCACGAACGGTATTGATCGGCGCTACGGTTTACAGGCTGCATGACCCACCTGTGATGGGCGACTGGAAAGAGGACCTGTGGAAGGCCTTGTGCCTTCAACCCGTCTCTTGAGGGGAGGCCCCGCTTCCGGGGAAGCGGGGCGTCGTTGTCACTTCACCTGGGTGACGGTCAGCTTGCCGTTGACGCGTTCCGCCACGAACTGGATGTTCGCGCCTTGCTTAAGCTTTGCCAGCAATGCGTCGTCGGAGACGTTGAAGACCATGGTCATGGCGGGCATTTCGAGGCTCTTCAACTCCTCGTGGATGAGCGTGACCTTCTTGGCCTTGGCATCGACCTTCTTGACCGTCCCCTTGGTGAATTCCTGGGCGAACGCGGCAGACACCGAGGTCAGGGCGAGCGCTGTAACGAGAGCAAGTTTGAAAACGGTTTTCATGGATTAATCCTTCCTTCTTACTTCTTGGCGACGGTGACGTCGCCGTGCATTCCGGCGTCGTAGTGGCCGGGAACGAGGCAGGCGATCTTGAAGACGCCGTCGTTCGTGAATTTCCAGACGATCTCGCCGGACTTGCCGGGAGCAAGCCGCACCGCATTCGGGTCGTCATGTTCCATGTCCGGGAATTTCTCCATGACTGCCTTGTGCTCCATCACCTTGTCTTCCTGGTCGAGGACGAATTCATGATCGAGTTCGCCTTCGTTCTTGATGGTGAAGCGGATGGTCTGGCCCTTGCGGACTTTGAAGTCGTTCGGGGTGAAGATCATCTTGCCGTCCGGCGTCTCCTTCATGCTGACGCGGATGGTCTGGCTGACCTTCGATTTGTCGCCCGGTTCGCCAACGGCCATTTCGCCATGACCGCCAGCATGACTGCCGGATGCCAGAACGGGCGTCGCAAGGGTGGCCAGCAACAGGCCGAGAATTGCAGTTTTCATGATCAGGTCCTTTATTTGTTTCGAAAGTTGGCAATCAGCCGTGATCGGGGTGTCCCGGCATGATCGAAGTCTTTGCGTCTTTTGCCTTTGGCGCGTCGGGAAGACTTCCCGTCCACTCCCAGGCCTGTGTGCCGGGCGGGTTCTCGTACCAGCCCGGATCGGTGTAATCGCCCGCCGAGATACCCTCGCGAACCTTCACCACGGAAAACATGCCGCCCATCTCGATGGGGCCGTGCGGACCCCATCCGGTCATCATCGGAACGGTGTTTTCCGGTATTTCCATCGACATTTCGCCCATATCCGCCATGCCGGCGGTGCCCATCGGCATATATTCGGGACGGAACTGCCTGATCTTCTTGGCGACCTCCTTCTTGTCGACGCCGATAAAGGTGGGAATGTCGTGACCCATCGCGTTCATCGTATGGTGCGACTTGTGGCAATGGATCGCCCAGTCGCCGACATGTTTTGCGTCGAACTCGTAAGCCCGCATCGCCCCGACGGGAATATCGATGCTGACCTCCGGCCAGCGCGCCTCGGGCCGGACCCAGCCGCCGTCAGTGCAGGTCACTTCGAAGTCGTAGCCATGCATGTGGATCGGGTGGTTGGTCATGGTCAGATTTCCGACGCGGACGCGGACCTTGTCGTTCCTGGAAACGACCAGCGGATCGATGCCTGGAAAGACGCGGCTGTTCCAGGTCCAGAGGTTGAAGTCGGTCATCTCCATGACGCGTGGCACATAGGTGCCGGGATCGATGTCATAGGCGCTCAGCAGGAAGACGAAGTCGCGGTCGACAGGCATGAACTTCGGGTCCTTCGGATGAACGACGAAGAAACCCATCATGCCCATTGCCATCTGGACCATCTCGTCCGAGTGGGGGTGGTACATGAAGGTGCCGGACTTCACGAGGTCGAACTCGTAGACGAAGGTCTTGCCGACGGGAATGTGAGGCTGCGACAGGCCGCCGACGCCATCCATGCCCGACGGCAGGATCATCCCGTGCCAATGAACGGTCGTGTGCTCCGGCAGCTTGTTGGTAACGAAGATGCGGACCCGGTCGCCTTCGACCGCCTCGATGGTCGGCCCCGGCGACTGGCCGTTATAGCCCCAGAGGTAGGCGGTCATACCTTCCGCCATCTCGCGTTCGACCGGTTCGGCGACCAGATGGAATTCCTTGACGCCGTTGTTCATGCGGAAGGGCAGGGTCCACCCGTTCAGGGTGACGACCGGATTATAGTCCGGTCCGACGGACGGACGCACCGGCGTCTGGGTTGCGGCGGTGTCCATGACGGCCGCTTCCGGCAGGCCCATGTTGGAGGTCTGGCCCCAGGCCTGGGAGGAGACGAGCGCGGCACCGGCGGCACCTGCTCCAAGCAGTTGTCTTCTACTGAACATTCTCGTTTCCTTTCTCAGTGACCGCCACGTGTCGCTTCTTCAGCGGACGCAACCTCGGTTTGCGCCGAGGCCGAACCTGTGCTGCCGCCGTAGATGACGGGGGCGAGGTTCGCTTCGGCGAGCCAGAAGTCACGCTTGGCGTTGACGGCGAGGATGGTGGAGTCGATCTTCTCGCGCGTGTCGGCGATCAGTTCGAATGTGCTGGTGATCATGCCGTTGTAGGTGAGGAGCGATTGTTCCTCGATGGCATTGCGCAACGGCAGCACGTTGTTCCGGTAGTGGCGCGCGATATCGTAGTTCGACTTGTATGCAAGGTAGGCCGAGCGGGCTTCCGAGCGGACGTTGACCGCGAGCTCGGCCAGCCGGTTGGCGGCCCGCATATAGGCGAGTTCGCCCTTTCGCAGCCGCGCCTGGCCGGAGTCGAAGATCGGGATCGTGAACTCCAGCGAAGCGGTCTTCGAGACGTCCGACAGGATCCTGCCGTCTTCGCGCTCGCGTTCCTTTTCGTAAGTGCCCGCAAGCTCGATGTCGGTGACGATACGGGTTACGTCCTCCAGCTTGTAGGACTGCGCGGTTGCCTGAAGCTCCAGGCGCGCCACCTGCAAGTCCATCCGCTTGTGGATGGCTTCCGCTTCAATATCGTCACGCTTGATCAACGCCTTCGGCAGGGAGGGCAGGCGATTCGGGATCTGAAAATCGATGGCGGTCCCCGACAGGCCCATCAGCCGGATCAGTTCCTCCTTGGCAAGCTTTGCTTCCAGCCGCGCCTTGGCCGTCTCGCCGGTCAGCTCGGCATAAAAGACGTGCTCCCGGGCTTGATCGGCCTTCGTCAGCGATCCGGCTTCGCCGATTTTCTTGGCGAGTTCGGATGAGGCGTCGGCCGCAGCTTTCGCCTGGTTGAGATAGGCGACATTCTCCCAGGCGGCGACGGCGTTGACCCAGGCGCGGCGGGTTTCTGCAGCAAGCGAGATCGTCGCGAGCGCGGCATTGAGTTGGGCCTGCCGGAAGCGGGTGTCGGCAAGCCTGATGTTTTTGTCGTAGGTGGCAAGCGCCAGTATGTTGGCGGCGATCGCCCCTTCCAGCACGCGATAGGCTTCGAGGCCGGGCGTGCCGATGCCCGAAAGGCCGACGGAGAAGGTCGGAAAGACCGACAGTTGCGTCTGCCATGCGTCGGCTGCGCTGTCGCCGAGATCGGCATAAGCCGCCTGCAGGCCCTTGTTGTTGAGGAGCGCCACCTGGACGGCGGTCTCCACGTCGATGGTCTTCTTCGCCATCAGCGTTTTCACGCGCTCCCGAACCGCTTGCGCCTGCTGCTGGTTTTGCACCCAGACAGTCTGTTTGCCGGTCGCTTCGCTGCTCTTCAGAGAAGCGTTGGTGAACCCGGCATCGCTGGCCGCGTAGTCGGTCGTCACACAGCCCGCCGTAACCAGCGGAAACACGATGGAGGAGATCAGCCTGATCGTCCGAGGCATCATTATGCGCCTCCCTTCGGAGCTTGCGCATCATTGAGACCACGCCAGGGTTTAGGGTCGACAGGCAGGCGATGGATGTAGGCGCCAACCGGATTTTGATAACGTACAGGCCTGATATCCGTTGCGGAATCAGGATGATCCGTGGAGGCGACGACCTCTGGAAGGGTGGCTGCGCATCCGCTGACGAACAGCGGCATTGCGACCACCAGAAACAGGTGCTTCATAATGAAATTCCGAGAATGAATGCATGATCGCGCTGTCGACCGATAAGGCTCGCAGCACGGCTATACCCGCCCGTGCGGGTGCGCGTTCTCAGATGTTGGGCGGACGATGCAGGCTCGGCGGCTGGCCCCGGGGGTCCGTGTCGTTGATGAACTCGCGAATGGAAACCACGCGCGGATGGCTCAACGAAGAGCCGGAGCATGTGATGGCCGCAATGCCGCAATAATCCTTGCAGCAGGAGTTCTTGGACTTCTCCGGGCTGCTGTGGTCGTGCTGGTTGCCGTGGTGATCGGTATCGGCCATCGCGACGTGGTCGTCGCCATGGTGAGAGGAATAGACCTCTTCGATCTGCGCGATCTGGGCGGAGCTTTCCGGATGCATCGCGGCGCTGACGGCAGAAAAGCTGTAGCCAGCCAGTGACAAGATCATCACCAGTCGGAACATCAGTGCCATCGCTTTAGATGTGATTCGATACATCCCGCTCATATCTGTGAGGATCGCCAGAGCCTTGATGCTTGTCAACCGCCGCCTTCTCCAACCACCATTTCACGTCGTTTGTGTGGCACGGCAACACAGTCAAAGGCGGGATAGGAGGGTCGGGCAAAGCATCGGCGGGCAATGCTTCGCATTGGTTGCGCACTGCTGAGACTTTTCGCGTCTCGCGCCGCAATCCTCCCCACGGCCCATCGTGGTGATGAAGACCGGCCCTCGAAACAGACGACGGCGTGGGAAAGCGGCCGGGTTTTCAGCAGCGGTTCAGAAACCCGATATAGTTTTTCCCGTTCTTCTCGAAATACTTGACCGTATAGCCGATCTGGTTCTTGCCCCAGCGGACTTCGCAACGGGGCCCCCACCGGGTATCGCGGCAGCCGTAGACGGTGAAACATTCGCCCGCCTCGGTGTGGGTCACGACCGGGCTGCTCATATCTTCCTGCCTGCGGACATTGAGCGGACCGATCGAGCGGACGAGACGGCGTTCCCGCGGCGGCGGAATGTCGGCGGGATCGGCGCAACGGCCGGTATCTTCGCGCAGATAGCAGTCCGCGCGATCGTTTCCGTCCCGGCCGGGCCGCCAGCGATCATCGTCGCGCCTGCCGCCGAAACGCTGGCCGCTCGTCGGTCTCATGGTGACAATGCTGCCGTCGCTCAGACGTCCGACGAGGTTGCCGCGGGACGGTCCGAAGCTGCCGATCTCCCTGCCGCCGGCGTCGAGCAGCGTGACGCCTTCTCGGCTCGGCGTCCATCCGTTCAGGAAGCCCAAAGGGCCCAGGCACATGATGCTGCGGGCGGAGAGCTTGCCTGCGAAACTCGTGCTTTTGAGTTCGACGTTGCATTTGCCGGCCGCGCTGCCTGTTTCCACCTCCCACGAACCGACGAAGGCCGAAGGATGGTCCTGCGGAAAAGCTGGCCCCGCGATCACGAAAGAGGCGATGACGGCAAGGGCGTGGCGGAAACGCATGTCGAGGCTCCGGGCTGAGGAATGGTCTTTTTCTGCCCGATTCGCGATTGGCTGAACAGGACTCAACAGGCCGATAACCTACAGGGAGGCAAGCGATGGAGCGCGCTCCTCCTCGTCGATTTGTGAAGTTCGTGAGGCACGTTTTCGTTCGGGCAACGCCCAAGGGAAGCGCTTGACCGCACTTCCTTGCGAAGCGGAGCGGCAATCGGCTGCCGCGATCGACATTGACGGGCAGGCGGTGCCATGCTTCATCATCGGACTGGTTACGTCGTTTCGACTATGCCTCGTCGCAGCAGGCAGGCGATGTCGACAGACGCGGCGGGCCGGACGGGATTTGAGGAGGCGGCATCATGGGCAAGCGGATCGTATTCACCGGGGGCAGCGGCAAGGCCGGGCGGCATGCGGTGCCTTATCTGGTCGGCGAAGGACACGAGGTCTTCAACCTGGATCTCGTGCCGCTGGATTGCCCGGGCGTCAATACCCTTATCACCGACCTGACGGACAGCGGTGAGACCTTCAACGCGCTTTCCATGCATTTCGGGTTCGAAGGGCTTCAGACCGGGAAGGGGCCGGCGCCGGTCGATGCGGTGGTGCACTTCGCGGCGGTTCCCAGAATCTTGATGCGGCCGGACAATACGACATTCGCGGCCAACACGATATCGACCTACAATGTCATCGAAGCGGCGATGAAACTCGGCATCCGCAAAGTGATCATCGCCTCCAGTGAAACGACCTACGGCGTCTGCTTTGCCGAGGGAGACAAGGATTATCGCTCCTTTCCGCTGACGGAAGATTATGACGTCGACCCGATGGACAGCTATGGTCTTTCCAAGGTCGTCAACGAGAAGACGGCACGCGCCTTTTCCATGCGCTACGGCGCGGATATCTATGCGCTGAGGATCGGCAACGTGATCTCGCCGGAAGACTATGCCCGCTTTCCCGCCTTCCTTGCGGATCCGCCGTCCCGCAAACGCAATGCGTGGAGCTATATCGACGCCCGCGATCTCGGCCAGATCGTCCATCTCTGCGTCGAAAAGGACGGCCTCGGCTTCCAGGTCTTCAACACCGTCAACGACACGATCACCGCCTGGGAGCCGACGCGGCCATTCCTTGAGCGATGGGCCGCCAATACGCCGATCACGCGCGAGCTGGACGAATTCGAAGCTCCGATCAGCAACCGCAAGATCCGCGAGGTTCTGAACTTCTCCGAGAAGCACAACTGGCGCAATTACGTGCCCAGGTGAACCATATTAGGCCTCTGGTGAAATGCCGGGGAAAGCGGTGCAACGAGATTGGCCGCGGCTTGCCGTGCTAGTATGTAGATCTCTGGCTAAAGAATCGGCGGTTCTCACCGGCCCTCGCGCGAACGGACGCATGGCGGTGGATCATCGCGAAAGGACATCGCCTTGACGTTGAGACACCCGGAATACCAGTATCTCGATGTACTGACCCACCTACTCGAAAAGGGGGACAAGCGGATCGACCGCACGGGTGTCGGCACGCTCTCCATGTTCGGCGCGATGATGCGTTTCGACCTGTCGGACGGAACGTTTCCCGTCTATTCGACAAAAAAGGTGTTCTGGAAGACCGCGGTGAAGGAGATGTTGTGGTTCCTGACGGGACAGACCAACATCCAGTCGCTTCTGAAGGAAAACGTGCGCATCTGGACCGACTGGCCGCTCGCCGCATATCGCAAGGCAACGGGCTCCGAGATTTCGCAGAAGGATTTTGAGGACAAAATTCTGGCCGACGACGCTTTTGCTGAAGAATGGGGCGATCTCGGCCCTGTCTACGGCAAGCAGTGGCGTCGCTGGAAGGGCGCAGACGGCAAGGAATACGACCAGATCTCGGGAGTGATTGAAACGCTTCGAAAGAATCCGTCAAGCCGCCGGATGCTGTTCCATGCCTGGAATGTCCCAGAGCTGGACCAGATGGCATTGCCGCCTTGCCACATGACGTATCAGTTCTACGTTTCCGGCATGGGCGAGGGGCGCCCAAAGGTTTCGCTTCTCGTTCTTCAGAGATCGAGCGACATGGGACTTGGAAACCCGTTCAACGTCTGCCAGCAGGCGGCCCTGCTCGCCATGGTCGCGCAGCAGGTGGATATGGTGCCTGGCGAACTGGTCTGGGTCGGTGGCGACGTTCACCTCTATCTCGATCATATCGACATGGCGAACACCTTGCTTGAGAGAGAGCCGAGGCCGTTTCCGAAGCTTAGCCTGCTGCGGCGGCCGGATAGCATCGATGGATACCGCATCGAGGACTTTGAGGTGACGGGATACGATCCGCACCCCGCCATCGAGGCGCCGGTCGCGGTCTGAGACCCCAGATGCGGACGCAGGCAGGTGTGGTTACTTCAGCGAACGGCGGAAGCCGCGCAGCGAAAACGTAAACAGGATCGTTGCAATCCCCGCAAGCCAGATGAGCTGCGGCCAAACGACGGATAGGCCGGCGCCGCGATAGAGTATTGCCTGCGCCATCAGGACGAAATGTGTGTTGGGGGCCGCGAGCATGATCGTCTGGATCATTGCCGGCATGCTTTCGCGTGGGGTCGTCGCTCCAGAAAGGATTTGCAGTGGCAGGAGGACGAGCATGATCAGAAGCCCGAACTGCGGCATCGATCCGGCGATCGTCGCAAGCGCGATCCCCATGGCGGTGGTTGCAAGAAGATGCAGCGCCGCTCCCGCCATGAAGAGCGCCAGCGACCCCTCGATCGGAACCTGCAACATGAGCTGTACGATGACGATCAGCGAAAACAACGTGGCGCAGAAGACGACGATGCCCATCGACCAAACCTTTGACAGCATGATCTCGATCGGCGTTACCGGCATGACCAGGAGATGCTCGATCGTGCCGTGTTCGCGCTCGCGGATAAGGGCGGTGCCGGTCAGGATGATCGACAGCATGGTCACGTTGTCGATGATGCTCATCACCGACGCAAACCACCTCTGGTTCAGCTCCGGATTGAAGCGGGACCGAAGCGTGAGCTCCACGTCGGGAGTTTGCTCGACAGTGCTCGCACGCGCAAAATCCGAGACCTCCGTAGTCACGATGCTCTGCACATAGCCGGAGCCGGAAAAGGCCTGGGTCATCCGCGTGGCGTCAACATTGAGCTGGATGACCGGTGCCTTGCCCGCGATGAGGTCGCTCTGGAAATTCGGCGGGATGTCGAGCGCGAAAGTATCGGTGCCGGCATCCATGCGCGCATCCATCTCGCCCGCCGTGATCATGACCGGTTGCTTGAAATAGGGGCTCAGGAAAGAATCCCCGATCCGTCGCGAGAGCGGCGAATTGTCTTCGTCGACGAGGGCGATTGGGGCATTGTTCAGGGTTTCGGGTACCGACTCTGCTTCGGTATAGACGGCGATGGTAAAGGCATAGATGATCAGTCCGATGAGGATCGGATCGCGCACCAGTCCCTGCAGTTCCTTCATCCCGAGATAAAAGATTGTTCCGGGCCGCATGCTTCACCTTGCCTGCTTCTTGAGAAAGACGGTTGCCGCAGCGATGAGCAGAGGGCCTGCGACGACGAGCGGCAGGAAGGCGCTGCCGAGGTTTTCGAACGCCAGTCCCTTTGAAAAAGTGCCGCGCGAGATGATGTTGAAATAGGTGGTCGGGTAGATCTGGCCGATCAGCGCGCCGAGACCCTGGAGCGATGAGACCGGGTCGATCATGCCGGAAAACTGAACCGCCGGAATGATGGTCATCAGCGTTGTTCCGAATATCGCGGCGATCTGGCTCGATATGAAACTGGAAACCAGGAGGCCGAAGGCGGTGGAAAAGGCGACGTAGAGCAGGGCGGCGGCCGCAAATGGCAGCAGGCTGCCGGTAAAGGGTACCTGAAAGACGAGGACGGCGAAGAGCCAGAGCAGGGCGGCATTCGCCAAGCCGAGGACGAGATACGGAATCTGCTTGCCCAAAAGAAATTCGAGCCTGGTGACCGGCGTCACGTAGAAATTGACGATCGAGCCGAGTTCCTTTTCCCGAACGACGGACAAGGCCGTGAGCATCGCCGGGATCAACAGCAGCAATAACGGTATGACGGCAGGCACCATGGCAACCAGGCTCTCGATGCCGGGATTGTAGCGAAAGCGGGTTTCGATCGAGAACGACGCAGCCGCCGCGTCACCGTAGGTTTCCCGCATATGCCGGGCAAGCCAGGCCGCATGCATTCCCTGGACATAGCCGCGAATGGTCTCGGCCCGTTGCGGCATCGCCCCGTCGATCCACGCTCCGATCTCCACGTCGTTGCCCCGCGCGACGCGTTCGGCAAAACCTGCCGGTATCTCGATTGCAAGTTTCAGCCTTCCCCCTCGCATGCGCCCGTCGAGATCGGCATAGTCTTGAAGTGGCGGCTCTTCGATGAAGTAGCGGGAACCGGCAATATTGGCGACGTAGTCCCGACTGGCGACCGTATCGTCTCGGTCGAGCACGGCGAAGGTCAGGTTCTGCACATCCATGTTGATGCCGTAACCGACGACGAACATCAGGATCACGCTGCCGATCAGCGCCAGTGTGGCGCGGATCGGATCGCGGCGCAGCTCAAGGGCTTCACGGCGGCTGAAACTCAAGATCCGGCGCAGGTCGAAAAGCCGTCGATGCGGCGGGGCGGCAGGCACCGGCGTGTCGGAGCCTTCCTCCGATTCCGTCGCCACCACGTCGGGTGTCTCCATCGTGGCGTCTTCGAGATAACCGATGAAGGCCTCTTCAAGCGTGGCCGCCTGGCGGTTCTCCTGGATTGCGGCGGGTGTATCGCTCACCAATACCTTGCCGGCATGCATCAGCGAGATGCGATCGCAGCGCTCTGCCTCGTTCATGAAGTGGGTGGAGATGAAAATCGTCACTTTCTCCTTGCGGGAGAGTTCGATCAGCATTGCCCAGAGCTGATCTCTGGCGATCGGATCGACCCCGGACGTCGGTTCGTCCAGGATCAGAACCTCGGGCGAATGGACAAGGGCTACGGCGAGCGACAGCCGCTGCCGGATACCGAGCGGTAGCGCGTCGGGCAGCGTATCCATGACTTCCAGCAGCTGGAACCGTCGCCCCATTTCTTCGATGCGCGTCGGAATTGTCTCGGGCGGGAGCCGGAAGATGCGCGCATGCAGGTCGAGGTTCTGTCGCACCGTCAGCTCGGTATAGAGTGAAAATGCCTGCGACATGTAGCCAACCCGTCTGCGGATATCCATGTCCCGCGGGTCGACTTGCCTGCCGAACAGCTTGGCCGTGCCTTCGCTTGCCGGCAACAGCCCGGTCAGCATTTTCATGGTGGTGGATTTGCCGCATCCGTTGGAGCCGAGAAAGCCGAAGATCTCGCCGCGACGGATACGGAAGCTGACATTGTCGACGGCGGTGAAGGCGCCGAAACGCATGGTCAGATCCTGCGCCTCGATGGCAAAATCCGCCTCGTCAAACGAGGGCGGCGGCTGAAGTTCCACCGCGTGATGCGCAGATCGCTTGTCCTCGGGCATCAGTGCAATGAAGGCGTCATCGAGGGTAGCGGCGCCCGTCTGCGCCAGGATCTCCTGTGGGGAGCCGGTTGCGAGGACTTTTCCCGAATCAATGGCTGCCAGCCAGTCGAAGCGTGCGGCCTCTTCCATATACGCGGTTGCGACAATGACGCTGATCTGCGGCCGCGCGGCCCGGATGTCGTCGATCAGGTTCCAGAATTGACGCCGCGACAGCGGATCGACGCCGGTTGTGGGTTCGTCGAGAATAAGGAGATCAGGATCATGGAGGAGAGCGCAGCAGAGGCTGAGCTTCTGTTTCATGCCACCGGAAAGCTTGCCGGCAGGCCGATCCTCGAATCCGGCAAGGCCCGTGCGCTTCAGGAGCGTGCGGATGCGCTGTTGGCGTTCGGCCTTGTTCTGGCCGAACAGGCTTCCGAAAAAATCGGCGTTTTCGAAGACCGACAGGGTTGGATAAAGATTGCGGCCGAGGCCCTGCGGCATATAGGCGATGGCCGGGCAGACGCGGCGGCGGTGGCGGCCGGCGCGCATATCGCCGCCCAGCGCCTGGACATCGCCCCGCTGGATCGAACGAGCGCCGGCGATCAGCGAAAGAAGCGTCGACTTGCCGACCCCGTCCGGGCCGATGAAGCCGGCCATCCGCCCTTGCGGTATATCCAGCGATATCCCGTCGAGCGCGAGGGTAGTGCCGTAGGTGTGGCTGACGCCCGTCAGACGGGCGACGAAGGCTGGTTCCGCGGGATCAACCATGGCTGACTGCTCCAAATCAAGGCGTAAGCGGTTGAGCTAGCGCGGCCGGCCATGCGGCGTTGGAATCGATTTTGACATAGGTCCGACCCGGAAGTCCGGTCTTCACCTGCGCCACGTATTTCTGCAGGAGTTCCCGCGGGACTTGGGCGCGCAGGCGGAACATCAGCTTCTGGCGCTCCTCCTCCGTCTCGACCGTCTTGGGCGTGAACTGCGCGATGTCCGAAACGAAGGATATCCTGGCCGGGATGACGTATTGGGGTGCGGCGTCGAGAACGATGCGCGCCTCGCTGCCGATGGCGGTTCGCCCGGCCTCGGCAGTCGGCAGGAAGAAGGTCATGTATACATCCCCGATATCCAGCATGTTGAGAACCCGTCCTCCGGCGGCGACAACTTCGCCAGGCCGGGCGACCAGGTATTGGATCCGGCCGCTGCGCGGCGCCTTGAGTTCGCAATCGCGCAGGTCCGCCTCGATCCTGGCGATCGTCGCCTGCGCCGCTTCGACCGATGCTTCTGCGTCAATCACCTGGGATCTGGCCGAACCGATGGCTGCGTCGGTTGCCGCAAGCCTCGCCCTGGCGGCTGCGACGGTTGCGACCGATGTGTCGACGCGAGCGCGGTCGTCGTCAAGAACCTGCTCCGAGACCGAGCCGCTGCGGGAAAGCTGCTCGCTGCGGGCAAGCCTCTTTCGAGCCGACTGGAGTTCCACCTCGTTTTGTGCAACGGCCGCGGCCGCGGCCTCCTTTTCTGCTTCCCTTTGGGTGACGAAGCTTCGGGCCGTGTCGATGCCGATCCTCGCCCTTGAAAGCTGCGCCTCGGCCTCCCGTTTCTCGGCGGTCAGCTGTTCGATATCCATCCGGGCCAGAATCTGCCCGACTTCGACAAAATCGCCTTCCTTGACGAGCACGTCCGAAAGGCGGCCGGCTGTCCGTGCGGCTATATCGATCTCTGTGGCTTCAATGCGTCCATTGCCGCTGGCGATACCGCGCAGCGCTTGTTCGGCGCTGCGGTCCTGTAGATATTTCCACGCAGAACCTGCGGCCAACCCGACAATGGCGAGGACGATGGCAATTTTCCCGGTGCGATTCACTGTATGGCTCCATCGGACATCTGGGGTTTGCGGCAGGCGCGAAAGCCTTGAGTATGATTGCTGTTGCCGACGCTCTCGGCTTCGTCTTGCGGTGCTATCTGATCGCCCGTCACCGTCCAGACGACATTGATGCGGATCAATGTTGCCGAGCGGTCGTGGCCGGATCCATGAAATCGTTGAGGATCGGCTCCTGTCCTTTCAAGATTTTCTGCCTTGCCTCGGCAATGGAAAACCAGCCGGCCCGGTCCACCTCCGGGAATTGTCTAAAGACACCCGAGCGCGGTGGCCATTCCAGCGAGAACAGATTGCTGACCAGGTGGCCTTCATCGATCGGGGGATCGGCTTCGACTGCCCAGACCAGAACCCTCTTGCCGCCGGGTTGCCTGTATTCCCCCAGTCGCTCGAAGGAGCCCTCGATGGTGGTTCCGATTTCCTCCGCCGCCTCGCGGATGGCGGCGCCAAGTTCGTCCTCGCCTTCTTCCACAAGGCCCTTCGGAATGGACCAGGCGCCATCGTCCTTGCGCGCCCAGAACGGTCCTCCAGGATGCACCAGGAGAACCTGCAGATCCCCACCCTGTCGGCGAAATATCAAGAGACCTGCGCTGCGCTTCGGCATCAGATGCAACTCCCGACGATCGAGCGCTCATGCTGCCTTGCGGCAACGCCATTTGTCCAGTTCGCTCACCAGCAGGATTGACGATGCGGCAAGCAGCATCAAGGCCCATTCGGAAAGGGATATCGGGGCAAGCTCGAGCGTATCCCGAAACCAGGGGATATACATCGCCGAGATATGCAGGGCCTGCGCTGCGACGACGGTCAAGATGAGCAGCGGATTGCCGAAAAAGTTGAACGAGAAAACCGAGCGTCGTTCCGATCGGCAGGTAAAGGTCTGAACATTCTCGAACATGACGAAAAGCAGAAGCAGCATGTTGCGCGCTGCGGACACTTCGTATCCCTGTTCGAGAAGCCAATAGAAGGCGGCGAAACCGCCGCCGCCGATCACGAGGGTGGACAGGAGGATGCGGCGGATCATCAGGCGGTCGAAGATCGGCTCCTTCGGGCGCCGCGGCGGCCGGGTGAGCTCGTCTCCCTCCGGCTTCTCTCCGGCAAGTGCGACGTCCTGGATGCCGTTGGTGACGAGATTGAGCCACAGGAGCTGCACCGGCAGCAGCGGCATCGGCAGGCCGAGCGGGATCGCCAGCAGGAAGAGCAGGATTTCGGCCGCACCCGTGGCGACCAGCATCAGGATAACTTTGCGGATATTCGAATAGGCGGTGCGCCCCTCGCGGATCCCGCTGACGATGGAGGCGAAGTTGTCGTCCGTGACGACGATGTCGGCGCTCTCTTTGGCGACCTCCGTACCCTTCCGGCCCATTGCCACGCCGACATGGGCATGTTTGAGCGCCGGCGCGTCGTTGACGCCATCTCCCGTGACGGCGACGAAATGGCCGTTGCGCGCCAGCGAAAGGACGATCGACAGCTTCTGGGCGGGGGCGACGCGGGCGTAAATCCGGACGCGGCGCGTCAACTCGTCGAGGGCGGCCTGTCCCGCCGCTTCGGCGCGATCTACCTCTTCACCCGTCGTCACCTGATCCTGCCTGAAAGCCAATCCGGCTTCGGCGGCGATGGCCGCTGCCGTTTTCGGATCGTCGCCTGTCACCATTGCGACCTGGACTCCCGCCGCGTGGCAGTCGCGGATCGCCTGGGGAACTTCCGGACGGATGGGGTCCTGCATACCTGCCAGACCAAGGAAAACAAGATCGACGAGGTGGTGGTGGCCAAAGGTCTCGTCCGCGCCGCTTCGGATTTCTCCTTCGGCAAAGGCGAGTACGCGCAGGCCGCGCTCCGCCATTTTTTCCTTCTGCCGTAGAAGCGTTAGACGTTCGATCGGCACGACGCCTTTGCCCGTATCCATCCGATCGGCCATGTCGATCAGGATTTCAGCCGAGCCCTTGACGAAAATGCGAATGCGTTCGCCGCTTCGATGGAAGGACGCCGCATATTTGAGATCCGGCTCGTAGGGAATGCGGCCGACGAGGGGATAGGTTTCCACCATCGTATCCTGGGTAAGACCGCCTTTATGGGCGGCTGCCAGCAGCGCGACGTCGACCGTATCGCCGACGCCTTTCCAGCCGTCGCCATCGCGTGAGAGCGAGCCTTCGTTCGGTAACAATGCCGCCTGCAGCAGTCTCGCGGCCCGGTTGCGTGCTTCGGAAGGACTCAGATCGGAGCCCCGGATCTCGCATGCGTCGAGATCCTGTCCGGCGTCGAGCAGCAGGTCGGTGCCCTCGGGCAGGCGGATATCCGTCACCGTCAGGTCGTTCAGGGTCAATGTTCCGGTCTTGTCGGTTGCGATCATCGTGCAGGATCCAAGCGACTCGACCGCCGGCATTCGTCGGACGATGACATTTCGCCTGGCCATGCGACGCATGCTGATTGCGAGCGCAATCGATATGGCGATCGGCAACCCTTCCGGAATGGCGCTGACGGCGAGGCCGACGGACATCAGGAACAGGTCGCTCCAGGCCATGCCGCGCAAAAGCCCGACGGCCACGAGCACGATCGAGGCAATCCCCACCGTCCAGGCGATGATATTCGAAAAGCGGGCAAGCCGGATCATCAGCGGCGGTTGCGAGATGGACGCCTTGTTGATCTCGGAAGCGATCCGCCCGATCTCGGTGGAAAGTCCCGTCGCAGTAACGACGCCCTTGCCGCGGCCGCGCGTAATCAAGGTTCCTGCGAATGCCATCGCGGCCTCCCGACCTTCGGGCGGCGTGCCCGGCAGGGGAAGTCTCTTTCGCGCGGGAAGGGACTCGCCGGTCAGCAGCGATTCGTCACAGAGAAGATCACTGGCTTCGACCAGCGAGACATCGGCCGGAACCCTTCCACCTGCCTCGAGCTGCACAAGATCGCCGTGGACGAGAAGGCGTGCTTCGATCTCCTGCACCTGGCCATCCCTGATAACAACGGCATACGGCTGTTCAAGCGCGCGAAGCGCCGCTGCGGCACGGCCCGCGGAGTATTCCTGCATGGTTCCTATGATACCGTTCAGGAGGAGCACGGCGCCGATAAAGGCGGCATCTTCCGCTTCGCCCGCCGCCAAGGATACGGCGGCTGCAAGCAGCAGGATATAGATCAGCGGGCTGCGGAACTGGCGCAGGAAAATGACCCACAGCGACGGTGCTTGCGGGGCCGGCAATAGGTTCTGGCCATGCTCGGCGAGCCGCGCCTCCGCCTCCTCGGCCGATAATCCCCATAAGCAGCTTTCATGGAGAGGAGGATCACTGAATCGCAGAGACGGGACGGACATATATGGGCTCCAGCAAAAACCGACCTCGAACCCGTGGCGGGTCCGAGCGGCTTTTCTGAAGACAATACCTGACGCAAATCACCGGCCATTGACATCCATCAATTCGGATGCGCCGCCTAACGTTTCCATCTCCAGTTCTGGATCTCCGGCATGTCTTCTCCGTATTCCCTGACATAGTGATGGTGTTCGTCAAGCTTGGCCTGCAGGGCTTCCACGACGTGACCTGCTTTCGCCTTGAGGCCCGGGACGCGTTCGATCGCCTCGATCGCAAGATGGTACCGGTCGAGTTCGTTCAACACGGTCATGTCGAAGGGCGTGGTCGTGGTACCTTCCTCCACGAAACCGCGGACGTGGATATTGCCGTGGTTGATGCGCTTATAGGTCATCCGGTGGATGAGATAAGGATAGCCGTGATAGGCAAAGATCACCGGCCGGTCGGTGGTGAAGAGGCGGTCGAATTCCTCGTCGGCAAGGCCGTGCGGGTGGTGTTCCTTCGATTGCAGGGCCATCAGGTCGACGACATTGACCACGCGGATCTTGAGTTCCGGTATCGCCTCCCGCAGGAGGGCGACGGCCGCGAGCGTTTCCATGGTCGGGACGTCGCCGGCGCATGCCATGACGACGTCGGGCGCGACTGCGCCGTCCTCGTTACCGGCCCAGGCCCAGATACCGGCTCCGGCCTCGCAATGCGCAACGGCCTCGTCCATCGTCAGCCATTGCGGCTCCGGCTGCTTGCCGGCAACGATGACGTTGATGCGGTCCCAGGTCCTCAGGCAATGGTCTCCGACCCACAAAAGGGTATTGGCATCCGGCGGCAGGTAGATGCGCACGATATCCGCTTTCTTGTTGGCGACGAGATCGACGAAACCGGGGTCCTGATGGGAAAAGCCGTTATGGTCCTGCCGCCAGACATGCGAGGTCAGCAGGTAGTTAAGCGAAGAGATCGGCTTTCTCCAGGGCAGTTCCCGGGAAACCTTCAGCCACTTGGCGTGCTGGTTGAACATCGAATCGACGATATGGATGAAGGCTTCGTAGCAGGAGAAGAAGCCGTGCCGGCCGGTCAGCAGGTAGCCTTCCAACCAGCCCTGGCAAAGATGTTCCGAGAGCACCTCCATCACCCGGCCGTCGCGCGCAAGGTGCACGTCATAAGGCTCGATCCTCTCCATCCAGACACGATCGGTGGCCTCGAAGACGGCACCTAGCCGGTTGGACTCCGTTTCGTCGGGGCCGAAGATGCGGAAATTCGAGTGGGCGTCGTTGAGCTTCAGCACGTCGCGCAGGTATTTGCCGAGGATCTCCGTTGTCTGCACCATCAGCGCGCCGCGCTCGGTCACCGGCACGGCGTAATCGCCGATGTCCGGCACGACGAGCTCCTTGCGCAGGAGACCACCGTTGGCGTGCGGGTTGGCGCCCATCCGGCGTTCACCCGTCGGTACCAGCGCCCTCAACTCCTCCTTCAGTCGCCCGTCCGCATCGAACAGATCGTCCGGATTGTAGCTCCGCATCCAGTCTTCGAGGATTTTGCGGTGCCCGGCGTCCCCGCGGTAATTTGCGACAGGCACCTGATGGGCCCGCCAGAAGTCCTCCACCTTCTTGCCGTCCACCTCCTTTGGCCCCGTCCAGCCCTTGGGGCTGCGCAGCACGATCATCGGCCAGCGCGGGCACTGGTCGCCGGCCTTGCCTTCGCGGGCTTCGCTCTGGATCGTCCTGATGCGGTCGAATGCCTGATCGAGTACTGCAGCCATCTGCCTGTGCATCTTTTCCGGCTCGTGCCCTTCGACGAAGAAAGGCTCGTAGCCATGGCCGCGGAAGAGATGGTCGAGGTCTTCGTCGCTCATCCGCGACAGCACGGTCGGATTGGCGATCTTGTAGCCGTTAAGATGCAGGATCGGCAGAACCGCGCCATCGCGAGCCGGATTAATGAATTTGTTCGACTGCCAGCTTGCCGCAAGCGGTCCGGTCTCGGCCTCGCCGTCGCCGACGACGCAGGCGACGACGAGATCGGGGTTGTCGAAGGCGGCGCCATAGGCATGCACCAGCGCATAGCCGAGCTCGCCCCCTTCGTGGATGGAGCCGGGTGTTTCAGGCGCCGCGTGGCTCGGAATGCCGCCTGGAAAGGAAAACTGCCTGAAGAGCCTTTTCATGCCCTCGGCGTCTTGGCCGATATCCGGATAGATCTCGCTGTAGCTGCCTTCGAGATAGGTGCTGGCGACCATGCCAGGCCCGCCGTGTCCGGGGCCGCAGACATAGATCATGCCGATATCGCGGTGACGGATGACGCGGTTGAGGTGGGTATAGATGAAGTTGAGGCCGGGCGTCGTGCCCCAGTGGCCGAGCAGGCGAGGCTTGATGTGTTCGGGCTTCAGCGGCTCGCGCAGAAGGGGATTGTCGAGCAGATAGATCTGCCCCACGGAAAGATAATTGGCGGCGCGCCAATAGCGGTCCAGCAGCGCCAGCTCTTGCGGGCCGATCTCGGGCTGTGTGGGAAGGGGCACGTTAAGCTGCATCGACTTCTCCTTGGGCTGGGCCGTTAGGCCGGCACGCGATCGTTCGCTTTCAGAACAGAAAGACATTCGTCGGCGATCATCTGTTCTTCGTCCGTCGGAATGACATGGACTGCGACATGGCTTGTTGGGGTACTGATTTTAGAGGCGTTCCTGCCGTTGGCTGCGGCATCGAGTTCGACACCCAACCAGAGCAGTCGGTCGGCGACGCGTTCGCGGATAATCGGCTGGTTTTCGCCGATGCCGGCGGTGAATACGAGGCCGTCCAATCCTCCGAGCGTCGAGGCCAGGCGGCAGATTTCTCCGGCGATCCTGAATATGAAGAGATCAACCGCTTCCCGGGCTTCCTTGCCATCGTCCTTGACAAGTTCGCGGATGTCGCCGCTGACACCGGAGACGCCGAGAAGACCGCAATGGTGATAGAGCATTTCCTCGACTTCCCGGACGGACTTGCCGAGTGGGCCAAGGAAATGCAGCAGGACACCCGGATCAAGCCAGCCCGGACGTGTCGCCATCGGAACGCCGTCGAGCGTTGAAAAGCCCATGCTGGAATCGCGGCTCGCACCGTTTTCTATGGCGCAAAGGCTGGCGCCGCTGCCGAGATGGGCGATGACCACCTTGCCATCGGCGATGTCGGGAGCCTTTTTCACGAGAGCGCCTTTCACGTAACGGTAGGAAAGACCGTGGAACCCGTACCGCTTGATGCCCCGGTCGTGATAGGCTCGCGGAATGGCCAGACGCCGAACGAGGTCAGGCTGGCTCGCGTGAAAGGTCGTATCGAAGGAGCCGGTCTGGAAAAGCGACGGGCGGAGATGCCTCACGGCCCTGATAAGCCTAAGTGCCTGGGGCTGATGCAAGGGCGCGAGCTCGGTCAGCTTCCTGATGCTTTCGAGCGTTTCTGCTTCCAGTTCCACCGGCCCGTCGAACATATCGCCGCCGTGGACGATCCGGTGGCCTGCGGCCATAACGGCCTCGAGATCGAAATGCTTGCCGAGTTCCCGGAAGACTTCGCCGATGAGTTCCGCAAGATCGTCGCCGGCCGCGCCCTTCAAAGGCAGTTCAAATTGCTCCGGACCTTCCTTGAGATGCAGCACCGGGGGCTGATCTGCAAAATCGACGACCGCCTTGCCGACACGAGCGGCCCCATGGCCGTCCAACCTGAAGATGCCGATCTTCACCGTCGATGAACCGGCATTGAAGGTCAGGAGGAGTTTGTCGGTCATGGGATATCCATTGTCTTGCGATTTCCGGCCGCCATGAGCGCCACAAGAGCTGCCGGTGCAGTGCGAACCTCGGCCGGCTCGGCGCGATTTGTCAGAAGGATAGGAACGCGGGCGGCTCCGACCAGTCCCGCCGCGTCGGCTTCGGCAAAATAGATCGGCTGTTTGGCAAGCATGTTACCGGCCCCAACGAAGAATTCGCCAGGCGAGGCTGGCTTTGGCCTTTGTGTCGCATGCCGGGTTCTCGGCTTCCTTGACGCAGCGCAAGGTGCGGCCGGCCGTCATGAAGAATTGATCTTCGCGATGCAGGCTGCAGGAAATCATCCAAAGGAGAATAGCGATGCTGCAGCATGCGGTGGAAAATGCTCTCAGGCCTGATGACCTGGCCGATCTGTCTGAAGAACTGTCTGCGCTGCGCCACGACATAGCCAAACAAGGGGCACCGATGTTGGGCGGATTGCTGGGCGCAGACCCACTGGCCGGGGACAAGCGGGCGGGGCTGGAAAACCTCTGCCACTATCTTTCGCTGCGTCACCATGATCTGAGGCCCCTGCAGCGAAAGCTGATGCGGCGGGGGCTGTCCTCGCTCGGTCGCTTGGAGAGCCGGGTCTTGCCGACGATCGATGCCGTTCTGGCTGCGCTTGCGGCGATGCGCGGCGTCGACCCGCAATTTGCGTCGCCGTCGGAGGGCGAGTTCTTCCGGGGCGAAAATCTTCTGGCGCAGGCTACGGACGAGCTTTTCGGGCTGCCCCGCGCCAACCGGCGCGGGCGTATCATGGTAACGCTTCCAAGCGAGGCCGCGAGCCGGCCGGACTTCATCCTCGATCTCGCCAGGCGCGGAATGGATGTGGCGCGGATCAACTGCGCCCATGACGATGAGCAGGCCTGGACGGAGATGGCACGACACGTGCGCGCCGCTGGAACCGACATCGGTCGCCGCCTGACGATCTTGATGGATATAGCAGGCCCGAAAATCCGCACGGAAGCCGTCGCGACGGAAAAGGGATCGCGGATCGAGACAGGCGATCTGTTGCGGTTGGTGGCGAAGGGCACGCCTTACGCAACGCCCGAGGTCGCTTTCTGCGCGGCTGTCTCGCTGCCCGAGATCGTCACACGCGTTTCGGTCGGCGACCGGATCCGCTATGATGACGGCAAGCTGGAAGGCGTGATCGAAAGCGTTGGCGACGGCGAGGCACTCGTTCGGATAACGCATACAAAAACGGTCGGTGCCAAGTTGAAGGCAGAGAAAGGACTGAACCTGCCGGATACGGCGCTTGGTCTGTCTCCCTTGACCGCCAAGGATCAGAGCGATCTCGCCACCATCATTCGCCATGCCGATATGCTCGGCTATTCCTTTGTGAGCCGTGCCGACGACATCGACCTCCTGGAGGAGGCGCTTGGCGAACATCCCCCGCGCGAACATGCGCTTGGCCTCATCGCCAAGATCGAGCAGCCGCAGGCGGTCACAAATCTGCCGGCATTGATCGCAC
This sequence comes from Neorhizobium sp. S3-V5DH, assembly GCF_004343065.1. Lineage (NCBI taxonomy): Bacteria > Pseudomonadati > Pseudomonadota > Alphaproteobacteria > Hyphomicrobiales > Rhizobiaceae > Neorhizobium > Neorhizobium sp. S3-V5DH. The sequence goes on from NZ_SMCL01000019.1 coordinate 48,282, forward strand.
GTGCCCGCTGCCGCAATCGCCCCTTCGGCGTGATGATTGCCCGCGGCGATCTTGCCGCCGAGATCGGCTTCGAGCGGGTGGCGGAAATGCAGGAGGAAATCCTCTGGATATGCGAGGCCGCCTTCGTGCCGACGGTCTGGGCGACGCAGGTTCTGGAGGATCTGGTAAAAGACGGCCTGCCATCCCGCGGCGAGATGACCGACGCAGCCATGGCTGCCCGCGCGGAATGCGTCATGCTCAATAAGGGACCTGCCGTTGGTGAGGCAGTCAGCCTGCTTGACAGCCTTCTCGCCCGTATGGACGAACATATCTTCAAGAAGACCCCGACGCTGCGGGCGCTGAAGTCTTGGTAGAGCAAGCGGAGCCTCGCAGTTGACCCATGAAAGGTGGCGTCGGGTCGCACGGCTTCTTTGGATGAAGCGATTCTGTGAGGGAATGCACGATGATGACAGAAGATCAGAGCGGCACGATCGCCTTCCTGACAGATCCGGCCACCTATGGCCTGACAGGTCCGGTCGAGGTGATCGAAACGCATATTTCGGTGGTCGTGCTGGCCGGCGAACGGGCATACAAGCTGAAGAAGGCGCTGAAGCTTCCCTATGTGGATTTTTCCACCGCTGCAATCCGCGAAGAGGCCTGCCGCAAGGAGGTCGCTCTGAATGGCGAGACAGCACCCAACCTCTACCTGGGAGTTCGCCGGATCACATCTGCGGCTGACGGTTCGCTCGAGTGGGACGGCGACGGGGACCCGGTGGATTGCGTCGTCGAGATGGTTCGTTTCAAGCAGGAGAACCTTTTCGACCGCATGGCGGTGTCCGGGAAACTGACGCCCGGACTCATGAGCGCCGCCGCGCGCATGATCGCCGTCTACCACGCAAAGGCGCCGGTGGTTGCTGCCGGAGGCGGCGCCGACAATATCGCAGCCGTTCTGGACATCAACGACGCGGGTTTCGCCACCAGCCGGGTCTTCGACAGGACCGCGCTGGCCTCGGTCGGCGAGGCGTTCCGGTCACGATTGCGGCGTCACGCTGCATTGCTGGACAGAAGGGCGGCCGCCGGCAAGGTCCGCCGCTGCCATGGAGACCTTCATCTGCGCAATCTGTGCCTGTTGGAGGGCGAGCCACGCCTCTTCGACTGCATCGAATTCAATGCGCAGATTGCCACCATCGACGTGCTCTACGATCTGGCCTTCCTTCTGATGGATCTGTGGCACCGGGGTTTCCCGGAACTCGCCAACCTCACGATGAACCGTTATCTCGACGAAACCGGCGATGCGGAAGGTTTCTGCCTGCTGCCTTTCTTCATGGCCATCCGGGCAGCCGTCCGCGCGCATGTCACCGCGACGCAGGCCGAAGAGCCGGGGCAGGATCTCTCCAGGTTGACGGCGGAGGCAAAATCCTACTTCGATATGATCGACGTCCTGCTGCAGGACAGGCCGGCCCGCCTGATTGCGATCGGCGGCTTGAGCGGTTCCGGCAAGACGGCCGTGGCCGACCGCCTGGCGGCGAGAGTCGGAGCACCCGCAGGCGCAAGGATTCTTGAAAGCGACCGTATCCGCAAAGCCCTCTACGGGGTTTCGGTGGAAACGAGATTGCCTGTTTCTGCCTACGATCCGGAGGTTTCGCGGAAAGTCTACCAGGAGATGGCGCGGCATTCCCAACTCATTCTGGAGCAGGGCGGCTGCGTGGTGGCGGATGCCGTTTTCGACAACCCGGCCAACCGCAAGCTGATAGAAGGCGCCGCAGCCGGCGCGGATTTCCTGGGTGTCTGGTTGGATGCCGTTCCGGCAATCCTCCTGCAGCGAGTACGCAGCCGCGTCGGCGGCCCGTCGGATGCGGATGCCGGCGTATTGGAAGCACAACTTGCCCGCAAACCGTCGGATATCTCCTGGCGGCATGTCGATGCATCCCTGCCGCTGGAGGAGGTCGTCGAGCTCATTTGCCGCTGAAAAAGGCGCCGGCTCCTGGACCGGCGCCTACATCCGATCAACCCGCGGAAGAGAAATCGAGCACCATCCGCCCTTCGATCTTGCCATCCTTCAGGCGGGTGAAGATGTCGTTGATGTCCTCGATCGGCGCTTTGTGGATTTCCGTCCTGACCTTGCCTTCGGTCGCGAAGGCGATGGCCTCATCGAGGTCACGCCGCGTTCCAACGATCGAGCCACGGACCGTGATGCGCTTCAAGACCACGTCGAAGATCGGCGTGGGGAATTCACCGGGCGGCAGCCCCACGAGGCTGACGGTGCCCTTGCGTCGCACCATGCGGATCGCCTGGGAAAACGCCGGCGGCGAGACCGCCGTCACCAGCACGCCATGGGCACCGCCGCCTGTGGCGGTCATGACCTCCTCGACGGCGGTCAGGGCACGAGCATCGACGGCGAGATCGGCGCCTAAGTTGCGGGCAAGTTCGAGCTTATCGGCGCTGACATCGAGCGCTGCGACCTTCAGACCCATGGCCTTGGCATATTGGACGGCGACGTGACCGAGACCGCCGATACCCGAGATCGCGACCCATTCGCCCGGCCTGGCTTCGGTTTCCTTGAGACCTTTATAGGTCGTGACACCGGCGCAAAGGATCGGGGAGATAGCAGCAAAATCGACGTTCTGCGGCAATCGCGCGGCAAAGGCCGCGTCGGCGATCACATATTCCGCGAACCCGCCGTTGCAGCTATAGCCGGTATTGTGCTGATGCTCGCAAAGGGTCTCCCAGCCGGTTTCGCAATATTCGCAGCGCAGGCAGGCATCATGCAGCCAGGCGACGCCGACGGCATCGCCCTCCTTGAAACCCGTGACGCCGGGGCCGAGTTCGACCACGATGCCGGCAGCTTCATGTCCGGGGATGAAGGGAGGCGTCGGCTTGACGGGCCAATCGCCGTCGGCGGCATGAAGATCCGTGTGGCAGACACCGCAGGCCATGACCTTCACCAGCATTTCGCCGGGGCCGGGAACGGGTACCGGCACGCATTCGATGGCAAGAGGCTTGCCGAATTGATGCACTATCGCGGCTTTCATGGTTCTTGCCATCAATTGCTCCTTTGCAAAAAGATAAAGTCCGGCGGCGATTGTCCTCAACTTTGCCGTGGTTTCATTGACGCAGCGCAATGAGGAGAGGATTGCTATCCGTTGACGCCGATCAATGCCGATGTCCCCGGATCTGCGAAGTTGAGAACAACAGGCGAAGGCCTGGGTTCAGCATTTGGCGGAACGGCAAGATGAAAATGGAATACGATGTGGGAGGGCTCGATGCGGCGGATGTGCATCGCGCCTACGCAGTCATTCAACATGTAATTCCGGGTATCGATCTGGAGGAGTGGAAGGCCCTGACGGCAACCGCCGCCTCCCGTCACGACTGGCTGACCGTGACGGATGCGCGCGGCTATATCCGCGGGCTTTGTTACGTCTTCACCCGGGAGCATCCGGTACGCGGGTCTCAGCTGGAAGTTCCGATCTTTGCGGCAGTCAGCCTCGTCGACAAACACGGTGTGGCCCGCCAGCTTTTCGAACTCGCCAAATCGCGCGCAAAACAGGCGGGTGTCGAAACCATCCACTTCTGGGCCGCCGGCTCCACGGACTGGGAAAGCCTCGCGAAACTCAGGGAGGCTGCGCCGTGGGACGATGGCGTGATGTATCATCTCAAGACCGACCGGACTTTTCTTTGCTGAAGGGGTAGCCCTACTCAGTGCCAGGCCCCCGGCCGATACTCCTGCCCGGGCATCGCGGACAATAGCGTCTGAAAACCGGATTTTCAGTTTCAAAACCTGTTGCGCATAGGGGCAGGCTTCAATACGGCTGGGCGTCCTTGTTGCCAATCGGCGCTCTCGCCGGCGTTTTGAAAGTGGCCTATATGGCAAAACCACGCCTTGTCATTGTCGTTGCAGTCTCCCGCAATGGAGTAATCGGGCGTGATGGCGATATGCCATGGAGGCTCTCCACCGATCTCAAACGATTCAAGGCGCTCACGCTCGGCAAACCCGTCATCGTCGGACGCAAGACTTTCGATTCCTTCGGCGGAAAGCCGCTGCCCGGACGTCCGCATGTGGTGGTGACCCGAAACCACGAGTTTCGGCCCGACGGCGTAGCGGTCGCGCCCTCATTCTCTGAGGGCCTGCGCATGGCCGAGGAGAAGGCGGCTGAGATAAGCGCCGATGAGGTGTACGTGCTGGGCGGCGGTGAAATTTATACGCAGGCGATCAAACTCGCGGAAAAGCTGTACGTCACGCATGTCGACGCGGACATTTCAGACGGCGATACTTTCTTTCCGGACATAGATCCGCAGGTTTTCGAAAAGGTGGAAGAGGTTGCTGTCCCGGCTGGCGAGAAGGACAACTATGCGACGCATTTCGTCACCTATCGGCGCCGAAGCGCGACAAACTGAGACATTTCGTTACCGAACAACGGGAAGTTATTGAAGCTGCGTTGAAAGCGGGGCGCGGGATACCTATAACGGCAAGGCCCGGCTGCCGTCACGCGGTATGTCGCGGCATGGGAGTGGTACGAACAAAGAGGTTTTGATGCCCTGGAGCAATCAGAATGGCGGCGGCGGCCCTTGGGGCGGCGGTGGCGGTAATAATCAAGGACCCTGGGGGCAGGGACCGAACCGCCCACGCGGCGGGGGAGGCAGCGGTGGTCCACCTGATCTGGAGGACATCATCCGGCGCAGCCAGGATCGCCTGCGTGGCGTAATGCCCGGCGGCTTCAACGGCGGCGCCTTCGTCATCGTGCTTCTTATCGTCGTGGCGTTTCTTGCATTCCAGTCTGTCTATACGGTCCAGCCGGACGAGCGCGGCGTCGAGTTGCGTTTTGGCCGTCCGAAGGACGAGATTTCCATGCCGGGCCTGCATTTCCATCTCTGGCCGCTGGAGTCCGTCGAGATCGTCAAGGTCACGGAGCAGCAACAGAATATCGGCGCGGCGCGGGGTTCGAGCTCCAATGCCGGCTGGATGCTGACGGGCGACTCTAACATCGTCAACGTGCAGTTTTCCGTGCTGTTCACGGTGACCGACCCCAAGGCCTATCTCTTCAACCTGGAAAGCCCCGCTTCGACGCTGCAGCAGGTCGCAGAAAGCGCCATGCGCGAAGTTGTCGGCCGCCGTCCGGCGCAGGACATTTTCCGCGACAACCGCGAAGACATCTCGACCGAGGTGCGAGGCATCATCCAGGGCACGATGGACACCTACGGTTCCGGCATTTCCATCAATGCGGTGCCGATCGAGGATGCGGCGCCGCCGCGTGAAGTGGCCGATGCCTTCGAAGAAGTGCAGCGCGCCGAACAGGACGAAGACCGTTTCGTGGAAGAGGCGAACCAATACGCCAACCAGAAGCTCGGCCAAGCCCGCGGACAGGCCGCCCAGGTTCGCGAAGAAGCGTCCGCCTACAAGGACCGTGTCGTGAACGAGGCTCAGGGTGAGGCGCAACGCTTCATCTCCATCTATCAGGAATATGCCAATGCGCCCGACGTCACCCGTCAACGCATCTTCCTCGAAACGATGGAAGCGGTGCTGAAGAGCTCAAACAAGATCATCCTGGAGAACAAGGAGGGCGTCATTCCTTACCTGCCGCTCAACGAGATCAACCGGCCCCAGGCCCAGCCGGGAGCTGCACGATGAACTCCAATCGACTTCCGGCAATTCTGATCGGCCTCGCCGTCATTCTTGTCCTGCTCTATTCATCCGTCTTCGTGGTCAACGAACGGGAACAGGCGATCGTGGTCCGGTTCGGCCAGATTCAAGACGTCAAGCGCGAGCCGGGCATCTATTTCAAGCTGCCCTTCGCCTTCATGGATGCGGACCGCGTTCAGTATCTCGAAGACCGCGCGCTGCGTTTCGATCTCGACAATATCCGCGTGCAGGTGCGCGGCGGCGCCTTCTATGAGGTCGACGCCTTCGTCGTCTATTCGATCACCGATCCACGCCGGTTCCGTGAAACGGTGTCCGGCGACAGGGAATCGGCGGAATCTCGGCTGCGCACTCGTCTCGATGCGGCGCTTCGCCGAGTCTACGGCCTGCGCAACTTCGATGCTGCGCTATCTGACGAACGCTCCTCGATGATGCAGGAGGTTCACACCGATCTCAACGCGGCGGCCGAGACCTTGGGCCTCACCATCCGGGACGTGCGGATCCGTCGCACCGATCTCACGCAGGAAGTCTCGGCGCAGACCTTCCAGCGCATGAAGGCGGAGCGACTTGCGGAGGCGGAACTGATCCGTGCGCGCGGCAATGAACAGGGGCAGCGTCGGCGGGCGATTGCCGATCGTCAGGTCGTCGAACTGGTCTCCGAGGCGCAAAGGGATTCGGAAATCCTGCGCGGTGAAGGCGACGCGGAACGCAACCGGATCTTCGGCGAAGCCTTTAAGCGCGACCCGGCCTTCTTCGAATTCTACCGCTCGATGCGGGCCTATGTGGCTTCGCTTGCCGATACCGGGACGACCATGGTCCTGTCGCCAAATTCGGAGTTCCTGCGCTTCTTCAATTCTCCGACGGGAACGCGGCCGGAGCAGCAAGCGCCGGCGGCACCTGCAGTACCCGCAGCACCTGCCAACTGACATCCTGCGCAAGAGGGGCGGCGGCGAGGTGCCCCTCTTGTTTCGGGATGATCGGCAGGCGACACCCGCTCGGTCGCAGTATGCTCACGAAAAGGTAATTTCCCCGGCATGCATTCCGCCTTATGCTTTGTCGAAACTCTGCCCGATTCAAAGGCTCCAATGATCTTCCCGGGTGAGTGTCGCTCGTCGGGGGCGATGCAGCAAATCCAATAGCGAGGATGCCAGATGGCCCAGACGGTTCGATCGTCCTTCACGCGCTTCGTCACGTTGACGGCCTCTCTTGCCGTATTGGCGAACCCTCTGCAGGCGGTCGCGCAGGCGCCGACACCTCCGGCACCCGAGCAAAATGGAAATTCGCCCGGCCCGATGCTGCCAGCTCCGCCGACAGCGTCTCCGACGATCAATCCGCCACCGCCGCCGAGCCCGATAGCCCCGGCAGGACCGGCGTCGATCGCCGATATGGCTGAAGGGCTGCTCGATGCGGTGGTCAACATTTCGACCTCGCAGAGCGTCAAGGATCAAGGCGCAGGCCCGCAGCCGCAAATCCAGGAAGGCTCGCCTTTCCAGGAGTTCTTCGAGGATTTCTTCGACGGCCCGGGCAACCAGGGCGGAAATCAGAAGGTTTCTTCGCTCGGTTCCGGCTTCGTGATCGATCCGAGCGGCTATGTGGTAACCAACAACCACGTCATCGAAGGCGCCGACGACATCGAAGTGATCTTCCCGAACGGCAGCAAGCTCAAAGCAAGATTGGTCGGAACCGATACAAAGACCGATCTGTCCGTCCTGAAGGTCGAGCCGAAGACACCGTTGAAGGCCGCGCGTTTCGGCGATTCCCGAAAGATGCGCATCGGGGATTGGGTCATGGCGATCGGCAATCCCTTCGGTCTCGGCGGCTCGGTGACGCTCGGCATCATTTCGGCCCGGGGCCGCAACATCAACGCCGGGCCTTATGACAATTTCATCCAGACGGACGCGGCGATCAACAAAGGCAATTCGGGCGGCCCGTTGTTCAACATGAGCGGCGAGGTCATCGGCATCAATACCGCCATCATCTCTCCATCCGGCGGCTCGATCGGCATCGGCTTTGCCGTGCCGACGGAACTCGCGGAAAATATCGTCCACCAGCTCATAGAATTCGGCGAAACGCGCCGCGGCTGGCTCGGTGTGCGCATCCAGCCGGTAACCGACGACGTGGCGGCGAGCCTCGGTCTCGATCGCGCACGCGGCGCGCTGATTTCTGGCGTTGTCAACGGCGGACCGATTCAGAAGGGCGAGATCAAGGCGGGCGACGTGATCCTGACCTTCGACGGCCACCCGGTCAACGAGATGCGCGACCTGCCACGCATCGTGGCCGAAAGCCCCGTCGCCAAGGAAGTCGACGTCGTCATCATGCGGGACGGAAAGGAAGAGACCGTCAAGGTGACGCTTGGACGCCTGGAGGACAGCGCCGAGCCTGAGGAGAATGCCGAGCAACCCAGCCTGCCCGAGGGACAGGGCGAGAACCTCGAACCCGACAACGGCACGCCGGGGGATCAGAAGGGCGGCGAGACAGCTGAAAAACCTGCGGCGACCTTCGGGATGACGCTTGCGGCGCTGGACGAGGAACGCCGTAAGGCTTTCAGCATCGCCGAAAGCGTCGAGGGCGTGGTGATTACCGCTGTCGAACCCAATTCGCCTGCGGCACAGAAAGGCCTGAAGGTCGGCGAAGTTGTCGTGGAAGTGGGGCAGGACTTCGTTGAGAACCCCGCCGATGTCGTCAAGAGGATCAATGCACTGAAGGCGGAAGGCCGCCGGAACGCGCATGTGATGATCGCAGATTCTGCCGGCAACCTCCGTTTCGTGGCCTTGCCGCTGGAATAGCCCGCTACGGGTTTCTACGCCTATGCTGCTTCTGGCGTTGCCACTCGTCCAGCGTCACAGCGTAGACGATGTGGCGCTTCAAGTGCGGATGGGTGTCGGGCACGCGTGGGTGATCGAAGTCGAGGCTTGCGACACGGTGTAAGCCAAGCCGCTTCATGACCGCGGTCGACCGGTGATTTTCGGCGACTGCGAAGGACACGACGGCGTCCAGATGCTTCTTGTCGAAGGCGAAATCGAGGAGCGCGCAAGCGGCTTCCGAAATATAGCCTTTGCCCCAGAAACGCGTGGCAAGCCTCCAGCCGATTTCCACTGTTTCCGCCGGAAAGATCTCCGGCATGTTGGCAAGCGACAGGCCGCAGAAGCCGATCGGCTCGCCGGTCGCCTTCAGTTCCAGCGCATAAAAGCCGAGGCCGGTTTCGATGATCGACGCGTTCAGCCGTTTGAGAAGCGCATCCGCCTCCTCATGGGTTCGTCGAAACGGAAAGAACTCCATGACCTTGGAATCGGCATTGATCTCGCGAAACAGGTCGCGGTCCGTGTCGAGCCAACTCCGCAGCCGGAGGCGTTCCGTTTCGAGGATGATCTTTGCTTCTTTCACGGCATCACGAAATCCGTTTTGCGATAGCCCTGGATATAGAGAAGGGCGGTGAGGTCGCCATGGTCGATCCGCATTTTTGCCTGGGCCGCAACGGTCGGCTTGGCATGCAGCGCAACACCCGAACCGGCGATGCCGAGCATGCCGAGATCATTTGCGCCGTCACCGACGGCTAGGGCTTCGTCCGGCGAAATGCCGAGTTTCTCGCTGATCACCAGAAGTGCATCGACTTTGGCCTGCTTGCCGAGAATGGGTTCGGCGACTTCGCCGGTGAGAATGCCGTCTCTTTCAATGAGGATATTCGCCTGATTCTCGTCGAAACCCAATGTTTCCGCGATGCGGCTTGTGAAGACGGTGAATCCGCCGGAAACCAGCGCCGTATAGAACCCTTTGGCTTTCATCGTGGCGATCAGCTGCGGTCCACCGGATGTAAGAGTGATGCGTTGGGCGATGACATCGTCCACCACTGTGATCGGTAAGCCCTTCAAAAGCGCCACGCGCTCCCGCAATGCCGGCTCGAAGGCGATTTCGCCGTTCATGGCCCGAGCAGTGATCGCAGAGACCTTATCCTTCAAGCCAACCACATCGGCGAGCTCATCGATGCATTCCTGGCCGATCATCGTGGAATCCATGTCGGCGATCAGAAACTTCTTCCGCCGGGTCTCGGCCTCCTGCACGACGACATCGATGGGCGCGCCGGTAATCACGGCGCGCAGATTAGCCTCGGCGGCCCGCGGGTCGGTATCGTCACGAAGCGCGATATCGCAGGCGACGCCATCCGCCAGCCAGTAGAGACCGGAGGCTTTCGCCGCCTCGGCCGCCTGCTCTCCGAGCTTCGACGTAAGAACAGGGTTTGACGGATGGGCAATGAGCGTGGCAACGAAAGCCATATGACAGACCTTATGGATGATTTGGACGCGATCCTGATAACCGGGCCGACGGCGAGCGGCAAGTCGGCCCTTGCTCTTCGGCTGGCGCGAGAGGCGAATGGTGCCGTCGTCAATGCCGACAGCATGCAGGTCTACGATACTCTAAGGGTCCTGACCGCTCGGCCTTCGGAAGAAGAGATGGAGGGAGTGCCGCATCTGCTTTACGGGCACGTGCCGGCGACGAGCACCTATTCGACCGGGGAATGGCTGCGCGACGTAACGGCACTTCTGTCAAAGCTCAGAGCCGAGGGACGCCTGCCGGTTTTCGTGGGCGGCACCGGTCTTTATTTCAAGGCGCTGACGGGTGGCCTCTCCGATATGCCTGACATTTCCCAGGACGTCCGTTGCCGGCTGCGGCTGCGGCTGAAGGACGAGGGACCGGAACCGCTCTACATGGAACTTTCGCGCCGCGACCTGCCGGTTGCTGAAAGCCTTGAGCCAAGGGATGGCCAGCGAATTGTCCGGGCGCTGGAAGTGCTGGAAGAAACCGGGCAGTCGATTTCCAAGTTTCAGGGAAAGCAGGGGCCGAAGGTGATCGACCCTGCACGGGCGAAAAAGCTCGTGGTCCTGCCGGACCGCAACATCCTCCATGAAAGGATCGACAGACGCTTCGAGAAGATGCTCCATAGCGGCGCCGTCGATGAGGTGAGGGAGCTGATGGCGCTCCATCCCGCTCCTGACGCGCCGGTCATGAAGGCGATCGGCGTGGCACAGGTCGCGGAGATGCTCGAAGGCCGAATGAGCCGGGAGGAGGTTATAGAACGCGGCTCTGCTTTGACGCGCCAGTATGCCAAGCGGCAAATGACCTGGTTCCGCAACCAGATGGACGAAAGCTGGGAGAGGATCTGTTGACTAGTCTTTATCGTAGAGGCTGCTGAGCGGTTTCTTCAGCAAACTCTCGCGGAGCGATCCTTCGCGTCGGAGAAGCGGATTTGGACGCGGGTTTTCCGATGCGGGCGGGCGTTGAAATATCGGCTGCGGAGGCTCGCCGCCGCGTTCACGGCGCAGATCGGCGAAACGATCCGGGCGCGGCATCGGTGGCTCCGACAAAGTCGGGCGCGGCAGCATATCCGGCCTGTAGGGTTCGGGCTGCGGGTCGTCGAGAGGCGGCGTGCGGTTTATCACGACGTGGCCGTTGGTCCGGATTTCCTGCGCCCATCGTTCCAGTTCGGCTTCATCTGCCGGCGGGAAGTCGGTATCCGTTTCGTCGTCGGGCGCCGGTGCGTTGTCGCCGAATGCAGGGTTGGCGGCAGCGTAGCTCTGCTGGAACGCGGCGATATCAGGTCCGCTGACGGACCGCAGGCGCGCGACCACGGCGCGCAGATCGACCGTATCAGGTGTGTCTTCGCAGCCCTTGTCGGCAACGCCATTGGCCTTCGGCAGATATCTTTCCTCGACACGCGCGAACTTCATGCGCATCGGCACGGCTATGGCCTCACCGAAGGCGATCGCCTCGCCGTTTCCGATCGAGGAAAGGAAGCTGGTGGTCGAAATCGACGAGTTCGGAATGGCCGACTTGATAATTTCCTGGTCCCGGTCGTTGGAAAGGCGCATGGCGAAGAGGGTCGAGCACTGCGACAGGATCGTCTGATCAAGTTCGCCGGGGCGCTGGGTGATGATCCCGAGCGAGACCCCGTATTTTCGGCCTTCCTTGGCAATGCGGGAAATAGCCTGGCGCGTCGGGAAGAAACCGAGCTCGCGATCGGCTGGCACGTAGCGGTGCGCTTCCTCGCAGACGACCAGCATATGAATGGCGCCGTTGCTCCAGAGCGCCAGTTCGAACGCCATGCGGCACAGAATCGAGGCGACGGAATTGACCACTTCCGAGGGGATGCCCGCAAGCTGGAAGGTGGAGATCGGCTTATCCCCGCCTGGAATGCGGAAGATATGCGCGATCGTCTCCATGATCGTGTCATGGATCGTGTTGTTGGAGAACATGAAGTGGTAGCGCGGGTCGTTGATGGCCGACATGACGCGCATCTTCAGTGAACGCAGGTACGGCTTCTCGTTCCGGCCTTCCAGGCGTCCTATGCGTTCGTCTATCAGCGCCAGAAGATCCGCCATGCGGTAAGGCACGGGGGTATCGGCGGTCACGGAACTCTTTTCGGTCGTGCGCCGCATCAGCGACGAATCGCTTCCGCGAAAGGCCCGCTTGGCGTCCGGAATGAGGTCGCGGAGGATGTCGAGCTCTTCAGGCACGGCGGGGCGGCCACGGAAGACTACTTCGGAAAACTCTTCAAGCCGCATCAGCCAGAAGGGCAGGTCGAGCGTATCCGTGTCGATGACGACGGCGTGCTCGGGAAAGGCAGAGGCGAATTCGTTATGCGGATCGAGAATCAGGACGCGCAGCTTCGGGTCCACCTCGATCGCCTTGTGGAGAAGCAGCGAGACTGCCGTCGACTTGCCCACCCCGGTGGAGCCGACAATAGCGAAGTGTTTCGACAACATCGAGGGGATGTGGATTGCAGCGTCGATGTTCTCGTCCTGCGTGAGCTTGCCGATCGCGCAGGTGTCGTCCTTGCCGGTATCGTAGATGCGCAGGAGATCGGCAGCCCGGATGCGGTGCGCTACGGCGCCGAGATAGGGATAACGGGAGATGCCGCGGGAGAACTCATCCCGGCCGTTCGGTCCCTTGCGGACTTCGCCCAGCAGTTCGGCTTCGATCTGGAACCCTGTGTCTTCCCCCTCGCGCCAGCCACGACTGCCAGTTTCCATGGCATAGGCCAATGCCACGACGCGGTTTTCGCCAACGCTGATCGAGATCAGCCGGCCCACTGACCAGAGCTTGGTAAGGTCGGTCTCACCACCTTCGGCGATCGCTGAAATAGTGGCATGAGCGCCGTTGCACGCGACCACACGGCCGAGCAAGCGATTGCCCGGTTTATGGAGATCGCGGCGATCCTGCTCTCCCGCAGAGGAGGAACGGAGGGGATCATTGTTCGGCAAACGTAACCCCCTATCATTGGGGTGGCAGGTTGGGTCATGACTCATCCGTCGGCCGGGTCGTAACCCTCCAACATGTCGAATATAGGTGTCCCGGCTTAACAACTGGTATAGGGGGATGTCGCCTCGAATGCGTAACGGTCAGCAAAATCAGGCGGATGGCTTTTTTTGGTGCAAGGTGGCGTTGACGAAAGCAATTTATCTGGCTAACACTTCGCGCCATGAAAATATCGATCGCTCTTATTGTGGTGGGAACGCGCATGGGCAGGATGGTGTAACCATCCGGCGACAGCCACCCATGCGCGGAAAGACAGGCTCCTCAAGGGGCCTTTTTTTGTGCCTTAAATCCGGCTCGGAGGAGCCGCCGGTAAAAATCCAGCAGCGAATGGACCAAGACAATGACGGACAGCAATAACCAGATGCCAGATAACCGGATGACTGGCGCAGAGATCGTTCTGAGAGCGCTGAAGGACAACGGCGTCGAGCACATTTTCGGATATCCCGGCGGTGCCGTTCTGCCGATCTATGACGAGATCTTTCAGCAGGAGGAGGTTCAGCACATTCTCGTGCGTCACGAGCAGGGCGCCGGCCACGCGGCTGAAGGTTACGCCCGCTCCACCGGCAAGGTCGGCGTCATGCTGGTGACGTCAGGCCCGGGTGCGACGAATGCAGTCACGCCGCTTCAGGACGCACTGATGGATTCTGTGCCGCTGGTCTGCCTGACCGGCCAGGTACCGACCACGCTCATCGGTTCGGATGCTTTCCAGGAATGCGATACGGTCGGCATTACGCGCCCCTGCACCAAGCACAACTGGCTGGTCAAGGATGTCAACGAACTCGCCGGCATCATCCACGAAGCCTTCCGGATCGCCCAGACCGGCCGTCCGGGTCCGGTCGTCGTCGATATCCCGAAAGACATCCAGTTCGCGACGGGCACCTATACGCCGAAGCCCGAAATGGCTGCCAATATCAGCTATCAGCCGAGGACGCAGGGCGATCTGAAGGCCATCCAGGCCGCGATCGATCTGATGGCCACAGCGCGCCGCCCGATCCTCTATACCGGCGGCGGCGTCATCAATTCCGGACCGGAGGCCTCGCGCCTGCTGCGCGAACTGGTCGAGCTCACCGGTTTCCCGATCACCTCCACGCTGATGGGACTGGGCGCCTATCCTGCGTCCGGCACGAACTGGCTCGGCATGCTCGGCATGCATGGCTCCTACGAGGCCAACATGGCGATGCACGATTGCGACGTGATGGTCTGCATCGGCGCCCGTTTCGACGATCGCATCACCGGCCGCCTCAACGCATTCTCGCCGAACTCGCGCAAGGTTCACATCGACATCGATCCGTCCTCGATCAACAAGAATGTTCACGTCGATATCCCGGTCCTCGGCGATGTCGGCAGCGTCCTGGAGGACATGGTTCGGTTGTGGCGGGCTCTGCCAAAGAAGCCGGCGAAAGCGCAGACGGAAGAATGGTGGCAGGAGATCGCCCGCTGGCGGGCCCGCAAGTCCTTCTCCTATAAGAACTCCAACGATGTCATCATGCCGCAATATGCGCTGCAGCGGCTCCATGAATTGACGAAAGGCCGCAATACCTACATCACCACCGAGGTCGGCCAGCATCAGATGTGGGCGGCGCAGTTCATCGACTTCGAGGAACCCAATCGCTGGATGACCTCCGGTGGCCTCGGCACCATGGGCTACGGCTTCCCCGCCGCAATCGGCGTCCAGGTGGCGCATCCGGATGCACTCGTCATCGACGTTGCCGGCGACGCATCGATCCAGATGTGCATCCAGGAAATGTCGACGGCGATCCAGTACAATCTGCCGGTCAAGATCTTCATCCTGAACAACCAGTATATGGGCATGGTCCGCCAGTGGCAGCAGCTGCTGCACGGCAACCGCCTGTCGAACTCCTATACGGAAGCGATGCCGGACTTCGTGAAGCTTGCTGAAGCCTACGGCGCCGTTGGCATGTATTGCGACGATCCGAAGGGGCTGGACGGTAAGATAGAGGAGATGATAGCGGTCAAGAAGCCGGTCATCTTCGACTGCCGCGTTGCCAATCTCGCCAACTGCTTCCCGATGATTCCCTCGGGCAAGGCGCATAACGAGATGCTGCTGCCGGACGAAGCAAGTGACGAAGCGGTTGCCAATGCGATCGATGCGAAGGGCCGCCAGCTCGTCTGAGGCGAGCTGCGAACCTTAAACTGAATTCTGAGGAAACGGACCCAATACCATGAATGCGCATCAGCAACCAACCGGATCTGCCTATTTCATTGCGCCGGAAACGGCTAAGGCGGAGAGCCACACGCTCTCCGTTCTCGTCAACAATGAGCCGGGCGTGCTTGCCCGGGTGATCGGGCTTTTCTCCGGGCGCGGCTACAATATCGAAAGCCTCACGGTTTCGGAAACTGAACACGAGGCCCATCTTTCCCGCATCACCATCGTGACGCGCGGCACGCCGACGGTTCTGGAGCAGATCAAGGCACAGCTGGAACGGATCGTGCCGGTCCATCGCGTCGTCGATCTGACCGTGCGCGCTCGCGAACTCGGTCAGGAGCGGCCGATCGAGCGCGAGGTCGCGCTGGTCAAGGTCGTCGGTCGGGGAGAGCATCGTGCTGAGGCCTTGCGGCTCGCGGACGCCTTCCACGCCAAGGTGGTCGATGCCACGGTCGAGCATTTCATCCTCGAGATCACCGGCAAGTCCTCCAAGATCGATCAGTTCGTCGCGGTCATGAAGCCGCTCGGCCTGGTTGAGGTCTGCCGTACCGGCATTGCCGCTATGAACCGCGGTCCCCAGGGAATGTGAGCAGCCGTTCAGGAATGTTCGGGGAGAGGGTCGGGATCGATTTCATGAAAGATTGGTACCCTCCTGTCGGCATGCGCCTCGGCGCCACCCATTACGTGACGCGATCTGCTCCATGGCTGAAGCACTATTTCGGCTTACAGAAATTGGAGTCTGCATTTACGCCGGGGATCAGGGGTATCGTGTTCTGGGGTGGACGATCCACCGCCCAGCTGGCGCGCCGCATAGCCTTGGTCCGCAGGCTGCCCTATTGGTATCTCGAAGATGGGTACATTCGCTCCGTGGGACTCGGCAAGGAGAATACCTTGCCGATTTCCATCGCTGTCGACGATCTGGGCATGCCGGTGGATGCTTCCAGGGCGTCTCGTCTGGAGCAATTGATCGCGGGTTCGGCGCAGATGGATGTGGGGGCGCTTGGGTCGGATATCCGCAATGTGCTCGTGGAAAACAGGCTCTCGAAATACAACAACCTGCCGCACCGGGAGGTTAAGCTCGAGCGGACGACGAAGCGTCGTATTCTCTTGGTGGACCAGGTGTTCGGTGACGTTTCCGTTCCGATGTCCGGCGGCTCGCCGGAAAGCTTCGCACGGATGCTCGATGATGCCGTGGCAAGCGGCGCTCAATGCGTGGTGCGTACGCATCCGGATGTGATGGCCGGTTTCCGCAAGGGCTATCTGACGGAAAAAGCAGCCCGGACGCCGGGCGTGATCCTGCTCTCGGACGCGGTCTCGGTGTCTTCCATACTGGCGGCAGTGGACGAGGTCTGGACCGTTTCAAGTCAGTTCGGGCTCGATGCCTTGCTGCGGGGCCTGCCTGTGCGGTGTTATGGAGCGCCTTTCTACTCCGGCTGGGGCCTGACAGAAGACAGGTTGAGCCAATTTTCGAGGACAATGCTGCCACGACGGCGGGCGCGGCCGAGTATCGATCAACTGATCGCCGCGACCTTCGCGCTCTATCCCAGCTACCGCGACACACGGACATGGGTGGAGATCGACGTCTTCCGGGCGGTGGATGCGTTGGCCGCCGAGCGGAAGGCGCTCGATCTGGACTGAGAACGTCTAGATCATCGCCAATGGTCTTTTTTCCGTTGGCGGTGGAAAGGCGGCATCGAGGGCTGCCCAGTCCTCGTCGCTGATCTCCAGCTCCGCGGCGGCGGCATTTTCGGCAACCCGATCCGGATGGGCGGATTTGGGGATGGCGATCACACCCTCGCGCTCCAGCAGGAAGGCTAGAGCCACTTGCGCCGGCGTCGCCTGATAGGCCTTGGAAATGTGGATCAGGGTGTCGTTGCGGACGAGCCTCCCTTGCTCGATCGGCGAATAGGCCATGATGGCGATTCCGCGTTGCTGGCACCAGGGCAGAAGGTCGTATTCGATGCCCCGGCGGGAGAGATTATAGAGGACCTGGTTGGCGGCGCAATTCTTGCCCTCCGGTACGATCATCAGTTCTTCCATATCCGCGACATCGAAATTCGAGACGCCCCAGGCGCCGATCTTGCCGTCTCGGCGCAGTTCCTCGAAACCGGCGACGGTTTCGGCAAGCGGATGTTCGCCGCGCCAGTGCAGAAGATAAAGATCGAGACGGTCGGTTCTCAGCCGTTTCAGGCTGCGTTCACAGGCATCGATCACGCCCTGGCGGCTTGCGTTCCACGGATAGACCTTGCTGACCAGGAATACTTCGTCGCGGCGGCCGGCAATGGCTGCGCCGGTGATCTTCTCGGCTCCGCCTTCGGCATACATTTCGGCGGTGTCGATCAAGGTCATCCCGAGATCGAGGCCGCGTTTCAGGCTTTCGATCTCGGCATTTGCCTTGCGGATGTCCTCCCCCATGTTCCAGGTGCCAAGGCCGAGGGCCGGCACGGAGACGCCAGAGGGCAGAGTGACTGTAGGGATATCGGGCATTGGGACCTCGGCCTATCGATTGCGGGCGTTCGTGCTATTCAGATATAGCTTTAACCCAAGCTTCCAAGTTCCGCTTGCGGATCGACCGGAACGATCCTATCACCGGCATAAGGCCTCCCGCAGAGGAGGCGACGCAGATAACGGGATCGGATTGGCGCTCGGGAGTTCTTATGCCGCTGGAAACTTTTCTGGCCCTTGTCCTGTTCGCCTTCACCACTTCGATCACGCCAGGGCCGAACAACATGATGCTTTTCGCGTCGGGTGTGAATTTCGGATTTGCGCGAACGATCCCGCACATGCTGGGCATCGGCGTCGGTTTTCTTTCGCTGCTGATCGCCGTCGGGCTGGGGCTCGGGGCGCTGCTGCAGACCGTCCCGGTCGTCTATACCACGCTGAAATTCGCAGGCGGGCTGTACCTGGTGTGGATCGCCTGGAAGATCGGGACTTCGCGCAGCCTCTCGGAGGGCAAGACCGGCGCGCGGCCGATGACCTTTTTCGGTGCCGCAGCCTTTCAATGGGTCAATCCGAAGGCCTGGGTCATGGCAGTGACCGCCATGGCAACCTACACCAATCCCGAATATTATGTACCGACCGTGCTCCTGGTGGGGCTCGCATTTGCCGCCGTCAACGTGCCGAGCGTATCCACATGGGCAGGTTTCGGATCTGCCTTGCGGGAGTGGCTGTCCGTGCCGGTCAGGCTGAAATGGTTCAATATCACGATGGCCGTCTTGCTCGTCGCAAGCCTCTGGCCGATGCTGCGATGAAGGAAATGGGCATGTCTGCAGACCATCATCACCATCACCATGATCATCACCACGACAACCGCTATAGCGACATGCAGGCGCGGGTCAGGGCGCTGGAAACCGTCCTGACGGAAAAGGGGTTGATCGACCCGGCGGCGATCGATGTGATCGTCGAGACTTACGAAACAAAGGTCGGGCCTCGCAATGGCGCTCACGTTGTCGCCAAGGCCTGGAGCGATCCGCAATTCGCCGAGTGGCTGAAAGAGGACGCGACAGCTGCAATCGCGAGTCTGGGCTATGCCGGCCGCCAGGGCGAACACATGCGGGCGGTGTTCAACACGCCGGAAACGCATAACCTCGTGGTTTGCACGCTCTGCTCCTGTTATCCCTGGGCGGTGCTTGGCCTTCCGCCCGTTTGGTACAAGGCGCCGGCCTACCGGTCTCGTGCGGTCATCGATCCCCGCGGCGTGCTTACCGAATTCGGGCTGACCCTGCCGGACGACAAGAAGATACGGGTGTGGGATTCGACCGCCGAACTTCGCTATCTCGTCATTCCCGAACGGCCGGACGGCACCGAGAACATGAGCGAGGAGGAGCTTGCGAAACTCGTCAGCCGCGACGCGATGATCGGCACGGCGATTGCGGGGGTGCCGGCATGAACGGCCCCCATGATCTTGGTGGGCAGATGGGCTTCGGCCCCGTAGCGCCCGAAAAGGACGAGCCCTATTTTCACGCCGAGTGGGAAAAGCGGGCACTCGGGATTACGCTCTCCTGTGGCGCCTTCGGTGCCTGGACTATCGACGAAAGCCGCCATGCGCGCGAAAACATCCCGCCGGCGGATTATCTCTCCGCCAGCTATTACGAGATTTGGACGCGGGCGCTGGAAGTGCTGCTCGAAAGGCATGGTTTTGCCACAAGAGGCGAGATCGACGCAGGCGTAAAGCAGATGGAGCCGGCAACGCCGAAGCGTATTCTGAAGGCCGACATGGTGCCGGCAGTGCTCGCCCGCGGCGGACCTTGCGACCGCCCGGTGGAGACCGAGCCGCTCTTCCGGCCGGGCGAAAAGGTCAGGACGAAGAATTTCAATCCGCAGACCCATACGCGTTTGCCGCGCTACGCCCGCGCCAAAACCGGTATCGTGGAGGCGGTCCAGGGATCATACGTCTTTCCGGATGACAACGCCCACGGTAACGGCGAGAACCCCCAATGGGTCTATACGGTCGTCTTCGACGCTGGCGAGATCTGGGGCGAGGGCGCCGATCCGACATTGACCATCTCCGTCGACGCCTGGGAGAGTTACCTTGAGCGCCTGTGAAATTCCGTCGCCGCTTGCGCGTTCGCCCGGTTTGCCGAAGTCGCCGGAGGGAGATCCGACCTTTCCCGAACCCTGGGCCGCGGAAGCCTTCGCAATGGCCGTGTATCTGCACGAGAGGGGCGTCTTTACCTGGAGCGAATGGGCGGAGGCGCTTTCCACAGAGGTGCACAAGCCCGGTCGCGCCGAGGACGGCAGTGACTATTTCGACTGCTGGGTGGCCGCGCTGTCCGGTCTTCTGGTCGATAAAGGCATTGCGGACGCCGATGCCATTCTTTCTCTTCAGAAAAGCTGGCAGCGGGCGGCGGAAGCGACACCGCATGGCCGACCGATTGAGCTTGAGAACGACCCGCTGCGGTGAAGGCCCAGGCTCGGAATTTTCCGTCTACGCGGCATGTATCTGCTAGCAGTTGAACGTCTTCGCCTCAGCTTGATCTACTTTCGTTCTTTTTCTGTTGCGATTCCTCCTCGAATCCTGCCAAGTCGCGCCCATGCAATTTGCACCGCAACAGGACGAGGCTCTCAAAGCCGTTTCCCGCTGGCTGAAGGACGGCCGTAGCCAGATTTTCCGGCTGTTCGGTTATGCCGGCACAGGCAAGACGACGCTCGCCAAGCATTTTGCCGAAAATGTCGATGGCGACGTTCCGTTCGCCGCCTTCACCGGCAAGGCCGCTCAGGTGCTGCGTTCCAAGGGTGCGCGGAATGCAAAGACCATCCATTCGTTGATCTACCGCCCGCGCGGCGAGGAGGCCGTGGAGGATGAGGAAACCGGCAAGACCTCCATCGCGCCGATGTTTTCGATCAATCGCCAGAGCCCGGTCGCCAAGGCTGCACTGATCATCATCGACGAATGCTCGATGGTGGACGAGGCTTTGGGCAAGGATTTGATGAGCTTCGGTACGCCGATCCTGGTGCTCGGCGACCCAGGCCAGCTGCCGCCGGTTTCAGGGGGCGGTTTCTTCACCGAGCAGGAGCCGGATTATCTGCTTACCGATATCCACCGTCAGGCTCGCGACAACCCGATCATCCAGCTCGCCATGAATGTGCGCGAAGGCAAGGAGATCATGTATGGCGACTATGGGACGGCGAAGGTAATCTCACGCGACGAGGTGACCCAGCCGCTGGTGCTGGAGGCGGACCAGGTATTGGTCGGCACCAACAAGACCCGCAAGCGCTACAACCAAAGGCTCCGGGAGCTGAAGGGCTTTACGGCAGACTACCCCCAATCCGGCGACAAGCTGGTCTGCCTGCGCAACGATCAGGTGAAGGGCTTGCTCAACGGTTCGCTCTGGCAGGTGATGAGCTCCTCCCGGGAGACCGTAAAGCCCGGGATCAATCTCATGATCCGGCCCGAAGACGACGACATGGATCGCGGTGCGGCGAAGATCAAACTCCTCAAGCAGGCGTTCGAAAGCGACGAGGAAATCCCCTGGTCGACACGCAAGCGCTACGACGAGTTCGACTACGGCTACGCTCTGACTGTTCACAAGGCGCAGGGCTCTCAATGGAACAATGTCGTGCTGTTCGACGAGAGCTTTGCCTTCCGCGATACGCGCGAGCGCTGGCTCTATACCGCGATCACCCGTGCGGCCGAGACATTGACCATTGTGCGCTGATCAATTCGGCACCATGCCGAGCAGCAGCGCCTTCGCGACAGCCTGGAAACGGTTGGTGGCCTGAAATTTCCGGATGATGCCGTCTTCCATCTCGCGGAGTTCTTCGAATGGCAGATCGAGGGTGCGGGCAAGGCGTGGTGCGGAATAACCTTCGGCCATCAGCGCCAGACACCGTTTCTCGATGTCGGACAAGACCAGCGACATGGGGCGCGCCGCCTCACTCGTGTCATCCTCATCTTCCGTCGAAAGAAGGCTTTCGATCTGCTGCATCTGCCGGCGGATATTGGATATGTCCGCGGTCAACTCTCGCTTGCGCCGCGACAGCATGTTCTGGAAGAGTTCGTCCGCTTCCGCCTGGGAGGCTGCGCCGGCCAGTTCATCCATCAATTCCTGGATCACCGCGACCGACATGCCGATCTCCCGGCAGGCATTGATCACCGCCATGCGCTGGATATGTTCGCTGCCATAGACCCGCATGGTGCCTGACCGTTCGGCGGTGATCAGTCCCTTTTCCTCGTAAAAGTGCAAGGTGCGATGGGTGACGCCGAAGAGGTCTGCCATCTCGGCAATCGCCAGCGGTTCCTCCGGTAATTCGAAGGGCAAGGAAACCTGGGGAAGAAACTTGGTCTGTCCACCGGCTGTCACTGCATTGAGTCCGGCTGTCGGGTATCTGGCGTCGCTTCGCATCGGGCCTCCCTGCGAATGGCGTCTATCTAGAGCTCACCCCAGAGTTGCACGCGCATGGCGCGTCTTCGGTTGAGCGCTCGGTACTGAAAACGCGGACCCGATATGATTGGCTAACAGAATTCGCCGGCAAGCCCTGTATCCCGCCGCCTTCGGTCCGGCCGGCGAATTCTGTTAGCAATACATTATGTAAAATTTTCGAAAATGATAGCCCCTCAAGCCACGTGGATTCTCGTCGATGAAAACTCTTTATAGGTGTAATTCCTCAAAGCCGGTGGCGTTCGCGCGATCCATGCCCTAAAAGCTCGGCACCTCCTCTGAAAAACGGATATTGCCATGCCGACCAAGCTCTCCGTAAATCTCAACGCCGTCGCCATGTTGCGCAACCGCCGGGACCTTCCCTGGCCAAGCGTCGAGGGACTGGGGCGGATTGCGCTTCAGGCGGGAGCGGCCGGGCTGACCGTGCATCCGCGTCCTGATCAACGGCACATCCGTTTTTCCGACCTGCCGGTAATCCGCGCTTTGATCGACGACGAATTCCCCACGGCGGAATTCAACATCGAAGGTTATCCCAGCGAAGACTTTCTGGCGCTCTGCGAGAAGACCGAACCGCAACAGGTGACCCTTGTGCCGGACGATCCGAGCCAGGCGACGTCGGACCACGGGTTTGACTTCCGTGCCACCGGTGAAATGCTGAAGCCGATTGTCGCGCGCCTCAAGAGGAAAGGAATGCGGGTTTCGCTATTTGCCGATGGCGATGGAGACGTGGAGGCGATCAAGCTGGCGAAGGCGACGGGAGCCGATCGCATCGAGCTTTATACCGGCCCTTACGGCGGCTGCTTCGATGACCCGCAGCGCGGCGCAGAGATCCTTGAAATGCTCGGGCGTACTGCGGACGCGGCATTGAGCGAAGGGCTCGGGGTCAACGCCGGCCACGATCTGACGGTCGCCAATCTGCCCGCGCTCGTGAGGCGGATCCCACACCTGGCCGAAGTTTCGATCGGCCACGGATTGACCGCGGATGCCTTGGAATATGGCATGGCGGAAACCGTGCGCCGTTTCCGCCGCGCATGTGGACAGACAAATTAAGCGGCGGAGAGCTTTGCCTCGCCGAGTTCGAGTTCCCAGGTCTGGCCGGTGCATTCCGGCCCGAACATCACATGTCTCTCCTCGGAGACAAGTTTGAAGCCTGTCTTCTCATAAATGTGGATGGCGGCTGACAGCACATCATTGGTCCAGAGGGACAGTTTTCGATAGCCGGCTAAGGTTGAAAACTTGATACATTGATCCACCAGCGTCCGGCCGAGGCCGAGGCCGCGGGCAGCCGGGTCGAGATAGAGAAGGCGCAGTTTCGCGACTCCGTCGCCACCATCGGCCACCAGCACCGAGCCGACCCTTCGGCCGTTGCGTTCCGCGATCCAGCAGCGCTCGCGCTCGGGATTGAAGTTGGCGATGAACTTGCCGGCGACGTCTGCGATCAGTCCCTCGAATTTTTCGTTCCAGCCGTATTCGCGGGCATAGGCGGTCGCCTGGGCTTCAATGAGCCATCCTATATCGCCTATCCGGTGCGGCCGAATGACCACAGGCGGCGGGGGTGTCGCCGATTTCGGGTCGAGGATCATCCGGATCGCCTGCATGGAGTCGATCAGCTTTTCGCGGTCGGTCTCGTCCACATGGCCAAGATCGTTTTCGATCTGCCGACGCGAACGCTCGGCGAGCATTTCGTATTCGGCTCGTCCCTTCGCTGTGATAGCCAATACTTGGCTTCGCTTGTCTGCAGGGTCGGGCTGGCTGTCGATAAAGCCTAACTCTCGAAACTTTTTTAGCACCCGGCTCAGATAGGCGGGATCGAGGCCGAGATCATGGTTGAGTTCCGTGGCGGATACGCGCCTGCGCGACCCCATCTCGTAAAGGATGCGCGCTTCCGTCAGCGTGTAAGGAGACTCGAGATAGCCCTTCGCGAGCAAGCCGAGTTTGTTCGTGTAAAATCGGTTGAAGGCGCGAACGGTGTCCAGGAAGGCAAGGTCAGTCATGGCAAAAACCTCCGATCAAGAGATTTTTGTCCACCAAATATTTGACTGAGTCAACTAATTAAGCTGCGGCCTGACTTGCTGTCGCGTCGCCGAGAGCGAAATCCACGGCAACTTTTGCGTGGACTGTTGTGGAATCAACGCCCGGAAGCGGCAGGTTTTCCGGATCGAGAAGGAGGCAGATTTCAGTACAGCCTAGGATGATGCTGTCTGCGCCCTCGGCCTTGGCCTTTTCGATCATGGCAATCGCGCGGTGGCGGGACGCCTCGGCAACGGTCCCGGCGCACAGTTCATTAAAGATGATGTTATGGATATCCGTGCGGTCATCGGCGTCCGGAACCATGACGTCGATGCCGAGCGATTTCATGCGCTCTCCGTAGAATCCATGTTCCATGGTGTATCGGGTCGCGAGCAGAAGCGGACGCGACAGGCCCAGCGATTTCAGCGCTTTGGCCGTTTCGTCGATGATATGGATGACGGGTACGTCAACTGCTGCCTGGACCTCTGGCGCGACGAGGTGCATGGTATTGGTGCAGATCAGGACGCATTCGGCGCCAGCGCTCTGGAGGCTGCTTGCGCTGTTTGCGAGATGCTCGGCCGCCAGATCCCAGCGGCCGGCTTTCTGCATGTCGACGACTTCGGCAAAATTGACCGAATGGAGGAAAACGTTGGCTGACGCAAGACCGCCGAGGCGGTCGCGGACCATCTCGTTGATGAGCCGGTAATAGACCGCGGTGCTTTCGAAGCTCATCCCACCAATCAAGCCAATCGCGCGCATTTTTTCTCCAAATCAGATAGAATTTAGTAACTCCATCTAATTATCTCGAATTTTGGAGATTTGCAATCCTTGGCATTGAGCTAGCCTGATAACGCTGCTTTCTGCGTTTCCAGATAGGCGGCAAGCGGTTGCGGCGCGGCTCCCGTCAGCTTTTCGAAGGCGTCCGTCAGCAGGTCGAAATTACCGGCTCGAATGTTGGCGTCCGCCGAAACCAGCATTTCTACGACAAAGGGCGGGAGGCCAGCGCCGGCAAGACCGTGAGAGAGTTGCTCATCCGTGACGTGAACGACCTCAAGTGGCTTTCCGGCAGCCTTTGAAACGCGTGCCGCGATGTCTTCGGCCGGCAGCGATTCGGGACCGGTAAGCGTCAGCGTCTGATTGCCGGCGGGCGGATTGGCGAGCGCAGCGGCTGCAGCGCGCGCGCAATCGTCGCGGCTGATGTTCGCCACCTTGCCGGCGCCCATGGCCGTATACCACCGTCCGACCTGCAGATTGTGCGGCATCGACATGAGGTAGTTGTCGCTGTACCAGGAATTGCGCAGGATCGTATAGGCGACGCCGCTCGCCTTGATCGCCTCTTCGGTCCCGAGGTGATCCGGAGCGAAGGTGACGAGCGATTTGTCCGGGTTGGGCATTGAGGTGTAGACGATGTGCTTCACGCCGGCCTTGGCTGCAGCAGCGACGGCGTTCCTGTGCTGGTTGAGTCGCTTTCCCGGGACAGCGAGTTCGTCCGTCGAGATGATCAGCACGCGGTCGATGCCCGTGAAGGCCTTTACCAGACCTGCCTCATCGTCGAAGTCGGCAGCGCGGGTTTCAATTCCCTCGGCTGCAAGCCCGGCCAGTTTTTGAGGATCGCGGCTTGCCGCGACGATATCGCCAGGCGCGACTTTGAAGGTCTGCGTCAGGTGACGCAGGACGGCGCGACCGAGTTGTCCGGCGGCGCCGGTGACGAGAAGTCTGGTCATCTCAAATCTTATCCTTCTATCGATGAAACCGGCGCTCTAGCGCGGGTGTAAATGTTGGTCTCAAAAAGAGACTAGCGCTAAAATAGGAATTGACGACTGACTGTAAAGAAGGCAGTTTTGGGGGAGATGGTTATCTGAAGGGAACCACCGTCATGGTGTTCAAGGCGGCGCATAAGCGTGTCCTCGACGGTCAGGAATGCGATATGTCCGGGTGGGATGCAGGAAATTGTCCGGTGCGCGACGTGATCGACCGCATCGCCGGCAAATGGTCGACGTTGCTGCTGGAAGCGCTGTCGCGTCGGCCCTATCGGTTCGGGGAGTTACGGCGGCTGGTGCCGGATATTTCCCAGCGCATGCTCACCCAGACGCTGCGCGATCTGCAACGGGACGGTTATATCGAACGGGAAGTGTTTCCGACAAAGCCGCCGAGCGTCGAATACCGGATGACGGATCTTGGTCGCTCGCTCTTCGAGCCGCTCTCCAAGGTCCTCCGATGGGCCGAAGAGAATCACTCCTTGGTCAAAGCCGCCCGCGTGCAGTACGACGAGAACGAATTGGCTTGATTTAAGAGGGGCGGGCGGATGTTTCCTTACCAACAGCCAAGCCCGCGTGAGACTACCGAATATTCTCGAAAAGCCTCGGTTGGCCAGTAAGCCTCGGACGTTCGATACGCGCCGGGCGCTAGCTCTTTTTGTTGCGCTTGCACACAAGCCGTTTATCGCGCTTCAACAATCTTGCTGCTAAAAGCCCGTGCAATCGCATGGAAGGAGATTTCCGATGAGCCGTTCTTGCCTTGCCGTCATCCTCGCAGCTGGCGACAGCACGCGGATGAAATCGTCGATGTCGAAAGTGCTGCACCCGGTCGCCGGCCGGCCGATGATCGCGCATGTCATGGCGGCTATCGCATCGACCGGCGTTTCCGATGCTGCTCTTGTCGTCGGGCGGGACGCGGAGGCGGTCGCCAGGGCCGGCGCGGTGGACGGTGTTTCCGTCGAGACATTCCTCCAGACCGAGCGTCTTGGAACGGGCCATGCAGTGCTGACGGCAAAGCAGGCGATTGCCCGCAGCTACGATGACGTTCTGATTGCCTATGGTGATGTTCCCCTCGTGACATCGGCGCCCTTTGCTGCGGCGCGCGAAAAGTTGGCGCAAGGTGCCGATGTCGTGGTCATCGGATTCCGCACCGACAAGCCGACCGGCTACGGTCGCCTCCTGGTGGAAAATGACGAGCTGATCGCGATCCGCGAAGAGAAGGACGCCACCGAGGAAGAGCGGAAAATCACTTGGTGCAATAGCGGGTTGATGGCGATAGACGGCCGGAAGGCATTGTCCTTTCTCGAAAAGATCAACAACCACAACGCAAAGGGTGAGTATTACCTTACCGATATCGTGGAAATCGCCCGTGCCGCCGGGGGCAGGGTCGTGGCCGTCGACGCTCCGGAAACGGAAGTTGCCGGCTGCAACAACCGCGCCGAACTCGCCTTTCTGGAAAAGCTCTGGCAGGAGCGCCGTCGTCACGAACTGATGGTCTCGGGCGTCACCATGATCGCGCCGGAGACGGTCTTCCTCTCCTACGATACCGAGATCGGCCAGGACGCGCTGGTCGAGCCGAACGTCGTGTTCGGGCCGGGCGTGACTGTGGAATCTGGTGCAGTGATCCATGCCTTCTCGCATCTTGAAGGCGCGCATGTCAGTGCCGGAGCGACTGTCGGACCGTTTGCACGCCTCCGCCCCGGAGCAGAGCTTTCGGCAGGCGCCAAGGTCGGCAATTTCTGCGAGGTCAAGAACGGTAAAATCGGCGAGGGGGCCAAGGTCAATCACCTGACCTATATCGGCGATGCCGTGATCGGCGCGCATGCGAATATCGGGGCAGGAACCATCACCTGCAACTACGACGGCGTGAACAAGCACGAAACGC
This sequence comes from Neorhizobium sp. S3-V5DH, assembly GCF_004343065.1. NCBI lineage: Bacteria > Pseudomonadati > Pseudomonadota > Alphaproteobacteria > Hyphomicrobiales > Rhizobiaceae > Neorhizobium > Neorhizobium sp. S3-V5DH. The sequence continues at coordinate 75,907 of NZ_SMCL01000019.1, forward strand.
GCATCGGCGCGAACACCTTTATTGGCTCGAATTCGGCCCTCGTCGCACCGGTGTCGATCGGCGACGGCGCTTACGTCGCCTCCGGCAGCGTCATTACCGAGAACGTGCCGGCGGACGCATTGGCATTCGGTCGGGCACGCCAGGAAGTAAAGCTCGAGCGTGCCAAAGTGATCCGGGAACGCGCCCTTGCGTTCAAGGCCGCTAAAAAGGCAACGAAATAAACAATTGCGCCTTAACCGCCGAGCATTACTTTCCGACATCGAAAGTGACCGCCGGGCCGATTGCGTCGGGCCGGCAATCGGCTAGGACTGCGCGGGTTCCAACGAAACGAAGAGGGTGGTTTATGTGCGGGATTGTCGGGATCGTCGGAAAAGAACCGGTGGCGGCGCGCCTGGTCGATGCGCTGCGGCGACTCGAATATCGCGGTTATGATTCCGCCGGCGTCGCGACCATCCACGACGGAAAAATGGACCGCCGTCGCGCCGAAGGAAAGCTCTTCAACCTCGAAAAGAAGCTTGATGCGGAGCCTCTGCCGGGCGCCATAGGCATTGCCCATACCCGTTGGGCGACCCACGGCGTGCCGAACGAGACCAACGCCCACCCGCATTTCGTCGAAGGCGTCGCCGTCGTCCATAACGGAATTATCGAGAATTTTTCCGAGCTGAAGGATGAACTGCTGGCTGAAGGCGCGGTTTTCCAGAGCCAGACGGATACCGAAGTCGTTGCCCATCTTCTGGCGAAATATGTCCGCCAGGGGCTCGATCACCGCGAGGCCATGCTCGCGATGCTGAACCGCGTTTCCGGCGCCTATGCGCTGGTGGTGATTTTCGAGGACGACCCGGCCACGATCATGGCAGCCCGCTTCGGGCCGCCGCTCGCCATCGGCCACGGTCGCGGCGAGATGTTTTTGGGTTCGGATGCCATAGCGCTCTCGCCCTTCACGAACGAGATCACCTATCTCGTCGATGGCGACTGCGCGATCATGACCCACAAGGGCGTCGAGATCATCGACTACGAGGGCAAACCCCTGAAGCGGCCAAGCCAGATTTCGCAGGCTTCCGCCTTCATGGTCGACAAGGGCAACCATCGCCATTTCATGGAGAAGGAGATCTACGAGCAGCCCGAGATCATTTCCCACGCGCTCAGCCACTATATCGATTTCGCCTCCCATACGGTGAAGTCGAATGAAACGGCGATCGATTTCGGCAAGGTCTCCGGCCTCGCCATTTCCGCCTGCGGCACGGCCTATCTCTCCGGTCTGGTCGGCAAATACTGGTTCGAACGTTATGCGCGCCTGCCGGTCGAGATCGACGTCGCCTCCGAATTCCGCTACCGCGAACTGCCGCTGTCGCCAAGGCAGGCGGCGCTTTTCATCTCGCAATCCGGCGAGACGGCGGACACGCTTGCCTCGCTTCGGTACTGCAAGGACCAGGGGCTGAAGATCGGCGCGGTCGTCAATGTCAAGGAATCGACAATAGCGCGTGAATCGGACGCGATCTTCCCGATCCTGGCAGGGCCGGAAATCGGCGTCGCCTCCACCAAAGCCTTCACCTGCCAACTTGCGGTGCTGGCCGCGCTTTCCATTGGCGCCGGTCGTGCCCGCGGCACCGTGACGGCCGGCGACGAAAGGGCGATGGTCAAGCATCTCGCCGAGATGCCGCGCATCATGAGCCGGGTGCTGAACGAGATCCAGCCGCAGATCGAGGTCCTGTCGCGCGATCTCTCACGTTTCAAGGACGTGCTTTATCTCGGCCGCGGCACGAGCTTTCCGCTTGCCATGGAAGGCGCGCTGAAGCTTAAGGAAATCTCTTATATCCATGCCGAAGGTTATGCTGCCGGGGAGCTCAAGCACGGGCCGATCGCGTTGATCGACGAGAACATGCCGGTAATCGTCATTGCGCCCCATGACCGTTTCTTCGAAAAGACCGTTTCGAACATGCAGGAAGTGGCGGCCCGCGGCGGCAAGATCATTTTCATCACCGACGAAAAGGGCGCCGCCGCGTCGCGACTGCCGACCATGGCGACAATCGCGCTGCCGAATGTCGATGAGATCATTGCGCCGATGATCTTTTCGCTGCCGATCCAGTTGCTGGCCTATCACACGGCAGTCTTCATGGGGACTGACGTCGACCAGCCGCGCAACCTCGCGAAATCCGTCACCGTCGAGTGATATCCGCCGCTTTTCCTTGCATCGCACCATCGCATCCTGCATTGTCGCATTCAAATGAATGCGGCAGTGCTTTAGGTGATTCAAGGAAGCGGAATGAGCGACAGTCCAGAGCGAATATCGCTGGCCGGCCGCCTCCGGAACAACTTCCTGACCGGGCTCATCATCTGCGCGCCTCTGGCCATTACCATCTGGCTGACCTTCGCCTTTATCGACTGGGCCGATAGCTGGGTCACGCCCTACATTCCGCAACGCTACGACCCGCAATACTATTTCAACATCACCATTCCCGGCACCGGGCTGGTGATGGCGGTGGTCCTGATTACCATTATCGGTTTTCTCGGCAAAAACCTGATCGGCCGCTCCATCGTCAATTTCGGCGAATCGATCCTGCATCGCATGCCGCTAGTCCGCACCATCTACAGGAGCGTCAAACAGATCCTGGAGACCGTGCTGAAGGAACAGTCCACCTCCTTCAAGAAATGCGGACTGATCGAGTTTCCCAGTCCCGGCATGTGGGCGCTGGTCTTCATTTCCGGGGATGCGCAGGGCGAGATCGCGGCGAAGCTCAATGCGGACGGCGAGGAAATGGTCGGGGTCTTCCTGCCGCCGACGCCGGTGCCGACAGCGGGCTTTCTGATGTTTGTCCCGCGAAGCAAGGTCATCATGCTGGACATGACGCCGGAAGAGGGCGCCAAGCTCCTGATTTCCGGCGGCCTGATTGCGCCGGACTACAGGCCGAGTGCCGGAGCGCCGACTGCGGTTTTGCCGCCGCCCGTCGTTCAGGGGTGAATTATCCGGCTCTCAGGAAGCGGATCGCCTCGTCGCGGCGGTGGAGGTAGAGTAGCACGCGCATATTCTGCCCACGCTCGCTGGTGAGCTCCGGGTCCCGTTCCAGCAGATAGGTTGCGTCCTTGCGGGCGATGTCCAATAGGTCGGCGTGCGCTTCGAGGCTCGCAATGCGAAAACCGGGCGTGCCGGATTGCCGCGTACCGAGAAGCTCTCCCTCGCCACGCAGGCGCAGATCCTCTTCCGCAATCAGAAACCCATCTTCGCTGTCGCGCAATATCGACAGCCGTGCGCGGCCGGTCTCGCTTAAGGGACCCTTGTAGAGAAGGATGCAGGTCGATGCGTCGTCGCCGCGCCCGACCCGGCCGCGAAGCTGGTGGAGCTGGGCAAGTCCGAAACGTTCGGCATGCTCGATCACCATGATGGTCGCATCCGGAACGTCGACGCCGACTTCCACCACCGTCGTCGCCACCAGCAACCGCAGTTCGCCGTTCTTGAAGGCACTCATGACCGCATCTTTTTCCGGTCCGCTCATGCGTCCGTGCACCAGACCGACATTGTCGCGGCCAAGTTCCTGCGCCAGCACCTGATAACGTTCCTCCGCCGACATCAGGTCTGAAACGTCCGATTCTTCAACGAGCGGGCAGATCCAGTAGCCTTTCTTTCCGTCGGCGATCGCCGTTCTAAGGCGGGAAACGATCTCCCCGATGCGCTCCGTAGGAATGGTAACCGTCTGGATAGGTTTTCGGCCGGCTGGCTTTTCGGTCAGCTTGGAGACATCCATGTCGCCAAAGGCGGCGAGCACCAGTGTGCGCGGGATGGGCGTCGCGGTCATCACCAGCATATGCGGCGAGATGCCCTTGGCGGTCAGGCGCAGGCGCTGATGAACACCGAAGCGATGCTGTTCGTCCACAACGGCCAGCAACAAATTATGATAGCTGATCGCATCTTGAAAAAGGGCATGGGTGCCGATGACGATCTGGGCTTCGCCGGATGCGATGCGTTCGACGATCTGATCGCGTTCGCGGCCCTTCGTTCGACCTGTCAGCACTTCGACGGTCACGCCTGCGGCGCCTGCAAGCCTCGAGATGGTAGAAAAATGCTGGCGCGCGAGGATTTCCGTCGGCGCCATCAGAACCGCCTGGCCGCCGGCCTCGACGGCAGCCGCCATGGCCAGCAGGGCGACCAGCGTCTTGCCGGCACCGACATCGCCTTGCAGCAGCCTCAGCATGCGGTCCTCGCCCGCCATGTCCTTCAGAATATCGTCAACCGCCTTCTTCTGGCTCGGGGTGAGCGAGAAAGGCAGGTGGGCTATGATCTCTGCCGCCAGATCACCCTTCACGCGGATCGGTTGACCGGGCACTTTGCGGATGCGTTGCCTGACGAGAGCAAGCGACACCTGACCCGCCAGGAATTCGTCATAGGCAAGCCGCCGGCGGGCGGGTGATTGTGATTCGACATCCGTCTCGTCGCGCGGATCGTGCAGCCTTTGGAAGGAATCCGTAACGGAAGGAAAGCCCTGACGTAACGCCAGATTGACGTCCACCCATTCCGGCAGGATCGGCAGGCGCGCGAGCGCCCCGTCGATGGCTTTGCGCAAGAGCTTCGGGGAAAGGCCTGCCGTCAGCGGATAAACGGGTTCGATCAGCGGCAGGTTCTCGGCTTCCGAAGATTTCACGATGAAGTCCGGATGCACCATGGATGGCCGGCCGTTGAACCAGTCGACCTTGCCGCTCACCATGACCGTCTCGTCGATCGGCAGGGATTTCTCCAGCCAGTTGCCCTTGGCGCGGAAGAATGTCAGCGCCAGCTCGCCGGTATCATCGTGCAGAAAAACGCGGTAGGGCAGGTTGGGTTTGCCCCTTGGCGGCGGTTGGTGCCGGTCGACACGACCTTCGATCGTCACGATTGCGCCTTGCGGCGCAAGGGCGATTCCCGGCCGATTGCGCCGGTCGATCAATGAATGGGGGGCATGGAAGAGCAGGTCGACGACACGGCAGTCGTCCGCGTCCTCTCGGCCTGTCACGCGGGCGATCAGGTCTGCAAGCTTCGGCCCTACGCCCGCAAGCGAGGCGACCGGTGAGAAGAGCGGATCGAGGACGGCAGGACGCATGGCGCGCAAAATGCGATGAATTTTAGCCGTTTGGCAAGGTGACGAGGCTGTATTTCCGTCCTATATGAACCGCGGAACAAGGACACCGATATGACAGGACTATCGCGCACCAGCGCGGATCTCGACCCGCGCCGCCGCCGCATCCTTTATCGCTGCTGGCATCGCGGCATCCGCGAAATGGACCTCGTTTTCGGAAGCTTTGCGGAGGCCGAGATCGCCCGGCTGTCGGAGGAAGAACTCGACGAATTCGAGACGATCATGGGCGAAGACGATCATGATCTGCATGCCTGGATCACAGGAGCCAAGCCGCTGCCGGAGCACAGGCAGACGCCGCTTTTTGCTCGGGTTGCGGCCTATAAGCCTGATTTTGATCCTGTCACCAAAGCTTCGCTCGAAGCAAGGCGCGGGCCGACGCAATGATTCCAGGATTTGATGCGAAGAAAATAGCGGCGGCGCAGGCTCCGCTGAGCATCGGCAATGTGCCTCCCGGCATGGAGCCGCTGGTGCTGGCCGAACTGGCAAGGGCGGGCCAGCCCGTAGCCTATATCATGTCCGACGGCCAGCGCATGCCCGATCTCGAGCAGATGCTGTCATTCGTCGCGCCGGAAATTCCGGTGCTCACGCTGCCTGCCTGGGACTGTTTGCCTTACGACCGGGTTTCACCAAGCGCGGATGTCTCCGCCCGCAGACTTGCGGCCCTTTCTGGTCTGATCTCGCATCGCAAGAAGCCTCATGCCGCGATCGTACTGGTGACGGTCAATGCGATGCTGCAGAAGATCGCTCCCTCGGAGATTATCGAGAGCCTTGCCTTTTCGGCGAGGCCTGGCAATCAGATCCGCATGGACGACATTGCTGCTCGGTTGGAGCGCAACGGCTTCGAGCGCGTTGCGACCGTGCGCGAAGTGGGCGAATTCGCCGTTCGCGGCGGCATTCTGGACGTCTTCGTGCCGGGCACGGAAGAGCCTGTGCGGCTGGATTTCTTCGGGGATACGTTGGAATCGATTCGTTCATTCGACCCTGCCAGCCAGCGGACCACCGGCCAGACCCGTTCTCTCGATCTCAATCCCATGAGCGAGGTGACGCTGACGCCGGACACGATCAGCCGCTTCCGGAAGAACTACCTCTCCCTTTTCGGCGCAGCCACTCGCGACGATGCGCTCTATCAGGCGGTCTCGGAAGGACGGCGTTATGCCGGCATGGAGCATTGGCTGCCTCTCTTTTACGAGAGGCTCGAGACGGCCTTCGACTATCTCCACGGTTTTCGCATCGTTACCGATCACACGGCCAAAGAGGCTGCGAACGAGCGTTCCAAGCTTGTCCTCGACTATTACGACGCGCGGCGCGACAGCGGGACGCAGGGCAAGGGAGCCGCGGCGCAGGCCGCGCCTTACAAGCCGGTTTCTCCCGGCCAGCTCTACCTCGACGGCAAGGCTTTCGCCTCTGCTCTCGCTGCGGTCAACGCGCTGCGGCTTACGCCATTCAATGAAGCGGACACTGAAGGTCGCCGGGTGGTGACGCTCGATGCGCATGCCGGGCCGCGCTGGGCCAAATCGCAGACCGAGGACAAGGAGCGAGACGAGCGCATCAATGTGTTCGACCTGGTCGTCAAGCATATTGCCGACAAGCGGGCGGCCGGCATCAAGGTGCTGGTGACGGGCTGGTCGGCCGGTTCGCTCGATCGTCTGTTGCAGGTGCTCGACGAGCGCGGCCTGAAGCGTATCAAACAGATCGAGAAGCTCTCCGATCTCGATACACTCGAAAAAGGTGAAGCGGCCTCGGCAGTGCTAAGCCTGGAGGCGGGCTTCGAAACCGACAAGATCGCCGTCATCGGCGAGCAGGATATCCTCGGCGACCGCATGGTCCGCCGCGGCAAACGCCGCAAGCGCGGAGCGGATTTCCTGACGGAAGTGGCGGGCCTCGACGAAGGTTCGCTGGTCGTCCACGCAGAACACGGCATCGGCCGCTTCGTCGGCCTCGTGACCATCGAGGCAGCCGGCGCGCCGCGGGCATGCCTGGAACTGCACTATGCCGATCAGGCTAAGCTCTTCCTGCCTGTCGAAAATATCGATCTCTTGTCGCGCTATGGTTCGGATGCCGCCGAAGCGCAATTGGACAAGCTCGGCGGCGGCGCCTGGCAGGCCCGCAAGGCCAAGCTCAAGAAGCGCCTGCTGGACATGGCGGATGCGCTTATCCGCATTGCCGCGACCCGCATCACCCGCCGTGCGCCTGTATTGACCACGCCGGAAGGGCTCTACGACGAATTCGCCGCACGTTTTCCCTACGACGAGACGGACGACCAGGCGAATGCCATCGACGCCGTGCGGGACGACCTGGGAGCGGGCCGGCCGATGGATCGTCTGGTTTGCGGGGATGTGGGATTTGGTAAAACCGAGGTTGCGCTGCGGGCGGCGTTTTTTGCGGCGATGAACGGCGCGCAGGTCGCAGTCGTCGTGCCGACCACGCTGCTTGCCCGCCAGCACTACAAGACCTTCCGCGACCGTTTTCGCGGCTTGCCGATCACCGTTGCCCAGGCATCCCGTCTCGTATCTGCCAAGGAACTGGCGGAAACCAAGAAAGCTCTGACCGAGGGCAAGGTGGATATCGTAGTCGGCACCCACGCACTGCTCGGCGCCGGCATCAAGTTCGCCAATCTCAGCCTGCTGATCATCGACGAAGAGCAGCATTTCGGCGTCAAGCACAAGGAGCGGCTGAAGGAGCTAAAGAGCGACGTGCATGTTCTGACGCTCTCGGCGACGCCTATCCCTCGCACGCTGCAGCTTGCTATGACGGGTGTTCGCGAACTTTCGCTCATCACCACCCCGCCGGTCGACCGCATGGCGGTCCGCACCTTCATCTCGCCCTTCGATCCGCTCGTCATCCGCGAGACGCTGATGCGCGAGCATTACCGCGGCGGCCAAAGTTTCTATGTCTGTCCCCGGGTCGCCGATCTGCCGGAGATTCAAGCTTTCCTTCAGTCGGACGTTCCGGAGCTGAAGGTGGCCGTCGCCCATGGTCAGATGCCGGCCGGTGAGCTTGAAGACATCATGAATGCCTTCTACGACGGCAAGTACGACGTGCTTCTCTCGACGACCATCGTCGAATCCGGTCTCGACGTGCCGACCGCCAATACGCTGGTGGTGCATCGCGCCGACATGTTCGGACTGGCGCAGCTCTATCAGCTTCGCGGCCGCGTTGGCCGCTCCAAGGTGCGCGCCTTCGCGCTGTTCACCCTGCCGGTCAACAAGCCGCTCACGACGACGGCGGAACGTCGCCTGAAAGTGCTGCAGTCGCTCGACACTCTCGGGGCCGGATTCCAGCTTGCAAGCCACGACCTTGATATCCGCGGCGCCGGAAACCTGCTCGGCGAAGAACAATCCGGTCATATCAAGGAAGTCGGTTTCGAGCTCTACCAGCAGATGCTGGAGGAGGCGGTGGCGGAAGTGAAGGGCGACGACGAGATCGTCGATACCGGCTGGTCACCGCAGATTTCCGCTGGCATCACTGTGATGATCCCGGAATCTTATGTGCCGGATCTGCATCTGCGCATGGGGCTCTATCGCCGTCTTGGTGAGGTCTCCGAACTCTCCGAGATCGACGGTTTCGGCGCGGAAATGGTGGATCGTTTCGGCCCGATGCCGCCGGAGGTGCAGAACCTTCTGAAGGTCGTCTACATCAAGTCCCTTTGCCGGAAGGCAAATGTCGAGAAGCTGGAGGCAGGGCCGAAGGGCGTGGTCGTTACCTTCCGCGACAAGCAGTTCCCGAATCCTGCAGCGCTCGTGGGATATATCGCCAAGCAGGGAACGCTCGCGAAGATTCGGCCGGATCAGAGTGTATTCCTGACGCGGGAGCTTCCCACGCCGGAAAAAAGGCTGACGGCTGCAGCGCAGGTGATGACACAATTCGCGGAGCTGGCGAAAGCCTGATCCTGCACGTTACGAATGGATCGGGTGTCGCGGGTATCGGGCCTTGCGAGCCCCTTTGGTCTGCGGGCGAGGGGACCCTGGATCAAATCATGCCTTTGCGGGCATCGGCCTTGAGCTTGGCAATCTCGCGCAAGGCGTTGACGAAGACATCCGGTGTCTGCGCCCCGCTCACCGCATATTGTCCGTCGATGATGAAAAAAGGAACGCCGGTGACGCCCATCTTCTGGGCCGCGTCGATCTCGGAAAGAACCGTGTCCTTGTCCGCATCCGTCGCCAGAAGGTTTTCGATCACCTTTCGGTCAAGGCCAGATTGCTCGGCAATATCTGCCAGCACTGCGGGATCGCCGACATTTCGTCCTTCCTCGAAATTTGCCTTGAAGAGGGCTGTTGCGACCTTGTCCTGAACTTCGCGCCCCTCGGTCATCGCCCAATGCAGCATCCGATGTGCATCGAGCGTATTCGGCCCGATCTTGATTGCCTCGAAATTGTAGCGGATGCCAACGTCCTCGCCGAGCTTTTGCAGCATGGCATGGGCGCGATCCACCGCGTCCTTACCCCCAAGCTTGCGGGCCAGATCGCTCTGGTGATCGACGCCTTCCGGCGGATGGTCCGGATTGAGCCGATAGGGGCGCCAGTTGATGTCCACCCCGATCTCGTCCTGCACTTCGGCGATGGCGAGCTCCAGCCGCGCCTTTCCCAGATAGCACCAGGGGCAAACGACGTCCGAAACGATGTCTATGGTCACGCGCTCCATGACGGGCTTCCTTTACTTGATCGACCTGAATTCGGCTATTGCGCCCGTTTGTCCCACCAGGTGTTGAGCTGGTAGCCATAAAGCGGCAGTTTCTCCGGATAGCTGATGTAGCTGCGGCGCGCCAGCCATTGCTCCGGTATGTGATAAAGCGGCACCATGTAGTGACCGGAAATCAGCAACCGATCATAGGCGCGCACCGCCGCTTCGAAATCCTCCTTGCTACGGGCGGAGAGGATGGACCCGATGAGCTTGTCGACATCCGGGTCGGCGACGCCAGCGAAATTGAAGCTGCCCGGCCGGTCGCGCGAAGAGGATCCCCAGCGGCCAACCTGCTCGATGCCGGGTGACAGCGTCGACGGATAGGATTTGACGATCATGTCGTAGTCGAAACTGCCGGAGCGGGCCTGGTACTGTGCGTCGTCGACAGTGCGGATCGCCATGTCGACGCCGATCATCTTCAGCGTGCGCTGATAGGCGATCGCCAGCTTTTCCTGGTCCTGGGTCTGCGTCATCACCTCGAAGACGAGCGGTTTTCCGTTGGCATCGGACATCTTGCCGTTCTTGATCGTGTAGCCGCCTTTTTTCAGAAGGTCGACAGCGTCTCTCATCACCTTCCGATCGGCGCCGGAGCCGTCTGTTTTCGGCAGGCGATAGGTGCCGTCGAGAACCGCAGGTTCGATCCTCTCCTTGGCCGGTCCGAGAATGGCAAGTTCGCGCTCATCTGCCGGTCTGCTGAGAGAAGAGAGCGGCGAGTCCTGCCAATAGCTTTCCGTACGGGTATAGGCGCCTTCGAAGAGGTTTTTGTTGGCCCATTCGAAATCCAGGGCCAGCGACAGGCCGGCACGGACGTTGACGTCGGCAAAGACTGGACGACGGGTGTTGAACACGAAGCCGAGCATGCCCGTTGGAAGCTGCGGCTTGAAGGCGTCTTTTATGACTTCGCCTTTCTGTACAGCGGGAAAGTCATAAGCACGAGCCCAGTGAGTCGGGCTGCCTTCCAGATAGACATCGATCACACCCTTCTTGAAGGCTTCGAAGAGAGTGTTTTCCTGCAGGAAATATTCTACCGAGATCTGATCGTAGTTATCGAAGCCGATCTTCGAGGGAATGTCCTTGCCCCAATAATCCCGATTTCGCTCATAAACGATGCGTTCGCCGGGTGACACGGATTTGACGAGATAGGGGCCCGAGCCCACAGGGGGCTTCAAAGTCGACTGGTCGAAAGTCGTAGGATCGATGACGTGTTTCGGCAGGATTGGGGTGGAGGTAGCGAGGATGAGCGGGAACTCGCGGTCAGCCTTGTCGTTGAAGGTAAAACGTACGCTGCGTTCGCCCACCTTTTCCATCTTTTCCACGGGCGCAAGCCGGTTGGAAAAGGGAATTCGGCCTTTGTCGCGCAGAATTTCGAACGTGAAGATCACGTCCTCCGGGGTCACCGGCTGGCCGTCCGACCACTTTGCCTTCGGGTTGATGTTGAACTGTATGAAGGTGCGGTCTTCATCCCATTCGACGCTCTCGGCGAGCAGACCATAAAGCGTGAATGGTTCATCGCTGGAACGAGTCATCAGGGGTTCGTAGAGGAGATGCCCGAAGATGGTGTCCCAGAGGCCGCGTGCGGTCGTGCGCATGCTTTTGAGGACGAACGGATTGAGGCTGTCGAATGTGCCGACCACCCCATAGGCCACCCTGCCGCCCTTTTTGACCTCCGGATTGACGTAAGAAAAGTGCTTATAGTCTCGTTGCAGGGCCGGCGATCCGTGCATTGCGATCCCGTGCAGGGGCTCGGCTGTTGCGGGCCCGCCGATCAAAAGGGCCGCGATAAGGGGAACAAAGCGTCGCATCGAGCTCATGGTGGGAGATGTCCTCGCTGATTCGAAGGCAAGATAACGCATACCCCTAGGGGGACCAACCCGGCACCGCCCGCGAAAGATTGAACAGGCGCGTTAACGCCTTGTGAAAAAATACGAAAGAGGGGGCTGGATATCGTGGCCGTCGCGATGTAACAGGTTTGCCGGACGGGCGGGTCATTCAAATGCCTCATTTCGCCGACAGGTGACGGGCAGTAGGACACCCCGAGGGATTTGAACGGCGTCTTGCCGCCCCACGGATTTCAGGAGACGGATCTCGTTATGATGCTTAAGGCAACCCAAGTTCTGCGGACGGCAATGTCCGTTCTCGCTCTCTCGGTTGGCGCAAGTGCGCTGCCGGCTGCAGCCCTTGCACAGGATGCCGCGGCACCTGCCGCCGCCGCTCCGGGTGCACCGCCGCTCGGCTGGTTCAAGACTTGCAGCAAGCAGGATGACAGCGACATCTGCGTCGTGCAGAACATCATCGCCGCCCAGAACGGGCAGTTGGTCACGGCTGTCGGCCTGATCACCGTCGAAGGCAAGGTAAACCGCAAGATCCTGCAGGTTTCGGTTCCGACCGCGCGCCTCGTGCCGCCGGGCGTCATCATGCAGATCGATGGCGGCAAGGGCCAGAAACTGGATTATGTCGTCTGCCTGCCGGATAAATGCACTGCGGAAGTGCCGTTGACGGACGCGATGATCGCCAGCCTCAAGAAGGGTAACGACGTCGTCTTCACGTCAATCAACTTCCGCCGCGCGCCGAACCCGATCAAGGTTTCGCTCTCCGGCTTTACCGGTGTGTTCGATGGCCCGGCAATGCCGCAGGAGCAGATCGCCCAGAGCCAGCGCAGCCTGGAAGAAGGCCTGCAGAAGAAGGCGGAAGAAACCCGCAAGAAGCTGGAAGACGCACAGAACGCGGCCAAGCAGGGCCAGTAACCGTCTTGATGTTCATCTGAGAAAAAGCCGGCAGAGATGCCGGCTTTTTTGTAGGCAGGACGCCGGGAGATGCAGGCGTCTTTTTTTGATTGTCGCCGCCAGTCAGTGGGCCAGGATGACCTTGGGTTTCAGCTGGCCTGATGGACCGCGATCGAAGATCTGGTAGACCTGAGGATTGCGCAAGGGAGTATCGCTCTCGTCATGCTCCAGGTTTTGCTCCGAAACGTATGCGACATATTCCGTCTCGTCGTTTTCGGCGAGCAGGTGATAGAAGGGCTGGTCCTTGTTTGGCCGGATTTCGACCGGAATGGCATTCCACCATTCTTCAGAATTGGCGTATTCCGGATCCACATCGAACACGACGCCCCGAAACGGAAAGACCTTGTGGCGGACCACCTCTCCGATTGTAAACTTAGCGTTGCGTTGTTTCATGGTGCGATGTCCTTTCGCATCCTAATGTGGGAATAGAATTCTCTGACATCAAGAGAGTAATGCGCACCGCCCTTCATTGTTCCAAGGATAGACTTGCGTCATCTGTGGCCGACGGATCTGGAATCGCAAAATTACTTCCTGCGACGGCTGAGCATTCCAAGGTCCGGCAATAATCGAGAATCCTGCCGTCAAACCGGATCGCCGCTATGGCCCCGGTATTCCCTGCCGCTGAGGCGATGCCGCGCCAAAAAAGAACGGCGGGCCTGAGCTCGCCGTTCGAAAACGCCAGTGGCAGAATCGCCGGATCAGGCCGAGTAGTACATGTCGAATTCGACCGGATGCGGGGTCATTTCGAAGCGCATGACTTCCGTCATCTTCAGTTCGATATAGGCGTCGATCTGATCGTCGTCGAACACGCCGCCGGCGGTCAGGAACTTACGGTCGCGGTCGAGGTTTTCGAGCGCTTCGCGCAGTGATCCGCAGACAGTCGGGATCTTCTTGAGCTCCTTCGGCGGTAGATCGTAAAGGTCCTTGTCCATGGCCTTGCCCGGATGGATCTTGTTCTTGATGCCGTCGAGACCGGCCATCAGCATGGCGGCGAAGCCGAGATAGGGGTTTGCCAGCGGATCGGGGAAGCGAACTTCCACCCGCTTCGACTTCGGCCCAGTCCCGAACGGGATGCGGCACGAAGCAGAGCGGTTGCGCGCCGAATAGGCGAGCAGCACCGGCGCTTCATAACCCGGAACGAGACGCTTGTAGGAGTTGGTCGTCGGGTTGGTGAAGGCATTGATTGCCTTGGCATGCTTGATAATGCCGCCGATGTAATAAAGGCAGCTCTCGGAGAGGCCGGCATATTCGTCACCCGCAAAGGTCGGCTTCCCGTCCTTCCAGATCGACTGATGCACGTGCATGCCCGAACCATTGTCGCCAAACACCGGCTTTGGCATGAAGGTCGCGGTCTTGCCATAGGCATTGGCGACCTGATGCACGACGTATTTGTAGATCTGGATCTTATCGGCGTTGCGCACCAGCGTGTCGAATTTGACGCCGAGCTCGTGCTGGGCGGAGGCGACTTCGTGGTGATGCTTTTCGACGACCACGCCCATTTCGGCAAGCACGGTCAGCATTTCGGAGCGCATATCCTGCAGGCTGTCGACCGGCGGAACCGGGAAATAGCCACCCTTGACGCGCGGACGGTGGCCGAGGTTGCCGGTCTCATAGTCGGTATCGTCGTTGGACGGCAATTCCGACGAATCCAGCTTGAATCCGGTGTTATAGGGGTCGGCCTTGTATTTGACGTCGTCGAAGACGAAGAATTCCGGCTCGGGCCCGACGAAGATGGTGTCGCCGATGCCGGATGCCTTCAGGTAGGCTTCAGCCTTCTTGGCAGTTCCGCGCGGGTCGCGGTTATAGGCTTCGCCCGAAATTGGATCGAGAATGTCGCAGAAGATGACCATCGTCGACTGCGCGAAGAAGGGGTCCATATGGACAGTGGCCGGGTCAGGCATGAGTACCATGTCGGACTCGTTGATGGCCTTCCAGCCACCGATCGAGGAACCGTCGAACATGACGCCGTCGGCGAACATGTCCTCATCGACCGACGCAATGTCCATGGTGACGTGCTGCAGCTTGCCGCGCGGGTCGGTAAAGCGCAGGTCCACGAACTTGACGTCGTTTTCCTTGATTTGTTTCATGATTTCGCTTGCGCTCGTCATATGACCTTCCTCGATGTAAGATGACGATTGAGCCCGGGCCGGCGGCCGCGGGGCGGATTAGATGGCGTCTACGCCCGTTTCACCAGTGCGGATACGGATGACCTCCTCCACATTGGAGACGAATATCTTGCCATCCCCGATCCGTCCAGTCTGCGCGGCATTGCGAATCGCTTCGATGACCGCTTCCGCGTTCTCGTCCGCCAGGACAACCTCCACCTTAACCTTCGGCAGGAAGTCAACAACATATTCCGCACCGCGATAGAGTTCCGTATGGCCTTTCTGACGCCCGAAACCTTTTGCCTCGGTGACGGTGATTCCCTGCAAGCCGACCTCTTGAAGGGCTTCCTTCACTTCATCCAGCTTGAAAGGTTTGATGATCGCTTCGATCTTTTTCATGAGAAACTATCTCTCCGCTTCTCGCTTGAAGCAGGCCTTTACCCGCTCGGCCATGCCAATGCAGTTATCGTGCCAAACTCGGAAGGGACTTTCAAAAAAATAATGTGTTTTTGAGCGAAATCCCCGCAGAACGGCGTGTTCCGTGGCCGAAATGCTTCCATTTTTTCTGATTCTTGTGCGGTGCGGTGCAGGAATGAGCGTTTTGTCTCGTTTTTGCGGAATGTAAGCAGATGTAAATAGAAGCGCCGTAGAGATTATTATTTAGGCAAATGCATATTAAATATGCTATCGAGAGCCGACATCGCCGCTTGTTTTCTGACCACGTTTCCATTCAATAGCAGTATGAGCTTTCCCATCGATCATCTACTGCTGACGCCGAACGAAATGACCGCAGCCGACACCGCCGCTGCCCGGTCCGGTATTGTCTCGTTCGATCTGATGGAAAGGGCAGGGCGAGCTGTCGCAGCGTCGGCCCTGCGGAATTTTCCCGGCGCATTGCGCTTCGCCGTCCTGTGTGGGCCGGGCAATAATGGCGGCGACGGCTATGTGGCCGCCCGCGCACTGGTAGAGGCCGGTGCTTCCGTCGATGTCTTCCATCTTGGCGACCCGGAGGGACTGAAGGGAGATGCGCGCCACGCACGCCATCTCTGGAGCGGACCCTCCGAGCCGCTCGAATGCTATCGACCCGAGCAGGGTGACATCGTCGTTGACGCCCTTTTCGGTGCCGGCTTGGCGCGGGACGTACCTGAAGCGGTGCAACTGGTGATCGGCAAGGTGGACGGAGCCAAAGTCCCGGTCCTGGCGGTCGATCTGCCCTCAGGCCTCTGCGGCCGCCGCGGCGTGCCGCTCGGCGCGTCTTTCACAGCCCGACATACGGTCACCTTCATGGCCCGCAAGCCCGGACATCTGCTTTTACCGGGACGGTCACTCTGCGGAGACATCGAAGTCTTCGATATCGGTATTCCGGTTCGGATCATCCGTTCCGTCGCGGGCAGGATCTGCGAAAACAGCCCGCTTCTATGGCGGGATCTGGTTCCGGCGCCGGAAGCGGCAACGCATAAATACCGTCGCGGACATCTGGTTGTCTTTTCCGGGGAGGGGACGAAGACGGGGGCCGCCCGGCTTGCCGCCACAGCGGGCCTGAAAGCCGGGGCCGGACTGGTGACCGTTGGATCGCCCGCCGATGCCTTGCCCGTCAATGCCTCCTCGCTCACTGCCGTCATGCTGCATCAGATCGACGACCTGGACGACCTGCAGAATTGGACGGCTTCGGCAAAACTCTCCGCCTTCGTGCTCGGCCCCGGCTTTGGCGTTGGCGAGAAGGCTCGTCAATTCGTCCTGGCGCTCAAGGATCGACCATTGGTGCTGGATGCCGATGGCATTACGTCCTTTAAAGAACGTCCCTCGGAATTGTTCGATGCGTTTGCCGGGGGTGAAACACGCCTGGTGCTGACGCCGCACGAGGGCGAATTCTCCCGGCTATTTCCCGACCTCGCCCCCGAACAGGATCAGAGCAAGGTCGAGAAGGCCTTAAGAGCGGCCGAGCGCGCTCACGCGGTGATTGTCTACAAGGGGGCGGATACGGTGATAGCGGGCCCGGACGGCCGTGCCTGCATCAACGCCAACGGACCGCCATGGCTGGCGACCGCGGGTTCCGGCGATGTGCTGGCGGGCATGATCGGCGCCCTCTTGGCGCAAGGCATGCCCGCCTTCGAAGCGGCCGCCGCTGGCGTCTACCTCCATGCCGAGGCGGCAAAGCGCGCCGGCAGGGGCATGACGGCTGAAGATCTGGCCGCCAATGCGAGTGTCACACTCACCGGTTAGTTTTGGTTTCCAGAAGTTCGCTCATGGCCATTGCGCCGTAGGGGGCGTTGACTTTGCCTTCATGGATAAAGAAGGCGAAGACGTCGCGCGGCTCCTTCTTCGGCTTGTGGCTTTCGTCGATCAGCGGCAGATCGTCCGGCACGCCGCCTTCCGCCCATATTTCAAGCCGGTGCGCCCACGCCTTCATGTCCTTTTCGGGATAACAGGTCTTGATATCGTCGGACCCTTTCTGCAGCCGGGCATAAACGAAATCGGCGGTCACATCGGCGATCATGGGATAGTCGAAATGGTCGGCACAAACCGGGGCGATATTGTATTTCGTCAGCAGCGCGATGAATTCCGGCACCTTGAATGTGTCGTTGCGGACTTCGACGGCATGGGTCAGCTTCAAGCCATCGAGCTTGTTCGGCAGCAATTTCAGGAAAGCCTCGAAATCCTCGGGCTCGAACTTCTTGGTCGGCGCGAATTGCCACAGCAGCGGCCCGAGATGATCGCCGAGTTCCGTCAGACCCTGGGTCAGGAACTTTTCGATGGACTCTCCGGCCTCCGCTAAAACCTTGCGATTGGTGGTGAAGCGGCTCGCCTTCAGCGAAAAGATGAAACCATCCGGCACTTCGGAAGCCCATTTGGCAAAAGTCTCGGGCTTTTGCGAGCCGTAATAGGTTCCGTTGACCTCGATCACCTTCAGTTTGCTGGCCGCATATTCTAGCTGTTTCTTCTTCGCCAGTTTTTCCGGATAGAACGTGCCTTCCCAAGGCTCGAAGGTCCAGCCGCCGATGCCTGTGCGAATAGTGCCGGCTTTCTTCATGAATTCCCCTCCATGACGCAATACTGCTATTCCGCCGCTTCCACCTTCTTCGCTGGCCGGCGATCCAGCAGTTCCTTGAGGAAGTGGCCGGTATAGGACCGCTTTTCCTTGACGATCTGCTCGGGCGTGCCGGACGCGACCACTTCACCGCCGCCCGTGCCGCCTTCGGGACCGATATCGATGATCCAGTCGGCCGTCTTGATGACCTCGAGATTGTGCTCGATCACCACCACGGAATTGCCCTGGTTCACCAGCTCATGCAACATTTCTAGGAGCTTGGCCACGTCGTGGAAATGCAGGCCCGTCGTCGGCTCGTCGAGGATGTAGAGCGTACGTCCGGTCGAGCGTTTCGACAGTTCCTTGGCTAGCTTGACACGCTGCGCCTCGCCACCCGAAAGCGTGTTGGCCTGCTGCCCCACCTTGATATAACCGAGGCCGACATCGAAGAGCGACTGCAGCTTGTCGCGCACCGCCGGCACCGCGGAGAAGAACTCCACCCCTTCCTCAACCGTCATGTCCAGCACGTCGGCGATCGATTTACCCTTGAAATGCACGTCAAGCGTCTCGCGATTGTAGCGCTTGCCGTGGCAGACGTCGCAGGTGACGTAGACATCCGGCAGGAAGTGCATCTCGATCTTGATGACGCCGTCGCCCTGGCAGGCTTCGCAGCGCCCTCCCTTGACGTTGAAGGAGAACCGTCCCGGCTGGTAGCCGCGTGCCTTGGCTTCCGGCAGACCCGCGAACCAGTCGCGGATCGGCGTGAAGGCTCCGGTATAGGTCGCCGGGTTGGAACGCGGCGTACGTCCGATCGGCGATTGGTCGATATCGATCACCTTGTCGATAAACTCGAAACCGTCGATCTTGTCGTGTTCGGCAGGTATTTCGCGCGCACCCATGACGCGGCGCGCGGCAGCCTTGTAGAGCGTCTCGATGAGGAATGTGGACTTGCCTCCGCCGGAAACGCCGGTAACGGCCGTGAAGACACCGAGCGGAATGGCCGCGGTGACATTCTTGAGATTGTTGCCGCGAGCACCGAAAACCTTGATCTCCTTGCCCTTCTTGGGCTTGCGGCGCTCCATGGGAACCGGCACGCCGAGTTCGCCCGACAGATATTTGCCGGTCAGCGACTTGGGATTGGCCATGATGTCCTTCGGCGCGCCCTGTGCCACCACCTGACCGCCGTGGATACCGGCGGCCGGGCCGATGTCGACCACATAGTCCGCCGTTAAAATAGCGTCCTCGTCATGCTCGACGACGATCACGGTATTGCCGATGTCACGCAGGTGCTTCAACGTATCGAGCAGCCGCGCATTGTCCCGCTGGTGCAGGCCGATCGACGGTTCGTCCAATACGTAAAGCACGCCCGTGAGGCCGGAACCGATCTGCGAGGCGAGCCGAATGCGCTGGCTCTCGCCGCCCGAAAGCGTGCCGGAATTGCGCGAGAGGCTGAGATAATCGAGGCCCACGTCATTGAGGAACCGCAGACGCTCGCGGATCTCCTTGAGGATGCGGACGGCGATCTCGTTCTGCTTGGCGTTCAGCTGTTCCGGCAGCACTTCGAACCAGTCGCGCGCAAGCCGGATCGACATATCCGTGACCTGTCCGATATGCAGCTTATTGATCTTCACCGCGAGAGCTTCCGGCTTCAGGCGAAAACCGTTGCAGGCCGGGCAGGGAGCGGCCGACATGTAGCGTTCGATCTCTTCGCGCGCCCAGGCGCTGTCGGTTTCCTTCCAGCGGCGTTCGAGGTTCGGCACGATGCCTTCGAAGTTCTTGATCGTCTTGTAGGAACGGGCGCCGTCGGCATAGTGGAACTCGATCTTTTCCTCAGTGCCCTCCAGGATGGCCTTCTGAGCCTCCTCGGAAAGCTCGTTCCAACGGCTGGACAGCTTGAAACCGAAGGCTTTTCCGAGCGCTTCGAGCGTCTGGTTGTAATAGGGTGAGGTTGATTTCGCCCATGGCGCAATCGCGCCGTCGCGCAGCGTGCGGGCGGGTTCCGGCACGATCAGCGCCTCATCCACCTTCTGCTGCGAACCGAGGCCGTCGCAGGTCGGGCAGGCGCCGAAGGGATTGTTGAACGAAAACAGCCGAGGCTCGATTTCCGGAATGGTAAAACCGGAAACGGGGCAGGCGAATTTTTCAGAAAACAGCACCCGCTCGTGCGTCTCGTTGAGCGACTTGTTGGCGGAGCCACCGGCTGCGGTATCCTCGGCGCGCAGCGGCTTGTCGGCGAATTCCGCGACCGCCAGCCCGTCGGCCAGTTTCAGCGAGGTCTCGAGACTGTCCGCCAGGCGTGCGGAAATGTCGGAGCGCACCACGAGGCGGTCCACAACAACGTCGATGTCGTGCTTATATTTCTTGTCGAGCGCGGGAACATCGGCGATCTCATAGAACTGGCCGTCAACCTTGACGCGCTGAAAGCCCTTTTTCATCAGATCGGCGAGTTCCTTCTTGTACTCGCCCTTGCGGCCGCGGATCATCGGCGCCAGAATGTAAAGGCGCGTGCCCTCCTCGAAGGCGAGGATGCGGTCGACCATCTGGCTGACGGTCTGGCTTTCGATCGGCAGGCCTGTTGCCGGCGAATAGGGCACGCCGACGCGCGCAAAAAGCAGGCGCATATAGTCGTAGATCTCGGTGACCGTGCCGACCGTCGAGCGCGGGTTGCGCGAGGTCGTTTTCTGCTCGATCGAAATTGCCGGCGAAAGGCCGTCTATCTGATCGACATCCGGCTTCTGCATCATTTCCAGAAACTGGCGCGCATAGGCCGATAGGCTCTCCACATAACGACGTTGGCCTTCCGCATAGATCGTGTCGAACGCAAGCGACGATTTGCCCGACCCCGAAAGGCCCGTCATGACGATCAGCGAATTGCGCGGCAGATCGAGGTCGATGCCCTTAAGATTATGCTCGCGCGCGCCACGTATGGAAATGGTTTTGAGTTCACTCATCATCATGCTCTTTGGGAGGATCGAGGTCCTTATGTAGTGATTGATCCGTGCCTGTCGAGACGAAACTGCTGCGATTGCGGACCGTTCCGAGTCGGTTGACAGCACTATAGGAATAAAATAGAACAAATAAAGAACAATTTGCCTGTGGATTAAAATTCATGAATGCCCAACCGGGCATGTCGATGGGCTAAAGTGATACGATTGGTTTCAAGGCCGCAAAGCAGGCGGCGGATGAGGTGAAAGTTATGGCTGGTAGCGTGAACAAGGTGATCCTGATTGGAAATGTAGGCGCCGATCCGGAAATTCGCCGCACGCAAGACGGTCGGCCGATCGCCAATCTTCGCATCGCGACTTCCGAGACCTGGCGCGACCGCAATTCCGGCGAGCGGCGGGAAAAGACCGAATGGCACACCGTCGTGGTCTTCAACGAAGGCCTCTGCAAGGTCGTCGAGCAGTATGTGAAGAAGGGCGCAAAGCTCTATATCGAAGGCGCGCTGCAGACCCGCAAATGGCAGGATCAGACCGGCAACGACCGGTATTCGACCGAAATCGTGCTGCAGGGGTTCAACTCGACGCTGACGATGCTGGACGGCCGGGGTGAGGGCGGTGGCGACCGCGGAGCCCGCGGCGGCAATGACTTCGGCGGTGACGACTTCGGCGGCGGCTATGGCGGTGGAAATGATCATGACCGCCGGTCCTCGGGCGGTTCCAGCGGCTCGAGCCGCGGCGGCAATCAGCCTGCCGGCGGCAATTTTTCCCGCGATCTCGACGACGATATTCCGTTCTGATCCAAGCGGCACTCGCCGGGCGGGTATGCCCGCGGGCAACCGTCCGACCGCCATTAGGCGGAGAGGCGTGTTTCCGTATTCTGGTTCGCGCTGTCTGCGAGCATCGCCACCAGCACGTCCGACTGCGATAGTATCCCCACCAGCTTGTTGGTTCCGCCGGTCACCGGCAGATAGTGCAGCCCTTCTTCTGCAAAGATGACGATCGCGTCGGCAATGGGCGTGTCGGGCGCAACGGTCCGGACCGGTGTGGTCATGATATCCTTGACGGTGTCGTTCGGGGCGCTTGCCCCGGACAGCATAAGCCGAATCCGCTGAGCAAAGCCAATTCTCGGGCGCCCCGTGGTCCAGGTCGCCTTATCCAGGAAATCCGTCTGAGTGACAATGCCCACGACCTCGGCACGGTCGTTGGTGACCGGCAACGCCCGGAAATGGTGGCTGCGCATCACGTCCTGCGCTTCTTTCAGCGAATTGTCGGGCGCGACCGCCACTACATCGCGAGACATGATGCTGGCGCAGTCGAGATGCGTTGCGCGTCTCCGGTAGGATCGCAGTTCGGTTCTTCTGAGGATAGTCTCCAGGTCTTCGCGGTCGATATCCAGAAACTCATCGTATTCCTTCAGGACATCGTCGAGGTCGGCTGAAGTAAAGCCGATCCGCTGCATCGGAGCGGGATCGGCGGTACCGTGATCGGTTGCCGGCGGCTTTATGGAATGAGGGTAGGGGCGCCCCGTCAGGTTGTTGAAGACCAGGGCAAGAAGCAGCAGGGCGAGCGAGTTGCCGGCGACCGGCCAGAATACGAAACCGTATCCCAGATCATGAATGGCAGGCCCGCCCAGAACGGCGGTCAGCGCGATGGCTCCGCTTGGCGGGTGCAGGCATCGCAGTGCCATCATCGCAGCGATTGCGACGCCAATGGCGATCGCGGACGCCAGGAACGGGTCCTCTATCGCGAGCGCCGTGGTGACTCCTACAAATGCGGCAACGATATTGCCGCAGAGAATCGACCAGGGTTGGGCGAGGGGACTGGACGGGACCGCGAACAAAAGGACGGCGGAGGCTCCCATCGGCGCGATCAGCGCCGGAAGAGAGGCGTCGGCTCGCAGCGCCAGACTGCCGAGCAAACCTGTTGCGAGGATCCCGGCCAGGGCTCCCGAGGCTGCGCGCAACCGTTCTTTCACACTGATGGAGGTGGCTTCGGGAAAAAGCCGCCGCAACACACGCCGCATGGCAAAACCTTCTTTGATTCTCTTTGCCGCGGCTTTTAGCAGAAAAACCTGCAATGTCGCGCCATATGACGTTTTCGAAATATTACAGATTGAAGGCCGAGCGAACGCCGTCGAGCACGAACTGCACCGAGAGAGCGGCCAGGATGACGCCGAGCAGGCGCGTGAGAATTGCTCGGCCGGTCACGCCGAGGAAACGGTCGAGCCGTTCCGCGACCAGAAGCGTCACGTAGACGAGCCCCATAATGAGTGCGATGACGCCGATCAGCAGGGTCCGGTCGAGTGGGCCCGGGAAGGCGCCGGCGAGCAGTACGGTGGCGGAGATCGCACCAGGCCCGGCTATCAACGGAAGAGCCAGCGGAAAGACAGCGATATTGTGAAGGTGGTCGATCGTGATTGCGGCCTGGGACGTCTTCTCCTTCCGTTCCTGGCGCTTTTCGAAGACCATTTCGAAGGATATCCAGAAAAGCAGCAAACCGCCCGCAATGCGGAAGGCGCCGATCGATATTCCGAGCAGACCCAGGACGTTCGATCCGAACAGCGCAAAGAGCGCCAGGATGCCGAACGCGATCAGGGAGCCGCGAAAGGCGACGTGGCGGCGCTGGATTCCCGTCATGCCGACCGTCAGGCCGAGAAAGACCGGCGCCAGCCCCGGTGGATCGAGCGTTACGAGCATCGTGGTCAACGCATTGACCAGCATATCGGGGCTTGCCATATCTTCTCCTGGACCTCTGCGATCCTTGCAGTTGGACTTGAAGATTGTTAGGACAGGCGCACGGTTTAGGAAAGCCCGCCTCACGGCTTTCCGCCGTCGTCGCGTCCCAGGAGAAATGCCTGGAAAAGACCGCAAAAGCTGTTCAAAACGACGGTGGAAATTGGCGCTCGGAACCGCTTTCCGCTATAAAAAAGAAACTGATTCCGAACAGAGATCGTGATCCGATTTGACTGAGCAAAGCACACCCGGCGGCGGAAAGCTGCCTCCAGGCATTGAACCCATTTCCATTATGGAAGAGATGCAGCGGTCCTACCTCGATTACGCCATGAGCGTGATCGTCAGCCGCGCACTTCCAGACGTGCGCGACGGACTGAAACCGGTCCACCGGCGCATCCTTTACGGCATGTCGGAACTCGGCATCGACTGGAACAAGAAATACGTCAAATGCGCCCGCGTGACCGGGGACGTGATGGGTAAATTCCATCCGCACGGCAACTCGGCGATCTATGACGCGCTGGCGCGCATGGCGCAGGATTGGTCTCTCCGCCTGCCGCTGATCGATGGTCAGGGCAATTTCGGCTCGATCGACGGCGACCCGCCGGCGGCCGAACGTTACACCGAATGCCGCCTCGAGAAAGCCGCCCACGCCCTGCTCGACGATCTCGACAAGGAAACCGTCGATTTCCGCGACAACTACGATGGCACGCTCTCCGAGCCTGTCGTGGTTCCGGCGAAATTCCCGAATCTTTTGGTCAACGGTGCAGGCGGCATCGCCGTCGGCATGGCGACCAACATACCGCCGCACAATCTTTCCGAGGTTATCGACGGCTGTATCGCGCTGATCGACAATCCGGCGATCGAACTACCCGAGCTGATGCAGATCATCCCGGGTCCCGATTTCCCGACCGGCGCGATGATCCTTGGACGCTCCGGAATCCGGTCGGCCTATGAAACCGGACGCGGATCCGTGATCATGCGCGGCCGTGCCACGATCGAGCCGATGCGCGGCGACCGCGAGCAGATCATCATCACCGAAGTTCCCTTTCAGGTGAACAAGGCGGCGATGGTCGAAAAAATCGGCGAACTGGTGCGCGAAAAGCGTATCGAAGGCATTTCCGATCTGCGTGACGAGTCCGACCGCCAGGGCTATCGCGTCGTGGTGGAGCTGAAGCGCGACGCCAATGCGGAAGTGATACTCAATCAGCTTTATCGCTATACGCCGCTGCAAACCTCGTTCGGCTGTAACATGGTGGCTCTCAACGGCGGCAAGCCGGAACAGCTCACCCTGATCGACATGCTGAGGGCTTTCGTGTCCTTCCGCGAGGAGGTCGTCAGCCGCCGCACGAAGTATTTGCTGCGCAAGGCGCGTGAACGTGCGCATGTCTTGGTCGGTCTGGCCATTGCCGTCGCCAATATAGACGAGATCATTCTTCTGATCCGCCGCGCGCCCGATCCGCAGACTGCGCGTGAGCAGTTGATGACACGCCGCTGGCCTGCTCAGGATGTCGAGGCGCTGATACGCCTCATCGACGATCCGCGCCACCGGATCAATGACGATGGCACCTATAATCTGTCCGAGGAACAGGCCCGCGCCATCCTCGAGCTTCGTCTGGCCCGCCTGACGGCGCTCGGCCGCGACGAAATCGGCGACGAACTTAACAAGATCGGGGCCGAGATCAGCGATTATCTGGACATTCTGTCGTCGAGACTGCGCATCCAGCAGATCGTCAAGGACGAAATGGCCGAGGTGCGCGACGAATTCGGCACGCCGCGCCGCACTGAAATCATGGAAGGCGGTCCGGACATGGACGATGAGGATCTCATCGCCCGTGAAGACATGGTCGTGACCGTTTCCCATCTTGGTTACATCAAGCGCGTGGCGCTAGGCACTTATCGTGCTCAGCGCCGCGGCGGCAAAGGCCGGTCCGGCATGGCGACGCGCGACGAGGATTTCGTCACGCGCCTGTTCGTCGCGAACACCCATACACCGGTTCTGTTCTTCTCCTCGCGCGGCATCGTGTACAAGGAAAAGGTCTGGCGTCTGCCGATCGGTACACCGCAATCGCGCGGCAAGGCGCTGATCAACATGCTGCCGCTGGAACCCGGCGAACGCATCACGACGATCATGCCGCTGCCTGAGGATGAATCCACCTGGGATAACCTGGATGTGATGTTCTCGACGACTCGCGGCACCGTTCGCCGCAACAAGCTGTCGGATTTTGTTCAGGTGAACCGCAACGGCAAGATCGCCATGAAGCTCGAGGAAGAGGGCGACGAAATCCTCTCGGTCGAGACCTGTACCGATCAGGACGACGTGCTGCTGACCACCGCTCTCGGCCAGTGCATTCGCTTCCCCGTCGGCGATGTGCGCGTCTTTGCCGGCCGCAACTCGATCGGCGTACGCGGCATCACGCTCGGCGATAACGACCGCATCATCTCCATGACCATTGTCGGCCATGTGGACGCAGAGCCCTGGGAGCGTGCCGCCTATCTCAAGCGCTCTGCAGCCGAACGTCGCGCCGCTGGTGTGGATGAAGAGGATATCGCTCTCGTGGGCGAGGAAGTCACTGAGGAAGGGCAGCTTTCCGACGAGCGTTATGAGGAGCTCAAGGCGCGCGAGCAGTTCGTGCTCACGGTCTCGGAGAGGGGTTTTGGCAAGCGGTCGTCTTCCTACGACTTCCGCACCTCGGGCCGCGGCGGCAAGGGCATCCGCGCCACCGATACCTCCAAGACGGCGGAGATCGGCGAGCTCGTGGCTGCCTTCCCGATCGAGGACGCCGATCAGATCATGCTCGTATCCGATGGTGGTGTGCTGATCCGCGTGCCGGTCAACGGCATCCGTATCGCCAGCCGTGCGACCAAGGGCGTGACAATCTTCTCGACCGCCAAGGATGAAAAGGTCGTCTCGGTCGAGCGCATCAGCGAGCCGGAAAGCGACGACGAAAATGGCAACGGCCTGCCGGAAGAGATAACCGCCGAAACCGGCGATCTCGGCTCCGCTGCGGATGAAAATCCGGCAAATGACGAGGGTGCGGCCGAATAGGCCGGCCCGTCCCGGAAAGTGAATAAAGTAAAAGCCGGAGGATCAAGGATCCTCCGGCTTTTCTTTGAACCGACTGCGACGGGAGTCTGCTAAAGCTCAGTTCGCTACTGTCAAATCGTCAGAACGCGCTGTGCCGTTTTGCGAAGTCCCGAAAATCCTTCATATCGTCGCGCTCGCGGCGAAGCTCGGAAATCGTGGAGGCCACGGATGCCACGAACATGATGCTGATCAAGCCTGCAAGTACAGTCAACGTCACGAACATGGTCATCCTTTCTCGCGAGCGTATCGCTCAGTAATAGGAGAGGTCGTTGTAACGACCGGTCACCTGCGGATAGTTCAGATCTGCCAAATCGGATTTATCTTGATAAAGGGTGACTGTTGCCGTCAGCATTACAGCGATCATTGCCGTCCACACCAGGTTGATCATGGTGATCTTGTCAGGCATGACCGTTTTCCTTTTCGCGATCATCTCCGTCTGTCCTTCTCGTTTGCCTGAACGCGCCTGGCGCAAACAGGTTCCACGGCATTTTGAGAGAAACTTACCTAGGCCGCTCTGAAGCATCCTTGAACGCTCTGTTCATCTGGCGTTCAGAATTGGGTTCGTCAGGCCCAGCTCGTCTCGTAAGCAACGACTATGGCTTCCGCAGCCAAGGCAAGAACAACCGCGGTCAATACCATGACTGCCAGCATTCCCTTCGTTTCTCCCTCGGTATGGACGGATTGTCTCCGTCACGATGCCTATAGACCATACTCGCTGTGAAACGCGCTTGAACGGGCCATTCATCTCCTGTTCAGAAAGGGGGAGGCGCTTGCGGATGCCCCGCTTCCATGACAAAAGGCGCAGGAAATTCTGTTGAAACAGGCCAAGACGTAAAGCATGACGACCGCTTTTTATCCCGGCTCCTTCGATCCGATGACGAACGGCCATCTGGACGTGCTTGTGCAGGCGTTGAACGTTGCCGATAAACTCATTGTCGCGATCGGCATTCATCCGGGCAAGGCGCCGATGTTCTCCTTCGAGGAAAGAGCGGACCTGATCCGGGCCTCACTCGAGGAGGTGTTGCCGGGGCGTGCCGACAGCCTGTCCATCGTCTCCTTCGACCGGCTGGTCGTTGATGCTGCCCGCACCAACGGTGCGGGGCTCCTGATCCGCGGCCTTCGTGATGGCACTGATCTCGATTATGAAATGCAGATGGCCGGCATGAACCGCCAGATGGCGCCGGATATCCAGACCGTCTTTCTGCCGGCTGGCGTCGCCACTCGCCCCATTACCGGCACATTGGTCCGGCAGATCGCCTCCATGGGCGGCGATGTGAGTGCCTTCGTTCCCGCGGCGGTCCTTAACGCGCTGAACAACAAGCTGAAACGCTGATCGTTTCCGAAATCCGGAGTATTTGTCATGAAACTGTTTCGTCTCGCTATCGCCGGCGCTTTCGCCTTTGCTTCGATGATCCTGCCGGCTTCGGCAGCACCTGACGACTTTCTGACCGTCCAACTCAAGGACGGGCCGGTTGTGATCCAGCTGATGCCGGAAACGGCGCCCAAACATGTGGCCCAGGTCAAGGCGCTTGCTGCCAAGGGAGCATACGACAATGTCGTGTTCCACCGGGTGATCGACGGATTCATGGCGCAGACCGGCGACGTCGAGTTCGGCAAGCAGGATGGCAAGAACTTCAATCCGGCGCGCGCCGGCACCGGCGGCTCCGACCTTCCGGACCTTCCGGCCGAATTCTCGAAGGTGCCGTTCCAGCGTGGAACCGTCGGCATGGCGCGTTCACAGGATCCCAATTCCGCCAATTCGCAGTTCTTTATCATGTTCGATGAGGGTTCGTTCCTGAACGGACAGTACACGGTGGTCGGCAAGGTCGTGTCCGGCATGGAATTCGTCGACAAGATCAAGCGTGGCCAGGGCCGCAACGGCGAGGTGACGAACCCCGACAAGATGATCAAGGTCACCGTCGGCAAGAAGTAAGCAAAAGGTCGCCCAGTCGCGGACGAACGTCCCGGGCGCCGTATAAAGGAGAAGGCACATGGCCGAGATCAAGGATCCGGAAAACACTCTCATCATGGAAACGACCAAGGGCAAGGTCGTCATCTCGCTCCTGCCGGATCTGGCTCCCGGCCATGTCGCGCGCATCAAGGAGCTTGCTCGCGAAAATGCCTATGACGGCGTGGTATTCCACCGCGTCATCCCGGATTTCATGGCCCAGACCGGCGACGTGAAGTTCGGCAAGCAGGGGGGCGAGAGCTTCAACCCGGCACGTGCCGGCATGGGCGGCTCCGAAAAGCCGGATCTGAAGGCTGAGTTTTCCGCCGTGCCTCATGTCCGCGGCACCTGCTCCATGGCTCGCTCGCAAAACCCGAACTCGGCAAACTCGCAGTTCTTCATCTGCTTTACGGATGCTCCGTGGCTCAACAAGCAGTACACGGTCTGGGGGCAGGTTATCGAAGGCATGGACTTCGTCGACCAGATCAAGAAGGGCGAGCCCGTCAAGGATCCGGATTCGATCGTTTCGCTGCGGGTCGCTGCAGACGTCTGATATCAATCGAACGAAGGCCCGCTCTGCCTTTTCGGCGGGGCGGGTTTCGCTTTTCTGGATTTTTCAATGCGCGTTGATCTGTTCGATTTCGATCTGCCGGAGGAGAATATTGCGCTGCGGCCTGCCAGCCCTCGCGACAGTGCACGGCTGCTCGTCGTCCGGCCCGATGGCGAGCCGCTGCTTGCCGATCACTGCGTGTCCGACTTGGCGCGCTTCCTCAGGGCCGGCGACGCGCTGGTTTTCAACGACACGAAAGTGATCCCGGCGCAGCTCGAAGGCCAGCGGATCAGGGAGGGTGGCAACGAACTTCCGGTGTCTGCGACCCTTCACATGCGTGCCGGCCCCGAACGCTGGAAGGCATTTGCCAGACCTGGCAAGCGTATCAAGGTCGGCGACCGCATCGCCTTCGGCCATACCGGCAATGCCTGTCTGCTCGGGACTTTGAACGCAACGGTCGAGGCAAAGGGCGAGGGGGGTGAAATCACCTTGCTGTTTGATCTCACCGGACCTGCGCTCGACGAGGCGATCATGGCCGTAGGGCACATCCCGCTGCCGCCCTATATCGCTGACAAGCGGCCCGAGGACGATCGCGACCGGAAGGACTACCAGACCATCTATGCCAGGGAGAGAGGCGCCGTAGCAGCTCCTACCGCTGGCCTGCATTTCACGCCGGAGCTGTTTGCGGTGCTGGACGCTGCAGGTATCGAGCGACATTTCGTGACGCTCCATGTCGGCGCCGGTACATTTTTGCCGGTCAAAGCCGATGATACGGCTGATCACAAGATGCATGAGGAAATCGGTCACGTAAGCGCCGAGACGGCGGCGCGGCTGAATGCCGTAAAGGCGAGGGGCGGTCGGATCGTCTGCGTCGGCACGACCTCGTTGCGTCTCATCGAAAGCGCCGCGAGTGAAGATGGCCAAATTCACGCCTGGAGCGGAGCGACGGATATTTTCATCACGCCCGGTTATCGCTTCAAGGCCGTAGATATTCTGATGACCAATTTCCACCTGCCAAAGTCGACGCTTTTCATGCTGGTGTCGGCTTTTTCGGGGCTCGAGACCATGCGCTCGGCCTATACCCACGCAATCCAATCCGGCTACCGCTTTTATTCCTACGGCGACGCAAGCCTTCTTTTCCGGGCCTCAAAATGACCGAGACGTTTCAGTTCAATCTCAAGGCTACCGATGGCGGCGCGCGTCTCGGCGAGATCACCAATCCTCGCGGCGCGATACGGACACCGGCCTTCATGCCGGTTGGGACTGTCGGCACTGTGAAGGCGATGTACCTGGACCAGGTACGCGATACCGGCGCCGATATCATACTCGGCAATACCTATCACCTGATGCTGCGTCCGGGCGCGGAACGGGTCGCACGTCTGGGTGGCCTCCACAACCTTATCCGCTGGTCCCATCCGATCCTGACCGATAGCGGCGGGTTTCAGGTCATGTCCCTTTCGGGCCTGCGCAAGCTCGATGAGAAGGGCGTCACCTTCAAGAGTCATGTGGACGGCAGCCTGCATCATATGTCCCCGGAGCGTTCTATCGAGATCCAGGGTCTGCTGGGCTCCGACATCCAGATGCAGCTCGACGAATGCGTGGCCCTGCCGGCGGAGCCCAAGGAGATCGAAAGGGCTATGGAATTGTCCCTGCGCTGGGCGGAGCGTTGCCGCGTCGCTTTTGGGGACCAGCCAGGCAAGGCAATGTTCGGCATTGTGCAGGGCGGCGATCAGCCGGACCTTCGCATCCGCTCTGCAGAGGGATTGAAGCAGCTGGATCTCAAGGGTTATGCGGTCGGCGGCCTTGCTGTCGGAGAGCCACAGGATGTCATGCTGAAGATGCTGGAAACCACGTTGCCAGTGCTGCCAGCGGAAAAACCGCGTTACCTGATGGGCGTAGGTACTCCCGATGATATCCTGAAATCCGTGGCCCGCGGCATCGACATGTTCGACTGTGTCATGCCGACCCGCTCCGGCCGTCATGGGCTGGCATTCACGCGGCGGGGCAAGGTCAATATCCGCAATGCCCGTCATGCGGAAGACCTGCGCCCGCTGGACGAGGAGTCGGACTGCCCGGCTGCACGCGACTATTCCCGCGCCTATCTGCACCACCTGGTCCGTTCCGACGAAGCCCTCGGCGGCATGCTGCTCTCCTGGAACAACCTGCATTATTACCAGGATCTGATGAAGGGCATTCGCCAGTCGATTGCAGAAGGCCGTTTTGGCGATTTTTATGCGGAGACCCAGGAAACCTGGGCAAAGGGCGATATCGACCCGGTGTGAGGCTGCGGGCAAGGAACGGAAGGATCAGATGCCCTGGCTTGCGGTATTGCGGATCATCCGCACGCCATTGACCTTGTAGCTTCCGTCATCCATCAACCGCATCTCGTAGATGGCGGTCCAGTCCTTGCCTTCCTTGGCGCTGATCATCACCTCCTGCAGCACGACCTCGCCGCCGCCGATCATTTTCGAGCGGCCGAAAGCATAGTTGCCCGCGTGATAGACGGGCTCGTAAGTCTCGCGCACCATATTCAGGAACTGATCTTGGCTCGGATAAAGGCTGCGGATGCCGGGTGAGGCGAAAGAATAGGCTTTCTCCGCGTCATTTTTCTTCAATGCATCGATCTGGTTGGAAATAACGGCCTGAGCTTCCGCAACTGGGTCTTCCGCTCTGGGAGAGGTGGAGGAAAAGAAAACGAAACTCAGAACGACGGCAAGAAATCGAACGGACATCGGCTCTCTCCAGGTGCGGGTATAAGAAGCGTAGCGCCTTTCCGTGGAAGGGGAAGATGGCGCCTGCAAATTTTTCAAGCAGAGCCTTGGAAACAGCAGCCGAACCCAAAACGATGGCCGCTGCGGGCGAGGGAGTCTTAATCAGCCTCTCGCCGATTTTCCTCTTCTCTTGCCGATGCAAGGCTGCCTTCCGTTATCAGTTCTTGTCGGCTTCCTCCGCCGCTGGCAGGAATGGTTCGGGATCTGTGATTCGCCCGGACAGCAATTTCATGAAGTTTCTTTTGCCTCCCGCGCTGCTTTATTTCAGCAACGCCATATTGTTCATTTCGCTCTTTACGCGGCTGCCGGCCATCCAGGCTTCGATGGGCATCGACAAGGCTATTCTCGGATTTGCCTTGTTGAGTGCGCCCGTCGGGACGTTTCTGGCGCTGCCGATCGCCGGTCGCGTCACGGATAGATTCACCCCGAGGCTGACGGCGCTCGCCACTTTGCCGCTTTGCGCCTTGCTGACGCCCGCGCTGACCATTCTGCCGGTCGGCGGTTTCGTTCTGTGCTTCTTTCTCTTCGGGTTCTTTCGCACGATTTTCGATGTTGCGGCCAACATGATTTCGGCGGGTATAGAGCAGCGCAGCGGGACGAAGGTGCTGGCGCGCTCCCACGGCTTCTGGTCGGTTGGGCTTCTGGTCGGCTCCCTGTGCTCAGGCTTTCTGGCCGAGAAGGCGATAACGCCCTTTGTCCAGCAGACGCTGGCGGCTGGGTTCGTGATCGTAGCCTGTCTGCTGGTATTCGCTGTTACGCCAAGAGACGTCTCTCCCGAAACCCAACCGGACCGAAAACGATCGGCTTACGTCCTGCCGGACCGTACAATCCTGCTGATCTGCGTGATGGTGTTCGGTCTCTGCATCGTCGAAGGCGCGATTTACGATTGGGGGATATTCTTCCTCCGGGAGGAGCTTGGCGCCGATCCGGCAGTCGCGGGCGTGCTCTACGCCGCCTTCACGATCGGCATGGGCTTGACCCGGCTCTCGGGGGATATGCTGAGGGACCGTTTCGGCCCCATCATCCTGGTGCGGGCGTCGGCTGTTTTGGTTGCCATGGGCATCGCGCTTCTGGTGACCGCGCTCGGCCCTATATCCGCAGGAATAGCGCTTTTTCTGATCGGTTGCGGTGTGGCACTCGCCTTTCCTTTGGCCGTCTCGGCGACTATCACGCTCGGCAAGGGGAAGCCCTCGGAAAATCTCGCGGCGCTATCGCTGACATTGATGCTCTCGACCATCGGTGTCCCGCCGCTTCTGGGATTCATTGCCGAGCACGTCAGCCTCGTCGCGACATTCCTGGTCCTGTTGCCCTGCGTTGTCGTAAGCTTCCTAATGGCACCCGTTTCTGACGGCCGGCGTCCATCGCGGCTTTGGCGGTTCAAATAGAGTGTGGGAAAAGCGGGCAGGGCGCGGGTGCCCCTAAATTGGCCACAAGAATGGATAATGGGTTGAGCCCGTGGGCCTTAGCCGTTACGACGATGAAATTGATTGCCGAAAGCAGGTGACACTGTGATCGACCCTTATGAGATGCTTGGTGTTTCCCGCGAGGCGGATGGCGCTGCCATCAAATCGGCCTATCGCAGACGTGCGAAAAGCGTCCACCCCGATACCGGCGGCGACGTCGACGCCTTCAGTAAGCTCACCATGTCCTATGAATTGCTGTCGGACCCGGTCCGGCGCAAAGTCTATGACGATACCGGCTACGATCCTGAACTTGCAGATACCAAAGACCTGCAGGGGCTTGTGATCCTGGAGACGCTGGTCAATGAGATCATCCTGGACGAACGCGAACCGGGCAGTTTCGATCCGGTCGCGGCCATGCGCCGAAAGCTGACCGACAAGATCGTCAATGCGCGCTTCCATATTCTCGAAATGGAGCGGCACAGGGCGAGAATCCGCAACCACATCGACCGTATCGGCAGAAAACCGGATGCGGACGTCCTCGGGCGCATGCTGAAATCGCGCTGCGAAGCCATCGACGATGCGATTAGCAAGGCGGAGACGGAAATCGGGAATATCGAGCAGGCTTATGGCATGCTCGACGGATATTCCTACGAACTCGAAGCGCCGGAGATCAAGAGTGCCGCCGAGTAATGTTCGCCGGGCGGACCTGACATCGTGCCTTGCTTCCAAAAACAGTTTTAGCTGGTTATTTCCAAAGGATTTTCCATGACGCTGACCTTGCGTGAGGCAGTCCGTGAAGATGCGGCGACGCTTCTCGGTTTCATTCGCGAACTGGCGATCTACGAGAAGGCCGAACACGAAGTTGCCGCGACCGTCGAAACAATCCAGGAATCGATCTTCGGACCAAAATCGGTGACGCGCGCTTTGATATGTGAACACCATGGCAAACCGGTCGGCATGGCCATTTGGTTCTACAGCTATTCCACCTGGCAGGCCAGGAACGGACTCTACCTCGAGGACCTTTATGTCACGCCCAAGGCCCGTGGCTTGGGTGCCGGCAAGGCCATGCTGAAGCGGCTGGCGCAGATCGCACTGGAGAACGGCTGCGGCCGCTTCGAATGGAGCGTGCTCGATTGGAACGAGCCGGCGATCCGTGTCTACGAAGCGATCGGCGCCGATCCGATGAACGAGTGGATTCGCTATCGGCTGACCGGCGACAGGCTGAGGTCTTTCGCAAACAGCTGAGAGCGTTGTAACCCGAGGAGGGCAAGCCATTCGCCGCGCACTCGCTGCATGATACAATGTCAAAGCTGAATAGGGCTGCGACGCTGTTATCCAGTTAGAAGCGCGACACTGGCTCTGATGATCAGCCCCCGATCCGGCCGGCTGGGCCG